>JAAETV010000502.1 GCA_024227975.1 Actinomycetes bacterium
ACCGAGGACTCGGCCCCTGCCCTTCCTCCGACCGAGATCGACCTCGTCGTCGCGGCCGATAGTGGGGTGACACTCCAAGGCGTGGTGTCGAGCGAGCAAGTCCGATCCGACGTCCTGGCTCTGGCTGAGACCCACTTCGGTCGAGGAAGCATCACCGACGAGCTGACCGTTGATGAAGAAGGGGTCGGATCGGTAGGCGGTGCCATCGTTGTCGGGGGCCAGGTAGGAAGCGACGATCAACGGGGTGAGGTGGTGGCGTCGGCGATGGCATTGGCCATTGGTCTCGGCTATGAGTTGAGCGATGAGCTCGAGGTGGCCACGGTTGCCGACGTCCTCAACGAGCTGTTCGTACTGGAACCCATTGAGTTCGACGCCCGCAGGGCCACCATCCGCCCGGCGGCTCGGGTCACCCTCGATGAGGCGGCAGCCCTCCTCAACGAGCGGGCCGATGGTGGGAACCTCCTGGTCATCGGCCACACGGACTCCGATGGGCGTGCCAGCCGCAATCTTGACCTGAGCCAGCTTCGGGCGCAGGCCGTCGTCGACTATCTCGTCAGCGAGGGTGGCGTCGACCCTGCCCGTCTGGAGGCAAAGGGAGTGGGCGAAGAACAGCTCCTCGTTTCGCCCGAGAAGACTGCGAACGACAAACAACGAAATCGTCGAATCGAATGGGAGCTCGCCTCGTGATCGAGCTGAAGCCAAGTCGGTATACCTCGCGAAAGGATTCGTCTCATGCCTTGGTGGTTTAGGACAGTATTCCTGGCGCTCCTCCTGTGCTTCCTGGCTGGCCTTCTGCTCGGCCTCGGCGTATGGCTATGGCATCGGCGCAAGGAGGCCGAGAGCTACGAGCGTCTCCGGCTCGATAGCGAAGCCGAGTCAGACCGGTTGAGGTTGCGTATCTCCTCGCTTCACAGCAAGGGGGAACGGGTTGCCGAGCTCGAGACCGAGGTCGTCGAGCTAACCCAGCGGGCCGAGCGGCTGACTGCCATCCAGGGCCAGTTGAGCGATGCTCAGACCTTGGCCAATCGGATTCCCGAGCTGGAGCGTAGTATCGTTGATCTCCGCCATCGCGGGGAACAGGCTGATCGGCTCGAGGTCGAGGTCTCCAAGTTGCGCCTTCAGGTCAACCAGCCTCACGACGATGATGAGCTGGTCACCCTTCGAGCTTCGGCCAGCAGGGTTGCCGAGCTCGAGCAGTGCGTGGCTTCCCTCGAAGTCGCGGCGGGCAGAGCCGAGACGCTCGACGCCGAGTTGAGGTCGGTCAGGATCGAGCTCGAAGAGACCAGAAGCCGGACCGGCCAGCTCGAAGCAGAGCTGCTAGCGGCCCAAGACGATGTGGTCCGGCTCAAGGCCTCGCCTCTCGTTGACCAGGCGATCGAGCCCTCATGGCAGCAGGGAACCACCCAGCTGGGTACCCCGGGGGCCGATCATCGCGACGACCTGAAGGCCATCAACGGGATCGGTCCGGTCATGGAACGAACTCTGAACGATCTCGGTATCAAGACCTGGGAGCAGATTGCCGCTTTCACCGCCGATGACATCAAGAAGGTTTCTGCTGCGATCTTGACCTTCCCCGGGCGGATTGAGCGAGACGATTGGGTTGGCGGGGCCGACGAGCTCCTGATCGCAGGTCATGTGCCCGGTGAGGACACCTCTGGTCGCCCCCTCACCAGCTACCGCCGTCGCATCTTGTAACCAAAGGGGTCTAGCGGGACTCCGCTAGGAGTAGTCGTAGAAGCCTCGGCCGGACTTGCGGCCGAGGAGGCCGGCTTCGACCATGCGAGCGAGGAGGGGGGGAGGGGCATAGAGCTGCTCCCTGAATTCGTCGTAGAGCGAGTCGGCGACGGCCATCGTCGTGTCGAGACCGATCAGGTCGGCCAGTGCCAGTGGACCCATGGGGTGGGCACACCCGGTGATCATTCCCTGGTCGATGTCCTCCTTCGAGGCGAAACCAGACTCGAACATTCGAATGGCGGACAGGACATAGGGGATCAGTAGGGCGTTGACGATGAAGCCGGCCCGATCCTTCGACATGATCGTCCGTTTGCCCAGCTGGTCGTGGGCAAAGGCCTCGGCCTGGGCCACTGTCGACTCTGAGGTGTGAAGGGAGGTCACGATCTCGACCAGTTGGAGGACGGGTACCGGGTTGAAGAAGTGGATGCCGATCACGTTCTCGGGGCGTGAGGTGGCCATGGCCAACTTCATGATCGGGATCGACGAGGTGTTCGAAGCCAAAATGGCCTGCTCGCCATCCAGTACGGAGTCGATGCTCTTGAACGTTGCCGTCTTGGCCGCTTCGTCCTCGATGATGGCCTCGATCACCATCTGCCTATCGGCCAGCTCGTTCATGTCGGTGGTGAACGACATCTTCTCCATCGTCGCCACCAACTCGTCATCGGTGATCTTGGTGGCCCTGACGGCTCGGGCCAAGGATTCGACAACACGTTCCCGACTGGCAGCGGCCGCCCGATCATTGGCCTCGATGACGATGACGTCGGCACCGGCCCGAGCCGATACTTCAGCGATCCCCGAGCCCATGAGGCCTCCGCCGACCACCCCAACTCGCTCTACCGTCAGTACTGCATCCATAGCTGATCACCCTGCCGCCACCTTCGCCTCATTTCCAACCCGCCGTCACCGGCCCTCAACGGACCCGATCGGGACCCAGACTGCCCCGCATACCCTGGCCTGATGGACACAGAGGAGTTTCGAGCCGCCGGTCACGACCTGATCGACTGGATTGCCGATTACCGGGCAACGCTCGACAACCGGGCGGTGAAGGCCACCACCGGCCCAGGTGAGGTCGCTGCTGCTCTACCAATGAAGCCCCCCACCGGCACCGATTCCATCGGAGACCTCATCAGCGATCTCGATGCCATCGTGGTACCCGGCATGACCCAGGTCCAACACCCCATGCACTACGGCTGGTTCCCGTCGAATGCTTCCCTGGCCTCGGTCCTGGGCGACCTGGCCTCGTCGGGTCTCGGAGGCCTCGGCATCTCCTGGGAGAGCTGTCCGGCCCTGACTGAGGTCGAAGAGGTCGTTTGTGACTGGATGCGACAGCTCACTGGGCTCTCCGATGCTTGGTCAGGCACTATCCACGACACTGCGTCGACCTCATGCCTCGTCGCCATGCTCATCGCCAGGGAGCGTGCCACCGGCCACAGCCAGATCGGGGGTGGCCTCACCGTAGTCAGTGCCGCTCCCGTCGTGTATTGCACGGTCCACGCTCACTCGTCGGTCCGCAAGGCCGCCCTCTTGGCTGGCTACGGGAGTGATCATCTGCACCTGGTCGACGATGACCCCGAGACCTTCGCCATGGATCCCGGCGCCCTGGCTCGAGCCATGGCCGACGATCGAGCGGCGGGCCGAGTCCCGGCCGCGGTTGTTGCCTCCGTCGGCACTACGGGCACCACCGCCTTCGACCCGCTGCCCGAGATCGTGGCCGTTGCCGGCGAACACGGGGCCTGGGTCCATGTCGACGCCGCCATGGCTGGAACAGCCATGCTCCTCGATGACTACCGCCACCTGTGGGACGGGGTCGAAGGAGCGGATTCGATCACCTGGAACCCCCACAAGTGGATGGGAACCATCCTCGACACCTCCTTGTTCTACATCCGCGACGTCGAGCATCTGATCCGGGTGATGTCGACGAACCCCAGCTATCTCCGCTCAACCGTTGACGGTGAGGTGACCCAATACCGTGACTGGGGAGTCCCACTCGGGCGCCGCTTCCGCTCCCTCAAGCTCTGGTTCCATCTACGCCTCGATGGTGCCGATGCCATTCGGGCCCGCATCCGCCGCGACCTGGACAACACGGCCTGGTTGGCGGGTCAGGTCGAGGCCCATCCCGACTGGGAGCTGGTGGCTCCTGTCCCCCTACAGACGGTCTGCGTCCGCCACCGGCCAGCGGGGCTCGATTCGGCCGAGCTCGAGGCTCATACCCAGCGGTGGGTCCAGGCCATCAATGACTCGGGGCAGGCCTACCTCACCCCATCCCTCCTTCGTGACAGCTGGATGGTCCGGGTCTCGATCGGGGTCGAGACAACCGAGCAGTCCCACGTCGAAGCCTTGTGGGCCCTCATGAACGAGACGGCCGAACAGTGCCTGGCCGCCACCGGGAGCCCAGGGGCACCATGATGGTCCACCCTATTCGGCTCATCGCAACCGACCTCGATGGAACCCTGCTGCGGAGTGACGGCACCGTGTCGGTTCAGGTCCGAGATGCTGTATTGCGAGCGAGGGCGGCTGGGATCGAGGTGGTCCCAGCGACCGGCCGGCCTCGCATGATTGCCGAAGATGTGATCCAACAGCTCGACTTCGTCGACCACTGGATCTTCTCCAATGGGTCGGTGACCTGGCACCTGGGACGGGCCGAGGTCGTTCGTGGCTTCTGGCTCGACGCTGAGCTGGCCCGACGCCTCATCGTGAGGCTTCGGGCCGCGTTCCCGGCGGCCGGGTTGGCCATCGAGTTCGAAGACACCGCTTCGTTTGAGTCCGGATTCGAGCGAATCGTCCCCCGGGTCCCTGATCTGGAGCCGATTGACGATGTCCTGGTCGAGCTCACCCGTCCCGTCCAGAAGATCCTCATCTTCGATGAGTCCCGTGACCTCGATGACCTGTTCAACGGGGTCTCGGCCGTCGTCGGCGACCATGCCGTTCCCAGCTACTCGGGCTTGGCCTTCATCGAGCTGGCCGCCAGCCTGGTGACCAAGGCGATGGCCGTCGAGCTCTTGGCCGGCGACCTCGGGATAGGCCGACATGAGGTCGCCGCCTTCGGTGACAATCACAATGACATCTCGATGTTGAGCTGGGCGGGTCGCTCGTACGCCATGGCCAACGGATCAGCAGATGCCAAGGAGGCGGCGGGTGCCATCATCGGGGCCAACGACGACGATGCTGTCGCCGATCAGATCGATGCCCTGATCGCTGAGCACTGATCGTCCTTGGCTGGAGGGTTCAGGCCCAGAAGCGGAACAGGCGCCAGCCGTCGCTGGCCAGAGATCGATCGACTCCGAAGCTGTCGAGCAGGCCGCCGATGGCGCTCCAGAAGACGTCACGAACGGACGGCACATAGAACAGGAGGGCGAACAGGATGAGCATCCCCCAGCGCCGGAGGGGGGCGATGGCGGCCAGGAGGGGGCGCGGTAGGTAGGGTTCCAGGGCCCCGAACCCATCGAGTCCGGGTACCGGCAACATGTTCAACACGAAGGCAATGATCTGGAGGAAGCCGAGAAAGGCCAGGGCCGGGGCCAGGACAGGGTGGCTGGCCCGGTCGACGATCCCCCAGGAGAGAGGAAGAAGACATACGGCTGCGAAGGCCAGGTTGGTGAAGGGACCGGCTAGAGAGACGGTGGTGGCGATGGCTCGTGAACGCAGAGCAGCCCGGTTGATCCACACCGCACCGCCCGGCAGTCCGATACCGCCGATGACGAGGAACAGCAGGGGGAGAGCGATCGAGGTGACGGGGTCGGTGTAGCGCCTGGGATCGAGGGTCAGATAGCCCTTGGCCGGGATGGAGTAGTCGCCCCCTTTCCAGGCGATGAAAGCATGGGCGAACTCGTGGAAGATGAGGGACAGGATCCAACCAGCCAGCACGAAGATGAAGACGGCAACGCCATTGTTGATCTGATTGGTCACGCAAAGCCAGGCCCCGAGTCCGACCGCGCCGACGACGACAAGAAAGACTGGACTCGGCCTGACCTGGGCTTGTCGGCCCGCCGTTGCATTCGCCGCGTTCACCTACCCAACATAGAGGGTGGTGGCGGTGGATGCCGACGATGAAAGCTGGTGAGAACACTGGAGGTATCTGACCAGGTTCACGCTAGTCAGGCGACTATCCAGATGACGGCACAGGCTCTCCGTCATGTATTTCATTTTGATGACGCTGGGCCAAAGTTCCGCTCCGTTACTGGGGTCTGCATCGTCATCAGAACATCACGATGGACAAGTAGGCGAACCTTCGTTACGATTTCGGTAACCTTATGGGTTCAGGGAAGGGCACATCTGCCTGCGAGCGTCTCGGGATTCGTACCAACGGCGGAGTTAGATGCACATGGAACTAGGACAACTGGCAATCGGGGCTGCCATCGGGATCCTGATCGGATGCTTCTTCGTATGGCTCCTCGACCGACGCCACCAACGGACGATTCGCAAACTCGTCGAGAGCCGCAAGAAGATCGAGCGTCAGCGCACGCAGGCCGTCAACGATCTCTTCGCCTACCGCTCCGGTGAGAAGTCCGAAGGTCGTTTGGGGGAGCGCCGCCCAGCGAGTGTCATCCCTGCCGAGGGCGAGCTCGCAAGCAAGAACGCAGAGCTGGAGCGGGAGATCTCCAGCCTGAGGACGCTGATTGCCCGGGCTGACGGGGCGTTGACGGCAGCACGTCGCCGTCGTGATGATCACGAAACCGAGATCACAAGGCTCCGGGTCATCGTGGACTCCATCGAGAATGCGGAAGTGATCGACATCCGTCGCTCTGACGATCCTCGGTTGGTTGGACCGAAACCGGCTGATCATCTCGCTCTCTGAGATGTCCTATCGATCCTGAGGATCCTCACTACTGGAGCCGTTCTCGCAGGTCACGTAAGTGGACTAGGGCATGGTTTCTTGGGGGTAGGGGGTGGCGACGGCGCCATTGGGGCGCGAAGATAGGCGGCTATGTCGAACACGGTTGCGGTTCTCAATCAAAAGGGCGGGGTCGGCAAGACCACGCTGACCCTGGGTTTGGCCTCGGCGGCATGGTCGAGCGGAATTCGTACCCTGGTGGTCGATCTCGATGCTCAGGCCAACGCAACATGGGCCCTGGGCGTAGACCCGTCGTTGGACTACATGGGCACCGGTGATGCCCTGGCCGCCGATCGCACCGGAGCTGCGGGTGACATGATCGTGCCGTCCGGCTGGAGTGACGACATCTGGCTGTTGCCGGCAGCTGGAGATCTCACTGAGCGGGAGGCAGAAGCACGAAACGCAAGCGGCCGGCGTCGCCTGGCCAAGGCCCTCAAGGGGGTGACGGACAAGTTCGATCTGGTCATGATCGACTGTGCCCCGTCGCTCGGCCTCAATACGACCAGCGGTTTGGCCGCTGCCGATTCGGCCCTACTCGTTGTCGAGCCATCGGTTTTCGGACTACGCGGTGTCGGCCCGGCCCTCGATCTGATTGAGGATGTTTGGGCCTCTGACAACAGTGGGCTCGATCTGAGTGGCGTCGTACTGAACCGGGTTCCGGCCGTCTCCTCTGCGGCCCAGGACCGTATCGCCGACCTCAAGAAGATGGTCGGGTCGAAGAGTGTCTGGACGCCGTACGTGCCCCAACGGGTGCTCATCAATCAGGCCCACCATGAACGAGCCCCAATCCATTCCTTCGGGGCCCAAGGCCGGGAGCTGGCGTCATTGTTCGACACCCTTCTCCGCAAGTTGCAGCGCAGTTTCGACTAGAGCGAGGTTTTTGGCGGAGTCGGGCCTTGTCGTCGGGGGAGTTCACTTGTCCAAACAGCGACTTCCATGATGGGATCAGGGGTACGGTACGGGCGTGGTTCGCCCTTCGACCCAGATGACGCCCCCGGCCGCAGTCGGCCCGGTGTCGGCTGGCGGGTCTGGTCCCCTTATCGATGATCAGGACGTCCCCTTTGCTCCGACCCTGAGCCAAGCCGATCCCACTGTCGAGCAGGTGCTGCTTGTCAACCGGTTGCTGGACTGGGGTGAGCACTGGCGTCTGCCCCTTGGACTCTTGCTCGGCATGCTGATCGGGGTTGCTGCCCTCTTCGCCTATCAGTCCCAAGGCCAGGACCGGATCCAGACTGCTTCGGCCACCGACGAGATCGGCATCAACGCTCAGGTCGGCGCCCTGACGGCCGCCGTCGACGAGATGGAGAGCCCCGAAGGGGGTGACAGTCAGATCGCAGTCAGCCAATCCGACGCGGCCGAACCAGAGGAGACGTCGACAACGGGCAAGGCCACGACCTCGGAGACAACATCGGGCTCGACGGCAACCGATTTGTCGACAACCGGATCCTTGTCATCAACGACTTCGGGGCCATCATCGTCGAGACCCCAGGAAACGACCAGCAAGCCGTCGACGACGGCCAAGCCAACACCAGCAACCAAGCCAACACCAACAACCTCGATCACGACAGCGCCGACAACGGTTGTCGAAGCCCCAATCACGATTGGTGGGCGGGTGGTCACACGTTTGAGAGCTGGTGTCAGGGGTGCGCGGGTCGCTCTGTACTTCGACAGCGAACCCGACGGCATCGGCAACACTCTGTTTCTTACTGCGGGTACACCCGAGGACGGCAGCTACAGCTTCACCCAGGACCCCGGTTGCTATGTGGTGCGGTTCACTCCTCCCGCTGGCTACACCATCGAGGCCGGTGAGTCAGAGCGATCCGTCTGCCTGAAATCGGGTGAGCAGCGTACTGCGATCGATCTGACCGTGACCATGACCATGACGATCGATCCCGTCGCTCCTCCCCACTACTGTGAGATCCAGATCGGCCGCCGCCAACGTGCCGGGGTGGAGATCTGGGATCCGTCGGCGAACTTTGCCGCCGCCTATGTGTTCTACGACTCCGACGGTGGGAGGCTTCACACCACCACATCGTTCGGTCCGCCCGATGTCACAGAGCCCGATGAGCCGTCGATCAAGTGGACCAGCATAGGTAACGGCTATGAAGAGAGTTTCGTTTATTCGGTCGCGGCTCGCGACGAGTCTGGTCAGGTCTCGCAGCCGACGAGATGCGGTCGCGTGTTTCTGGGCAGGCACCACCGTTTCGGGTAGTGGCCGCGCCATCCTAGGGGGATGCGAGTCCTGATCGTTGGTGCCGGTGAAGTCGGCTGGTACCTGGCCCAACGCCTGCGGGCTGAGGGAATTGACATTGTCGTGGTCGAAGTCGAAAGCACGAGGGCCGATGCTCTCAGTTCCGAGCTCGACGTCCAAGTGGTCAACGGGAGCGGGTCGAGTCCCGCCGATCTGGTTGCTGCTGGTGTGGAGCGAGCCGACTTGCTGGCTGCGGTGACCCAGAACGACGAGGTCAACCTGGTGGCGTCTCTGCTGGCCAAGCAGCACGGGGTGCGCAGCACCATCGTCAGACTGCAGAACGCTGAGCTGAGGGGCGACGCCGGTGCCCATCTCCGCCAGGTGGTTGGAGCCGATGTAGTGATCGATCCCGACGCTGACACCGCCGACGAGATCTACGAGCTCGTTCACGCCACCGGGGCCGACGAGATCTACCCGATGGCCAACGGGGAGCTGACCGTAATCGGGGCGGTGATCGCTGAGGGGTCGCCGTTCGCCAATCGTTATCTCGAAGAGATCGGGCGCACCATGGGCCCGAACTGGGACTTCCTGTTCGGGGCGGTCACCCGAGACAATGAGACCGTCCTCCCCCGAGGTGATCAGCAGCTCCTACCTGGTGATCACGTCCGGGTCATCTGCAAGGCGTCGGCTCGCAGCGAGCTCCTCGAGCTCCTCGGGGTGGCCGGGACCAAGGCCCAACGAGTCATGGTCATCGGCGGGGGAGCCGTCGGTACCCGGATCGCTGAACGTCTCCAAGACGATGGGGCGGAGGTCGTCCTGATCGAGCGCGATGCCCAACGGGCCGAGGATCTGGCTCGCCGCTTGAAGCAGGTCGTCGTCATCAAGGGTGACGCCACCGACACCGAGTTGCTGCTTGAGGAATCGGTTGGTCAGATGGACGCTGTTATCGCCGTTACCGGTGAGGACGGCTCCAATGCCTTGGCCTGTGCCTTCGCTATCTCGGAAGGGGCTGCCTACACGATTGTGGTCCTCCACAGCCTGGCCCTACTGCCCCTGGTTCGACGTTTCGGGGTCGACGCCGCCCTCAGCCCGCGAACGGCATCGGCCAACGCTGTGCTGCGCCGAGTCCGGGGGGGAGCGACCGCTGTCAACACCTTCTTGGAGAGCGATTCTGAGGTCGATGAGATCGAGATCGCTACCGGTAGCAAGGCCGACGGTGCCGTCGTCGCTGATCTGCACCTTCCCCGCAACATCTTGATCGGGGCTCTGATCCGTCCCGACACCTCAGCTGAGATCGTACGGGGTACATCGGTTCTATTGGCTGGTGATCACATCGTGGTCTTCGGTCGGCCTCAGGCCATTTCGACGGCCAAGCCGATCTTCACCGGATGACCACCAGCAATGTCCTAGCTGAACCGACCAGGCGAGGTGTGTCCGATCTCCGTCGCCATCGGGGTGAAGCCCGCCAGAACCTGCTTCTTCACATCGTCGGCATGTCTCTGGCTGTGTGTGGGGCGGGGATCGTGGTTTCCAGCCTGGTGGAGGCCATGGACGGGGGCCCGGACACTATTGCCATGATGGTCACGGGAGCCGTCATCGGTGTGATTGGGCTCGTCTGCTGGTTTCTCACCGACGTGCCAGAGCGGATCGCCCTGCTCGATGTGTTCGCCACCGTGACCAGCGCCTGGGTGATCATGGCCATTGCGGGCGCTGTCCCGTATCTCGTCACAGGGACCTTGGACACTCTGGACGCGGCCCTCTTCGAGTCCGTCTCCGGTTTCACCACAACTGGAGCCACGGTGCTGCGCCCCATCGAGGATGCCTCAGCCGGGATCCTGTTCTGGCGGTCCATCACCCAATGGCTCGGGGGCATGGGCGTCATCGTGCTCGTTGTTGCCGTTCTCCCCACGGTAGGCAGTGGGGGGATGGACCTATTGGAGGCCGAGGCCCCAGGGCCGACCGGTGAGCGTCTGACTCCTCGGGTGACCCAGACCGCCCAGCGCCTGTGGGCCGTCTACATCGGCTTCACCATCTTGTTGGCCATCGCCTACCTGGCGGCCGGTATGAGCCTCTACGACGCCGTCGGCCATAGTTTCACCACAGTGTCGACAGGAGGGTTCTCGTCGCACACTGAGTCGATGGCCTACTTCCAATCGGCCGTCATCGAATGGATCGCAGTAGCGGCGATGTTCATTGCCGGGACCAGCTTCACCCTGCTGTACCGGCTGGTCAGGGGGAGCACGGGGCCCCTGCTCCGCTCGGTCGAGTTCCGCCTTTACTGTTTGATCGTGGCTGGGGCGACACTTGCGGTGTTCTTCGTCTCGGACGGGGTCGAACGCAATCTGGACGGGTTGCGCCAATCCGCCTTCGTCGTGTTGGCCATCGTCTCGACCACCGGCTACGGCCTGGCCGATTTCGGTCAATGGAGCCAGGCCGCCCAGGCCCTGATCCTGATCCTGATGCCGTTGGGAGCCATGGCTGGCTCTACGGCCGGGGGTGTCAAGATGATCAGGGTCCTGGCCGTTGCCAGTTATGCCCATCGGGAGACGCTGAAACAGCTCCACCCCCGCATCGTTCGGCCGGTACGCATCGGTGATGTGGTGCTGGATGACCGGATCGCCAACAAGGTGCTCGCCTTCTTCGTATTGGCCCTGGGCATCTTCGGGGGTACCGCTTTGGCGATCTCGTTGACCGGAGAGGATCTGATCACGGCCTTCTCGGCGGCCGCAACCCTGTTCGGCAATGTCGGCCCGGGGCTGGGCGAGGTCGGCCCGTCTTCAGATTTCTTGAACCTGGGCCGGGTGGCCCGACTGATCGGGATGGGGGCCATGTTGTTGGGCCGGCT
>JAAETV010000503.1 GCA_024227975.1 Actinomycetes bacterium
ACCCAGCCGAGGCTGTATCTGTTGCACTGGTCGACCCAGTTCCATTCGGACTCATCGAAGAGTCGGGTCTCGAAGGCTTCGGCGTGGAGGGCGTGGATCTCGGCATTCGTGAACGCGCCACGCCAGAGGTACTTGACTGTTCTGTTGCCATGAGGCATTGAGAGCACTCCTTGTGCATCAAGAAGATGGAGTGCCTCCTGCCCGAATACGGGCTTGGTCTAGCCAAGCTCATCCGCGGCAGGGGCACAGTTAGCATCGTGACGGCGCCGGCCCTGGTCCCCAGCGTTGTCGAGCGCTGCGGTGATGCCGTATAGCGTGGTTCCCGGGGGGTAGGCAACAGGTCCACGGGTCGTACGTTTGACCTGTTGCGATAGCCGGTAACGGCCCGGGTTGATGGCGTCACATCAGTCAGGTCGTCCCAATGGCTGGCGAACAGGGTCAGGCTCGGATGTCGCTCGGCGACCCGAAGTCGAGGCACGGCCGGGGCGGTGGCGGGGCTACGGCAACGCGTTGTTGAGAGCGACGCAGAAATCGTCGATCCCCGACGCCTTGGGCGCGTCGAGGTCGACCGCTGACCCGTCGGCGAAGAAGATGCGCGTCTTCTTGTGGAGGGCCTTTTTCTGGTGCATATCGATGGCGGCGACATCATGGAGGCGATACTCGGCGAGGAGTTCCTTCGGCTTTCCCGAGAGCGTGCTATGCGAGAACACAACCAGCCGAGTTTCGGTCAGCCCGAGTACGACGTTCTGGCTGGGAAAGCTCGAAGCGAGCCCCGACTCCTCTTCGCCTTCGTTCTCTGCTCTCCGTCGCTTTGCCAACTTCTCTCCGACCGTGACGCCGGCGATCCCTCCGAGCGCTCCCAGGGCGGCCGTCTTCGCGACCGTGCCTGCGGGGTGGAGGAACGCGCCGGCTGTGGCCGTCTCGCCCCCAATCTGGTCACCGCACTTCTTGTTGATGTTCTTCGCCCAGTTCGGCACGGGTTCCCTCCTCAGGACTGGCGACAGTCTCCGATCAACAGTCTCGACTGTCAACCTGGCTGGTGCCAGATCTTGAGATTCGCTGAGCGCCGATTTCGCCCTCTAGTACCGGCAGGGAGCATTGATATGTAGGACGCATACACCACTCAAAGGGATCCGGGCCCAGCCACGCCCAGCGTTCTCGGCCACGGAACGTCGAGGCGACGAGATTTTCGGGCTGCGCGAGGGGTGCCGCACCTGCGGGTATCACCCGGCCATCAGCCACACACCTGGCCGACCTTGAAATCGATGCCCCGTACCGTTCGAGTTCGCCAAGCTCAGCTACGGAGACGGGCCAGCCCAGGGAGGTGAGTTGGCGTGCGAAGGCTCTGACGGTCTGGCCATCTGACTCCCGGGCGGCATTCGATGATGGTCGAGAACCCTCGGCTGTCCGCAGCCTGCTGGTCATGGCCCTGGCGTGGCGACGAGCTGAAGACTGCTAGCCGATCCAGACTGGTGATGAGTACCTCCCCCCACCGTGGCTTATGCGAGTGAGGGAACGGTCGGCCAGTTCCATCACGAAGACGTGAGCATCGACGAAGGCCCCATCGGTCGTCGAGTCGCGGTTCGACGCAAAGGCCAGCAGGGTGCCGTCGGGTGACCAAGCCGGAGTGGTGTTGGAGAACTCATCGTCGGTGAGGTTCTCGAGTCCCGTGCCGTCGGCGCCAATGAGGTAGATATTGGCGTTGCCCACTCCCTCGACGAAGGCGATGCGATCACCGTCGGGCGACCAGACTGCACTGCCGAGGGTGTCTCCCGCTTCGTGGATCTGTCGGAGATGGCCTTCATCGAGATCGATCACCCAGAGCTTGCCGTCGTCGTTGAAGAGGACTTCGTCGCCCTGAGGGGAGATGCTGGGGCGACCTCCGCCGTCGAAGATCCTGGTCAGGTCCTTGCCGTCCTTGTCAACGACCCAGAGACCGCTGTCCTCGGTTCCCACAACCGTGAAGAGCAGTCGGTCACCACCAGGAAACCAGATCGGCTTCGACACCGGCCCGATCAGGGCGTCTCCGGTCAGGGGCTCGACCTCGCCGCTGGCCACATCGACCACATAGGCTCGCAGAGGAACCATCGGAGGATCAACCGGGACATGGCGGGCCGCGGAGAGGAAGACGAGGTGGGTGCCATCGGGCGACCATGTCGGTTCGGAATCGTCCATGTCGGTGAGCTCGACCGCCCCAGCCGAGTCGAGGTCGATCACCACCAGACCCGTACTGTTCCCCCCGTCGGACAGCCGTTGGCGGCGCCCGGCGTAGGCCAGCGACTCACCGTCGTCGGATATCGAAGGCGGGCGAGGAGGGACACTCCCGAAGAACACATCCTCGACCAGCCGATTGAAGCACTCTCCTTCGATATCAGAAACGAAGACTTCCGTCTGCCCTCGGGTGAAGGCGATCGTGGCTGTCTGGGAGGTGCACGGTGGCGGCTGCCCTGCGTTCAAACCGACTCCACATCCGGTCAGGATCAGGGCGGTAGCGGCGAGACGGGCCGTTCTCACCGGTCCCCTCCGATCACGGATTGGCTGACCCTGCAGCCGCGATGATCACCGGATCGACGCCGACCCCGCCGGCCGCGACGACGAGATCCCCGCCAGGCTCGAACGAGACGACCAGATCGGCGACATGCTCCGACTCCTCACCGGCTTCGTCCGTCTCGGCGGTGACATTGACGGGAACATCGAGGCGGTCACCGGACCAGGCGATGTCGAGCCCGTCGATGAAGCGTTCGTCACCCACCGCGAACTCGGTACCGGTGAGGTCGAATCGGATCGTGATCGCCGACCACATGGATGAGCCGTCAAGCTCGATGAACATCGTGTTGTCAGCCGCAGGCGCGCTATCGATCTCGTGGAACAGGCGGAGCGAGCGCAGGGGATGCCGGCCAGTGTCCGGACTATTCAGGTCTTGGCCGGCCACGATGATCGAATGGTCGACGTCGCCGGCCTCCACCCGGTAGTAGCTGCTCTCGGCGTCGAAGATGACTTCGCCTTCCTCGAACGGCACAACCTCGTACTGCTCGAAGAGCCCCTCCCGAAGGTCGACGTAGAGGGCACCAATGCGCTCGGGGGCCGGCGTGTAGTCGAAGGCCAGGGTCAAGCCGTCGATCGACATCGTGTAGGTCGCCGAGTCGGCTCTGATCGTGACCCCCTCGGACCATGGTGCCATGCCGGCGTCCTGTGAGAATTGGGCTGTGAAGTCGGCGGGCATGATCTCCGGCATCGCCGGTACCCCAGGATCGACCCGTTCCGGACTCTCGGGTGAACCATTGGCCTCGTCACCGCAGCCAGAGAGCACCAACGCCACGACCATCGCCAGCTGGAGCAAGCCACGGCGACGATCCGAATACCATCTCGACTCGCGCCTGTAGCGGCGCGCCCTGGCGTCGGATTCCACCTCCCGACTCTACGAGGTATCGGCCTCGTCGGTGCCGGCAAGGTATCGCGCTGAGTTCCAGGACTTGAGGAGATTCATCCCGCCAGGTTCCGGTTCACGTCTCCCGCTGAGCCCGAGGTGACTATGTTCCTCACTCATGAACAGCAAGTACGTTCTCATCGGTCTGGTCCTGGCCGTCAGTATCCCCATCTTCCTCGTCGCCGGCATCTTCAACCTCTACATCTTCGGCGGTGTTGCGTTTCCCAATGACTCATTTGGAGATGCCTACTTCGCCTTCTGGATGGTGGCCGTCTACGGCGGAGCGATCTCGATGCCTCTGATTGCCGCCGGGCTGGTGCGCGCTCGCGACATCGGACCACCAGACAGCAGCTTCACCCTGCTTCCGGCGGTGTCGGACGCCCATGCGGAGCGGTACGCCGACCGGTCGCGTTCGCCCAGGTCGCACGTTCATGAGCGCTCACATCGTAGGTGTTGGGCTCCGCTGGCGCCTCGCTGCGGGGGACGCTGGGCCAGTGTCTGTCGCGTAGCTCCTGGCCTTCGCTCAGATTGCTAGTCAGTCGAGCAGGCCGTTCTCGCGAGCCACTGCGACGTTGGCGGCTCGTCGGGTGAGCCAACGAGACGCTTGCCAACGGGTTCGGGAACGCCGTCAACCGCGTGACGACCCTTCGGCACCGCACCTTCGAACCGACCACACTCCACTGCCTGCCGCCGAAGCACTCGACGCGACCGCAGATCTGACAGCCGACGTCGCGACGGCGCTCGCCGACTTCAACCGGCGTCAGGCGAGCGAGAGAATCGTCACGGCCATCGACGCCGTCAATCGGCACATCGAAAGCGCTGCACCCTGGAAGCTCTCACAAGACCGGAGCAAGGCCGTCGAACTCGCAAACCTACTCGCGACCGACGTCGCATCTCTCGAACGGATCGCGCGTGCGATCAATCTCGTGACGCCCGACCTCGCATCGCGAGCGACCGCACAACTCGCCGCCGACTCAACGATTCCGCCGACGCCGATCTACGACCGGCTCCACACCGAACCGAGGACGTAGTGCGCGTCAAGCCGCCCACATTGAGCAAGCACCCACGACATGCTGCCGAGCAGTTCGGCACCTAGAACCGGGCCGCCCAGTCGGCCAGGCCACCAGGTCCGGCGCTCGGCAACGCCACTCCATAATCACGATCCTCCGCGCTCGACAACCGGCATCGTACTGACCCGTTGTGGGCACTCGGAAACCGATGTTCGGTGATGTTGTGGTGGTCCAGTCAGGCCGGCCAGGATGTGTCGATGTCGGTGAGTACGTTCGGAATGGTCTTCGCACCCGACACCAGGTCGACGATGCCGGACCAGAAGGTCCCGGCACCCACCTCTGGGGGCATCAGGTCGGACCCATCGAAGCGGAACTGGTCTGTCACGAGCGCGGCTTGGACGGTCTCCGCGTGTGAGCGCGTGAGCTCGTCGGTGTACCACCTGGTCTTGAAGCCGACGTTAGGCAAGATCCAGCCCGTGCTGGACGAGGCGAGGGCCTCGCGGCCAAAGCGCTGGCTCGCCATGAACCGGATCAGCCGCTTGACCTCTTTGCTGTCGTTCACCGCAGCAACGTAGTTTCCGGCGCCCATGGCAGAGTCACTGTAGGCAGGGTCCACCGACGGGAACTCGAACGTGGAGAAGTCGTCGAGGTCGTATCCGAAGTCTTGGATGCCCGCAACGAAGAACGAGGCCTGCTTGTGCATCATGCAGTCTCCATCGCCGAGCGGCACCGCGTTGGCGAAGAAGAAGACATTGAGCATGTTGGCCCGATCGAACACGTACCCCGGAGTGTCGATCATCTGTTGGTACCGCTCGAATGCGGTCTCGACCCTCTGATCGGCGAAGAGGATGCTGTGGGCGACCCACTGGTCGTACACCGCTGGGCCGTCTGTGCCGAGGAGCAGGTCTTCGATCCAGTCGGTCCCCACCCAGCCGGTGGCGAAGCCTGACTCGATGTAGTTGCACCAGGGGGTGCGCCCGTCGGCCACCATCTGGTCGCTCAACGCCACCAGTTCCGCGAACGTCTGCGGGATCTGGTAGCCGTCGGCGGCGAACGCGTCAGGTTGGTACCAGACCAGGCTCTTCAGCTCCGCCTTGATCGGAATGCCGAGCACCGCATCGCCGACAGTGACGATGTCGATCATGTAGTTGCTGAAACGGCGTTGCAGCCTGCGCTGCTTGACGTAGTCTCCCAGATCGACCAGCTCCGGTGCCAGGGCCTCCAGCGTTCCAGGCTGGGGCGAGATGATGAGGTCGGGTGGATTGGGTCCGGTCACCCGTTCGACCAGGTCAACGACACCGACGTACTCTTCGTAGGTGACCTCCACCCGCTTCCTCGCACCGAACCAAGCGAGTTCGGCCTCAAGCGCATCCGCCTCAGCTGTGCCCACCGGCCACGGCCCGGCGACCGTGAGCTGGGTCACCTTCGGCTTGGCGCCCGCGGGCGTCGCAGCGGCGAGGATCGCCAGTGTGGACACCATCAACACAGTCAATAATCTGCGCACAGTTACCGCCTCCTTGTCGCCCCGTCTACGGCCTCCGTCGCCTCAGGGCCAGGTGTACTTGTGGACGCTACCTATGGCGGCCGGACACCGGTAGAGGCGAACGTCATCGGAACCCACGAAGAGGGAAGGGGCGTCCGAGGGTCCCCCATAGGCGGACCTCAACGATGCGCCGGGCTTTCGAGATCAGCTCATGGTGTTAGCCAACGATCGCAACCACGACCCAACCGAACCAGCAATCGTGGCCACTCGATGCGAGGACCGGTTCGTTGTCGGTGTTGTGCCGGAGAGCTCGTGTAGCACCCTGATCCCGTACTGCCGTGAACCCGGTGCTCAGGACACCCGCTCCGAACCAGCCCTACCAGGTGTCGACCATGGGGCGCTTCTTCCCGGTCCGGGCCGGGGTGGGGGGAGCTGATCGGAGGGCCATCATGATCCACTGACGACTCTCGGCCGGGTCGATGACATCGTCGACCTCGAAGTAGGAGCCAGTGTTGACGGCCTTGCCCAGGTCGTAGAGACGGGCCACCCGGGCCTCGTAGTAGGCAACCCGTTCGCCAGGATCCTCGATTGCCTCCAGCTCCTTGCGGTAGCCGAGCTTGACGAACCCTTCGAGACCCATTCCCCCGAACTCTCCCGTCGGCCAGGCAACGGTAAACGTAGTGGCCTTGAAGGAGCCTCCAGCCATGGCTTGAGCCCCCAGCCCGTAGCCCTTGCGGATAACGATGGTCATGAACGGGACGTCCACGCTGGCCGCAGTCACGAACATCCGGGCCGCGTGACGAACGGTTGCCTCGTACTCGGCCTGAGGGCCGACCATGATTCCGGGGGTATCGCACAGGAACAGGAGGGGGATGTCGTGGGCATCGCAGAGCTGGATGAACCGAGCCCCCTTGTCGCCGGCGGTGGCGTCGATGGCACCGGCCAGATGGTGAGGGTTGTTGGCGACGATGCCGATGGGTCGACCCTCGATGCGGGCCAGCACCGTGATGGCCCCCGGCCCCCAGTGGGGCCGTAGCTCCAGCACAGAGCCGGTGTCGCACATGCCCTCGATGATCAGGCGCATGTCATAGACCCGCTTGCGGTTCTCGGGTACGAGATGACGCAGTGCCCGCTGGTCCGGTGCCTGCCAGTCGGCCACCGCCCCCTGGAAGTACGACAGATACTTCTTGGCCATCTCGGTTGCCTCGTCTTCGTCTCTGACGAGGATGTCGATTACCCCATTGGGGGCTTGGATCTCGACCGGGCCGATCTCCTCGGGCTTGAAGATCCCGAGACCGCCCCCTTCGACCATGGCCGGGCCCCCGATGCCGATGTTCGAGCCCTCGGTGGCGATGATCACGTCACAGCAACCCAGGAGCACGGCGTTGCCGGCGAAGCAGCGTCCATTGGTCACCCCGACCATGGGAACCAGCCCCGAGAGCTGAGCGAAGTAGGTGAAGGCCCAACAGTCGAGACCCGAGCCCCCGATCCCATCGGTGTCGCCGGGCCGACCTCCCCCACCTTCGGCGTAGAGCACGACGGGAAGCCGGTTCTGCTCGGCGATCTCGAACAGCCGGTCCTTCTTGCGATGGTTCTGGCCACCCTGGGTGCCAGCCAGCACCATGTAGTCATAGGACATGACCATGGTCTGAGTCTTGTTGTCCTCGTCGAACAAGTCACCATTGACGCTGCCGACCCCGGCCACCATCCCATCGCCCGAGGTGTTCTCCAACAGATCCTGGAAGTCCCGACGACGGCGTTGGGCCGCAACCATGAGGCGCCCGTACTCGACGAAGGATCCCTCATCGACCAGTTGGGCCACGTTCTCGCGGGCGGTGCGGTGGCCGCGACCGTGGCGCTTGGCCACTGCTTCGGGTCGATTCTCGTCGAGCCCGTGGGCCCGGCGGTCGAACATCTCCTGCAGGTCAGGGCGGATCACGTCCAGACCCACACCGGCCGAAGCGACCTCGCCTTCAACATCGACGTCGGCCGCTTCGACGAAGACGAGGGGGTGTCCCTCGAACACGGTGTCGCCAACCTCGACGGCGACCTGGCGCACCAGCCCGGTGGCAACAGCCCGGATCTCGTGCTCCATCTTCATCGCTTCCATCACCAGCAACTGTTGGCCTTCGGCCACAGCGTCACCCTCGCTCACGTTGACGGCCACGATCGTCCCCTGGAGGGGAGCCTCGACCCCAACGCTGCCGTCGTCAGCGACGAGCTGGGCACCACCGCCGCCGCCACTAATGAAGCCGGCGCCATCGGGGACGCGAGGGGGCGGTGGTGGGCCCGAACCAGTTCCCGCCCCATCGATGGTGCCGTGGGTGAGGACGGCCAGAGGATCGATGGAGTCGATCTGGGCCCCGGCCAGGCCGGACACTGGGCTGGCTGCCCCTGAACCTCCGGCCCCGCTCGAACCGTCGGCCGCTGGGGCGAAATAGCGCTGGTCGTAGCTGGCGGCAGCCTCGACCAGGTCGGCAGCGTTGTCGGTCACGAAGGTGGTGGTGACCTCGTTGGACAACACCTCAGGCCGATCGAGTAGAGCTTGAAGAAAGCCGATATTGGTAGGCACTCCGGCCAGACGGAACTCGCCAAGGGCGCGCCGGGCCCGAGCAACAGCATCACGAAAGGGTCCAGGGGCGGAGCCGATGACCTTGGCCAGCAATGAATCGAAGCTCGGGCTCGTCGTGTAGCCGACATAGCCGTAGGTGTCGGTGCGGATACCGGGCCCGGTCGGCGCCTCGAAGGCGCTGAGAGTCCCTCCACCGGGTCGGGCCGTACCCTCGACCGTCATGGTCTCGGTATTGACCCTGACTTGAACGGCATGGCCACGCGGTGATGGCACCTCTTGCTGGGCCAGCCCCAGCTCACCCAGGGTTGCTCCGGCTGCCACCCGCAGCTGACTCTGGACCAGGTCGATCCCGGTGACCTCCTCGGTAACCGTGTGCTCCACTTGCAGCCGGGCGTTGGTCTCCATGAACGCCACCGTCGTCGGCCCGCCCCCAGAGCCGTCGGCCGAGACCAGGAACTCCCAGGTGCCGAGGGACCGGTAGCCAACCTCACCAGCCATGGCGATAGAGGCGTCGGTCAAGGCAGTACGGGTTGCCTCATCGATGGAGGGGCTGGGAGCGACCTCCACGATCTTCTGGTTCTGACGTTGGAGGGTGCATTCCCGCTCCCCCAGATGGCTAACGGACTCACCGTCACCAATGATCTGGATCTCGACATGACGGGCCCGCTCCATCAGCTGCTCGACATAGACATCGGCCAACCCGAAGGCGGCCTGGGCCTCGCTCCGGCTCCGCTCATAGGCCGAGGCCACATCATCGCCCGGTCGGACCGGGCGCACCCCACGGCCCCCTCCCCCACCAACAGCCTTGATCATCATCGGTCCGTGCTCGGCCAGGAAGGCCTCGGCATCGGCCAGCGAGGTGTCACCATCGGTGCCGACGGCCAGCGGCACCCCGAGGCGACGAGCCAGCTCCCGAGCCTTGACCTTGTCGCCGAAGCACTCCAGCTGCTCGACGGTGGGACCAACGAAGGTGATCCCGACCGCCTCACAGGCCCGAGCCAGGGCAGCGTTCTCGGCCAGAAACCCGTAGCCAGGGTGGATTGCGTCGCACCCCGTCTCCGCCGCTACGCCGACGATTGATTCGATGTCGAGATAGGCCGCCACTCCACGCCCGCCCAGAACGACGGTCTCGTCAGCAACCCGCGTGTGGAGAGAGGCAACGTCGTCCTCGCTGGCGACCGCCACTGTCGGGATATCGAGATCCCGGGCCGCACGCATGACCCGAATAGCAATCTCGCCCCGGTTGGCGACCAACAACTTCGTCACGCTCATCCTCTGGCTCCTCCATCGATTGGTGTTCACAAGGCCTCCGAGCAGTTTTAGCTGGCCGGGGCCTGAACAACCAACGAGGCGGATCCGCCACCGACAGAGGCGGCGAAAGGGTCGGGTCATGCTCAGACCCCGACCATTGACCGACCGCTCCGGCGCCGAGCACCTCTCGGCCTCCGGTCGGCTGGCAAGATCAGCCCCGCTCCCGGGACCCAACCCGACCCGAAAGAGGAGCTTCAGGCACCAGGTCGTCTACTACTGCAAGACCCAGGTCTAGGCCCGGCTGGGGGTGGTGAGGGAATGATACTGTCACCCGTTGGGGGTGCATCTAGCGCTGGGTGTGCAGGCGTGCGAGGAGGCGTAATGGCTACGGATCGGTGGGTCGGGGCAGCGAGTGCGTTGACAATCACTGAAAAGTTCGTGCTCGGATTGGGTCTGCTCGGAGCAGTATTGGCGGCGATCGGTCAAGCTATCGGTGGGCCGATCGTAGGTCTCGGGGTTGCCTTGCTCGGAGTAGCGGGAGTCGTCGCTGGTGTCCACAGCGTGGTCACCCGAGAGCACCTGACCTGGACCGACACGGCCAGCCACCGACTTAGCAGAGTGAGTGCCCGTCGGCATACGGGTGCCCCGGCGATGATCTATGGGCTCCTGTTCGTCATGATCGGTCTCGTCGTGTTCGTCACCGGTTTGGCCGTCGCCATCGGCCGCGGCGATGAGCTGGCGTCGCGGGCGTTTGACAACGTGGGGGTCGCGCTGATGTTCGTAGGGGGGTTGTACTGCCTGGCGGGGGTGGCAACCACTATCTCTCGCTGGACGAGGTTCTACGACATCACCACATCCTGGTGGCAACGGCTGCCAGGCAAGGCCGTGGGCTTGCTCATGATCGTGATAGGGCTGGCGACAATCGGTATCGGTCGATGGCTGGCATTCGACCCCCCGGCATCACCAGACGAAGCGATGGAGACGATTCTCGACACCCTGGCCAAGCTGCTTGGCGGTTAGTGGGCCAGGGTGGAGGGCCTGGCTGATGCTGTCCCGTAGTTGGGCCGTGGAAACCGAGGCACCCGACCAGTTCGAGCTGGCGGGGGCCTGAACAACCAACGAGGCGAATCCATCACCGACGGAGGCGACGATAGGGTCAGGTCATACTCACGCCCTGAGCATCGACGGATCGCTGCCGGGGCCGAGCCAACAAAGGCCAGCGAATCGGGATCGCCGGC
>JAAETV010000505.1 GCA_024227975.1 Actinomycetes bacterium
CGGCTGCCCCCACATCCAGTCCAACCAGCCAAGCCAGTCGACACCGAGCCAGATGATCGGAGTGGACACGGCCAGATCGATCAGGCCGACGGTGGCGGCGACCGTGGCTCCGACCAGATAGCCGACCAGGATCAGTCTTCGGGTTGATGCGGTCGAGGCCAGGCGCGCCGTAACCATGGCCACGAGGATCCCGGTAGCCAGCCGTCGCCAACTCATTCCGGCTTGGAGGCCGTACCCGTTTGCCGTCAACCACGACAAGGCCAGGAGCCCGATCAGGGCCATCCCGAGCCACTCGAAGCGTCGGTGTTGGTGTCGAGCCGGCTCTGGTTCAGCCCGCCTCGCTCGGAGCACCCCCGGTGCAGCAATGAGTACGGCCAAGCCGGCGACGGCGTAGACGCTGCGGATGTTGTGGCCAAGGACGGAGATGACGGGGGTCGATGCTTCGAAGGGTAGAACAGCGGCGACTACAGCCATCATTAAGGCCTGAGGAGGGGTTGAACCTCGGACTGCTCGTGGCACACTCAGGCCCATGGCCTCATGGCGACCTTGGCTGACTCTTGGTACCTGCGCTTGCCTGGTGTTGGGGAGTGGTTGTACCACCGACGACGACCCGGCGGGCTCTGACCTACCCTCGGATTCGAGCGCTACATCCACCACGACCTCGTCGTCCGACGGCTCGTCATCCGAGGATGGCTCAGCCGGGGACACCGGAGCTGGATCGTCGACGACCCCGGGCCCGACGACGGCGGGAGCCACGGACGCAGGCTCGGCCACCAGCGGTTCAGTTGGCAACGGCTCCTCGTCGACGACGCCAAACGCCGGGTCGCCGACGACCACTGGGTCAACTGTGGCCCCCGATCCTGGGGTGTCTTCCGACTAGGTTGGCTCAGGCTGACCATGCCAGCGATAGCGGCTCTTCTCGGCTACCTCATCAATCCCCAACCCCCGGAGACGTACCGCGATAGTACCCCAGCACAACACCCCGGGCGTGGGTCGTCCCGGTGCCGTTGTTGTTGTGGGTGTTCACGAACAGATCCATCTGCCCCAGGCTGTCGAGGGGAACAACAACGGCGTTGGAGTTGTTCATCGCCGGGACCAGGGGTGCGAAGTTGAGCACACCTCCGGTTGGCGTCGTTCCCGTAGCGTAGGCCCGGTAGTTCCCAGCCTGGACCGACTCGACGCCGACCAGGTTGATGAGCACCGCAGTGGCCCCAACTGGTACCCCACAAGAGCCACCATTGCCACCACCCTGATTGGCCAGGCCGGTGCCCGCAATCTGATAGGTGGTAGCGACACCCGAGTTGCGAAGGCCGAGAAAGCTCCCGGATGCCCCGAGGCCGGTGCGGGAGTCGAAGGCGGCGCAGGGGTTGACCGGGGTGTAGCCGCTTCCGGTCGCCTGATCCAGATACCCGAGTACGACCAAGCGGATCTCCGTGGTCGGAGTGCCAGATGTTCCGAACACATCGACCGCCACCGTGCCCGTCGCCGTCAGTGGGACGACGACGGTTGCGGCGTTATTCATCCCCAACGAAGCGAAGGCGGTGGCCTGTTCGGTCGGGCTGGTACCGCCGGTACCAGCAGCCAGGTAGCCACTACCGGAAGCCGAGTTCACCGATACCAGGTTCACCACTACCGCATCAGCAGCGGCCGGGATCCCACAGTCGGTGTTGCCACCGCCCTGACCAGCCGGGAAGGTCCCGACCACATCGACGTCGGGATAGGCCGCACCGGGTTCAAACGGTCCGACATAACTATTGGTGGGATTCTCGCTGATTCGGCTGTCAGCTACAGCGCACGGGGTGACCGGGGTGTAGTTCAGGGTCCCGCTGTCGGAGTAATAGCCAACGGCGACCAGTCGCACGTCGGTGGCTCCGACGTTGGCGTAGATATCGGCCTTGCCTGAGGCACCGAGGGGAACGGCCACCGTATTGCCGTTGTTCAGCCCATTGTCGGCATAGTTCACGACGCCACCATTGGCCACCACCCCCTCTTCTGAGAGCCTGAGGTTGCCAACACGCTGAGGGGAGAGGACCGAGATCGTGTACAACACCCCACTGGCACCGGCTGGAACACAGGAGTGAGTGCCGACCCCTTGGGCGGCCGGGAGCGAGCCCGAGACCTGAACGGTTCGGCTGGTGTTGCCTGGAATGGCACCGGACAGTCCTCCAGTGGCCGAGGTCGAGTCATAGAGGGGACACGGACTCGGCAGTAGCGTCAGCTCATAGGACGGGGGGACCGCGATCTGAGCCTGGATCAGACCGTTGCCGGAAATAGTATCGACGCCGACTGAGTCGATGTCGAGGGCGGTGTCCTTGAGTCGGGCGTAGACCTCGTCAGGTGTCAGTGAAGGCTGTGCCTCCAACATCAAGGCTGCGACGGCGGCAGCGTGTGGAGCAGCGGCCGAGGTGCCGTAGAAGTTGGGGTACCCGTCGAGCTCGGGGTCGGAGCTCCCGAAGAAGGTGGTGTTGGTCCCATCAGGGGCGGCGATGTCCGGCTTGAACCGGGTGACGGGGGCACCGGACAACGGGGCTCCCGTCGGACCGAAGTAGAAAGGCAGATTGCCGCCGAGGCTGGTGAAGGACTCCGAGTTGATCTCGGGCCCGCCCTCGTGGGCACCTCCGGCGTCGATCTC
>JAAETV010000506.1 GCA_024227975.1 Actinomycetes bacterium
CCCGATCGCTCGATGGCGTCGAGGATGGCGGCGGTGTTGAGATAGCTCTCTGCTGCCGTCTGGCCCCCGAGGGCATAGGCCTCGTCGGCTAGGCGAACATGCAGGGCATCTCGATCAAGCTCGGAGTAGACGGCAACGGTAGGGATGCCGAGCTCCTGACAGGCTCGAATCACGCGGACCGCGATCTCCCCCCGGTTGGCGATGAGGACTTTGTTGAACAGCTGATCCTTTGACACCCGCATATGGTTACCCGAGATGAGCCCAGAAAGGGAACTACCAGGCCCACCTGGAACCAGATTTTATTCCGTTGAGCACGTCACCGAGACCGGATCGACCAACGCTGACCTGCTCGAACGGGCCAAAAAGGGTGCTCTGGAGGGGATTGTGCTCGTCACCGATCATCAGACGGCGGGCCGGGGTCGTCAGGCCCGAGGATGGCATGACGAACCCGGAAACGCCATGCTGATGTCGGTCCTGCTGCGGCCGGCCGCCTCTTTCGCCACCCTCGTGCCCCTGTTGGCCGGTCTGGCCGCCACCGACGCCGTCGATCAGGTCCTCGACGGAGATCGGGGCCGAGCCGGCCTCAAGTGGCCAAACGATGTGGTCGTTCCGGAGCTGGGGGAGCGGAAGCTGGCTGGCATCCTGGCCGAGGCCATCACCGTGCCAGGCTCCGAGCCGAGGCTGGTTGTCGTGGTCGGCATGGGTCTGAACCTGCGATGGTCGGCGCCTCCTCCCCCTGAGATCGCAGCCCGGGCCGCGGTGTTGGAGGAGCTGGCCGGTCACGACATCGATCGTTGGGAGGTGGTGAACCAAGTGCTGAGAGGCTTTGAGACTTGGCTTCAACGGGCGACTGAACAGGGGCCGTTTGCCCTCCTCGACGAGTACCGGAAGCGGTGTGTGACCCTGGGGCGGGCCGTGCGGTTCCAGACCCCGACCGATGTCATCGAAGGGACGGCTGTAGCCATTGCCGACAGTGGAGGCCTGGTCATCGACCGTCAAGGCGAGAGGATCACGGTTACCGCCGGCGACGCCCACCACGTCTGAACGACCCCGCTACGTTCGCCGGCTACCCATGCGTCGGGTCGGGGACTCAGTCAGGCCTCACGACGGGCGGCCACCGGCCGACGGTAGGCCATATGGACCTGTCGTCGGTTGGTGTTGCACTGGTAGCGGTGTCGCTCATGCTTTTCGTCGGGGTGAGCCCAGTGGCGGCCACCGAGGAGGGCTCGACGACAACCCCGCTCTCAACGGTCCCGACATCAGACCCTGGCCAAGAGCCCTCGGAACCTGAACCGACCGCTCCTGAGGTCATCCCCGATCCGACCACTCCCGAGAACACGCCGGCCACCACTGATCCTGCAAGTGGGGAGTCGACAACGGTGGTGACCGGTCCTGACGGAGAGGTGATCGACACCTCTCTCGACCCCCTCGTCGATGAACCACCCGGCGAAGAGGCTCCCCCAACCGATCAGACTGATCTGACCGTTCCCGCTCCGAGCGGGTCGTACGGTGATCAGGGAGAATTCGAGCCGGCTCAGGTGTTGTGGAGCAGTGTTCAGGCCGCCGATCGGAGACTGGCCGACGCTCAGACCGAACACGTGGCCGCCATCGAGATCGTTCGGGCGGCCCGATTGAGACGCAAGGAGCTACTCGCTAGTCGGGCTGCCCTCAACGACGAGGATCGACAGGCCTTGGGTGACCTAGAACGGGCCGAGGTCACCCTCCAGCAGCGAGCGGTTGCCGCTTTCGTCAGCAATGACGCGGCCGTCAGCGCCATCGTCGGCTCGTTCCGACTGACAGACCACGACGACCTGATCGACCTTCGGGCCCGGCGGGTCCTGCTCGACGTCGCCCTCGAACAGGACGAGAAGGCCATTGCCGAGGTAGTGCGGCTGAGGGATCGCCTCGACCGCTCGATCGTTGCCGTGCTCGATGCCTTGCGGGCCGTCGAGGTCGAGGTGGCGTCTGGAGAGGAACTCGTCAGCGAAGCGGCCGAAGTCGTTGCTCAAGCTGGCGATGAGGCCGAGGCGTTCCGGGCCGGGAGTTCCATCTACATCAGTGGAGTGGTGTTTCCCGTTTCCCAACCCGATATTCCCCTCATCGACTCTTTCGGCTTCCCCCGCATGCCGGGCACTCCAGATGAGCATTGGCATGAAGGGATCGACATCTTTGCTCCTGCTGGCTCCCCCCTGATTGCAGCCGAGCGAGGAGTGATCACCAGGATCTCCACTGGTCGCCTCGGTGGCCTCTCCCTATGGCTGCGGGGCCAGAGCGGGGCCGATTGGTACTACGCCCATCTCCAGTCCTATGCCCCTGGCCTGGTCGAGGGCCAGCTCGTCGAGGCCGGCGATCTCGTCGGCTACGTCGGCAATACCGGCAACGCGCTCACCACACCGGCCCACCTCCATCTCGAGCTCCATCCGGAAGGAGATGATCCGATCAACCCCTACCCACTGCTGAACGTGATCGTGGAGGGTCGGCCCGAGATCGAGCCTGGGGCCGAGTAGGACGCCTTCTCACGCCGTTCGGGCTGTCCAGCGGTGCCCTATCCGGGTGAGCTCGACATCCAGGCCGAAGACCTGGCTCATCATGGCGCTGGTCAAGGTCTCGGCAATGGGGCCCATGGCCACCGACTTGCCATCGACGACGGCCAGGATGTGGGTCGTCGTCTCGGGGATGTCTTCTACCCGATGAGTGACCACGACTGTCGGCGGAGCCAGGGGCTCAGCGGCCAGGGCGTGGAGGGCGTCCAGCAGTTCCTCGCGCCCGCCGAAGTCGAGGCCTGCGGTCGGTTCGTCCAACAGGATCAGGTCTGGGTTCGGCATCATCGTTCTGGCCAGCATGACTCGTTGCCGCTCCCCGCTCGACAGGGTGGCGAAGGGCCGCTGGTCGTAGCCATCGAGCCCGACCTGGGCCAGCAGGGCCCCGGCCCGCTCTTGGTCGGTCGGCTCATAGTGGTGCCACCATGGTTCGAGGGCCCCGAATCGCCCACAACGGACGATCTCCTCCGCAGTCAGGTTGGGCCGGATCTGGGCGGTGAGGGCGGCCGACGATACCCCGATCCGGCCTCGGAGAGAGCGGATGTCGACCCGCCCGAGCTCATGGCCGAGCACGCAGACGGTGCCAACGGTGGGGTGTAGGGCCAATGCCGCCACCCTCAACATGGTTGACTTCCCACCCCCATTGGGTCCGACGACAACCCAGTGCTGGCCTTGATGGACCGACCATGAGAGATCAGCCAGGATGGGTCGACCCCCGATGGTGACGCCAACATCGTGGAGGCTGAGGATCGGCGCGTCGATTCGAGCATTGTGGGGGTTCACGAGCACTACAGTGCAGACTGGTTATTCGCCTATGTCAATATTCGTCGGGCTGCTCATCGTCATCGTTCTGGTCGTTGCCAGTGGATTCTTCGTAGCGGTCGAGTTCTCGTTGATCGCAGCTGACCGATCCAAGTTGGAGCGCCTGGCTGATCAGGGGCGCTGGTCGGCAAAATCGGCGGTGCGGGCTGTAAAACGGCTCTCATTCCACCTCTCGGGCGCTCAGCTCGGGATCACCATGGTCAGCCTGCTGCTTGGCTTTTTGGCCGAGGCGGATGACGGCAAGTTGCTCGATTCTGTCGTTCCCGGCGACATTGCCAACTCCAATCTGACCATTGTCGTCACTCTCTTGCTGGCGACTGTCTTCCAGATGGTGGCGGGCGAGTTGATTCCCAAGAACATCGCCATCAGCCACCCCGAGGCCACGGCCCAGGCCCTCTCGCCGGTAGCCACCATCGTCCATGGGGCGCTCGCCCCCATAATCCTGCTGTTCAACGGGTCGGCCAACTGGTTGGTGAGGAGGTTTGGGGTCGAACCCAAGGAGGAGATGGAGGCCCACCGGTCTCTCGATGACCTGGAGTACCTGATCCGTTCCTCCGGTGACTCGGGGGCTCTCGATCCAGACTCCCACGAGCTCCTGACCCGCACCCTTCGCTTCGGCGACAAGACGGCGGCCGATGCCCTCACCCCCAGGGTCCACATGCGGGCCGTCTCAGCTTCGGCCACTGTCAACGAACTGGCAGCCGAGGTGGCCTCCTCCCACCACAGCCGGTATCCCGTCTATGACGGTGAGCTCGACAACGTTCGTGGAATCGCCACCATCAACGGGATCTTCGAAACCCCAGTACGCCGTCGAGGTGAGGTGACTGTTGGCGAGATCATGACCCAGGCCCTGTTCGTCCCCGAGACCAGGGACCTCGTCGACATCCTCGACGATTTCCGGGCCTCGGTCGGCCAGATGGCCGTCGTCATCGACGAACACGGAGGCACAGCCGGCATCCTCACCCTGGAAGATGTGCTGGAGGAGATCGTCGGTGATGTCGACGACGAACACGATGAGGCCCAACCGCTCACAGGGGGTGTGGCCGACGGGGTGTTCCTGCTGGCTGGCACCCTGCACCCCGACGAGGTAGCCGAACACAGCGAGCTGGTGATTCCGCCCGGTGACTATGAGACCCTCGCCGGCTTCGTGCTCCAGCGCCTGGGGCGTATCCCAGCCGAAGGAGACGCCGTCCGTTTCGACGGGTGGACGATTGAGGTGGCCGAGATGGACCGTCTCCGCGTCGCCTCGCTGCAACTGCGAGCACCGACGTCATCGCCCGGTGACCGCTGATGGGCCGATGGCTGCCGATCGCAACTGGTGCTGCTCTCTCCGGATCGGTCCTGTTGGCCAGTGAGGAGTTGCTGACCGGCTCGACTCTGGCCTGGTTCTTCGTGGCCTCAGGGATGCTGATCGGCCTCAACGGGGTCTATGTTGCCTACGAGTTCGCCATCCTGGCGGCCAAGCGGTCGACCTTCTCCGCCCCGACCGAGATCAAGAAACGGACCTCGGTCGCCGCCCTGGCCTCCATGTCGGATCTGTCGATGCAGTTGGCGGGAGCCCAGCTTGGTATCACCATGGCGTCATTGGCTCTTGGCTTTGTCGGCGAGCCAGCGTTCGAGGCCGTCATCAGCCGGGCTCTCGGCTCGGCCTTCTCGGAAGAGATGACCCATGTTGTCGGTATCGTCGGGTCCCTGTCCATCGTTGTGTTCCTCCACCTGGTCTTGGGTGAGATGGTGCCAAAGAACATTGCGCTGGCCACTCCCGACACCACCCTCCGGTGGCTCGTCTTGCCCTACCGTGCCTTCCTGTGGCTGTTCCGGCCTTTCATCCGCTTGTTGAATGGGATGGCAAACGCCGGTTGCCGCCTGGTCGGTGTCGAGCCTCGCGACGAGCTCGTAACTGTGCATTCGGCTTCCGAGTTGGCCGCCATCGTCACCCATTCTCGAGCTGAGGGAACGATCGAGGATGAGGACGCAGATTTGTTGAGCGGGGCCCTCCATTTCGCCCAACGTCAGGTTGGTGAAGTCGCGACCCCATTGTCGGAGCTGATCACCATGCGCTTGGGGGCGACGGCAGCCCAAGCCGAGCGGGTAGTGACGACATCGGGGCGGGAGCGCATTCCCATCTATGGGCCCGAGGCCGATGGCACTCTGGCCGGCTACGTCCACGCTCGAGACCTATTCCGGCTCGATCCCGATCAGCGGCTTTCACCCATTCCCGCCGACATGATCCGTAGCATGGCCATCGTCAGCCAGGACCAGCCATTGATCGAGGTGTTGCGGACCCTCCGTCGAGTGAGGCGTCAGTTGGCGGTGGTGGTCGACGGTGATGAGGCCGTTGGCATCATCTCCGTGGAGGACTTGGTCAAGGCTCTGATGGAGCCAACGCCGGCCAAAGCCGTCGAGCCCCGTTCATGACAGGTGGATGACGAGATCTTGGGTTACCCTGGGCCGTCGTGCGTTCAGGACGTGGGAGATACGGCCTTGCGCTGGTGATCATGATCATGGCGTATGCCCTGGATGTGGAGCCGGCAGGTGGCACCCAGCCTCCCAAAGGTGTCATCAGCTTGACCAAGGTGGTTCGGGCCGATGTCCGCTCTCCGCTCGTGCTCAACATCGACGAGGTGCGGCTCAACATCGACGTTGTCGGCAAGGAGCTGAGGGCCGCTACGGACCTCAACGATCAACTTGGCCGAGATCTGAGGCTCGCTTCGGAGGAAACGGCCGCCCTGAGGGACGAGACCTCCCTGGTTGGCCAGCAGACTCTGAAGAACGCCATTGATGGCTATCGCCACAGTGAGGTCCCCCGAGGTCTGCTGGCGGCCGACGATCTGACTACAAGCCTGCGAGCCACAGCTCTGGGGGATGCTGCGGTCAGCTCAGACACCGAGAGCTTCGATGCCTACCGGGATTTGCGCAAGGACTTGGAGATCGAGGAATCAGAACTGGCGGTCAAGGAGGTCAGGGCCAGCGAGGCCAGTGCCGAGGTGGCCCGGCTCGAAGATCGGCTGGCTCTGGAGCTGGAGGTCTATGGCGAGCTGGAGGAGCGTCGGCTCCAGAACCTGGCTGCCGTGGTCAGTGTCCAGGCCTCGAACCGGGCTCAGGCTCGGGGCCGCAAGCAGGGCTTCTACCTCGACACCTGTCCCGTCAACGGGCCCCACTCCTTCATCGACTCCTGGGGATTCTCCCGCTCCGGGGGGCGCCGTCACAAAGGGGTCGACATGCTGGCCGATACGGGCGTGGAGCTGGTTGCCCCGGTCAGTGGCCGAGTCGAGCACTTTCACAACAGTGTGGGGGGTCGCTCGTACCGGCTATACGGCGACGACGGCAACTACTTCTACGGGACCCACTTGTCGGCCTACGGCAAGGAAGGTCAGGTCAACGCCGGTGAGGTGATCGGCTATGTCGGCGATAGTGGGAACGCGGCCGGCCTCCCCCACCTCCACTTCGAGATCCATCCCGGCGGTCGTGGCAACCCCATCAACCCCTTCATCGACAGCGCTGCTGTCTGCTCCGGAGCCCAGTATTAGAGGCCAGTACCGCGGCCACCGACCCGCGCCCCGCAGGGGCTGCTCCGCAGCGTCAGGTAGTTCCGTGTGCCGTACGAGCGTGTTCGGCGGTGAGTTTCGGCGGGGCCGAAACTCGTGAAGGGGCTGCTCCGCAGCCCCGACTCAGACCCCCATGGCGTGATAGCCACCGTCAACGTGGATGATCGAACCCGTGGTCTGGGGGAACCAGTCTGACAGGAGTGCGACGCACGCCCTGGCCACACCCTCTGCGTCGTGCACGTCCCATCCCAGTGGAGCTCGCTTCGACCACTCTTCCTCGAAGACCTCGAAACCGGGAATCGACTTGGCCGCAATCGTCTTCATCGGACCCGCCGCTACCAGATTCGAGCGAATCTGTTGTGATCCCAGCTCACGGGCCAGATACCGGTTGAGTGACTCGAGCGCGGCCTTGGCTACCCCCATCCAGTTGTAGAGAGGCCACGAGACCGTCGCGTCGAAGGTGAGGCCGACCAGCGAGCCACCGTCGACCATCAGTGGGGTGACGATGTCGGCCAGCGCTCGTAGCGAGTATGCGGACACCTGGACCGCAACCGAGACATCCTCCCATTCGGGGGCGAAGAAGTCATCGCCGAGACAGGTCTCGGGAGCGAAGCCGACCGAGTGGAGGGCACCGTCTACTCGACCCCAACGCTCGGTCAAGGTCTTGCGCAGGGCTTCGCCATGGGCCGGGTCGGTCACGTCCAGCTCATAGATCTCCGGTTCGAAATCGAGCTTGCGTGCCGTTCGCTGGGTCAGGCGCAGACCGCGACCGAATCCGGTCAGTGCGATTTCGGCACCCTCCCGTTGGGCCAGTTGGGCCACCCCGAACGCCAAAGAGTCGTCCGTCAGCACACCGGTGATGAGCAGTTTCTTTCCATCGAGCAGAGCCACGCTTCTCAGACTGTACCGGGCCCGCGTTGGTTACTTGTCACTGCCTCCGATCTGGGCCTGGGAAAGGGCCGGCGAGTACGCTCTCGGTTCGTGATGAAGCTCTTCGACACCGCCCGCCGCGCCATCGTTCCCTTCGAGCCTGGCGAGGTGGTCACGATGTACACCTGTGGCATCACACCCTATGACGCGACCCATCTTGGTCACGCAGCCGTCTACGTTGGCTACGACGTTCTCCAGCGTCGCTTGCGTGATCTGGGCCATGAGACTCGATGCGTACGAAATGTGACCGATGTCGACGATGACCTGCTTCGCAAAGCACGAGAGCTCGGTGTCCACTACCTCGACCTGGCGGCGGCCGAGACAGCCCGATTCGATGACGACATGGCTGCCCTAGGCATGATCCCCAGCTGGAGTGAGCCCCGCGCTACCTCGGCCATAGCCGAGATCCGCAGCATCATCGGCAAGGTCCTCGACAATGGCCACGCCTACCAGTCAGGGGGTGCCGTCTATTTCGATGTGAGCTCCTGGCCCCGTTTCGGTGAGGTGTCAGGCTATGACCGGCAGACCATGTTGGAGCTGGCAGCCGAGCGGGGTGGTAAACCCGACGACCCGAACAAGCGGGACCCTTTGGATTTCGTGCTCTGGCAGCCCTCGGCCGATGGTGAGCCGGCGTGGGAGACCAAGTGGGGATCGGGTCGTCCTGGTTGGCACATCGAGTGCTCGGCTCTCGTCCTGCGTGAGCTCGACACCACGATCGATCTTCACGGGGGTGGAAGTGATCTGATCTTCCCCCATCACGAATGTGAGTCAGCCCAGTCCGAGGCGGCAACCGGCGAGTCCTTCGTGCGCCACTGGATGCACCAGGCCATGGTCAGGATGGACGGGGAGAAGATGTCGAAGTCCCTCGGCAATCTGGTCTTCGTCAGCGATCTCCGTGAGACGTACGACACGAGAGCCATCCGCCTTGGCATTGTTGCCAACCACTATCGCAATGACTGGGAGTGGAACGACCAGCTCATGCCTGCGGCGGCCGACCGTCTGGAGCGTTGGCTGGCTGCCGGTGTAGGCAGTGGGGCTCTCGACGAGGTCAGGGCTGCCCTTGACGACGATCTCGACACCCCAGCTGGCGTCGATGCGATCGACGCTGCGGTCTCGGCCGGCCATGGGGTCTCCGAGGCCGCTCTCCTCCTCGGCGTCGACCTGGAGAGTGGCCCGCCGACCCTCAACCGATCGAGCTTCGGTCGCACCAACAATTGAGGGGCCGGCCGGTCACCGGGCTCACGGCCAGTGAGGCGATTAGCATGCCGACCATGGCCTCCGAACTGGTTACACGAGCTCTGAACCGTCATGGCTGACAATCCAGACGGTGCAGAAGATTTCCCGTACGGTCGCTATCAGCATCTGGCCAAGAAGGTGATCGCTCCTGTATTCCGGCTTTGCTGGAAGCTCGAGGTCACCGGGATAGAGAATGTGCCATCTGCCGGGCCAGCGGTGTTGTGCCCAAACCACCTGGCTGCCATCGACTCGTTCATGCTGCCCGCCGTCCTCGATCGACGAGTCATCTATGTCGGCAAGGCCGAATATCTCGACGACTGGAAGACCCGCTGGTTGTTCCCAGCCATGGGCATGATTCCCATAGACCGTCGCGGCGGTGATCATGCGGCCGCCGCCCTCGATGCTGCGGGCCAGGTACTAGTTGAGGGTGGCCTGTTCGGGATCTACCCGGAGGGGACGAGGAGTCGGACCGGAAAGCTCTACAAGGGTCACACCGGGGCGGCCCGTCTGGCAGTGGACAACGGGGCTCCCATCATCCCTGTCGGTCTCGTCGGCACCGATGACATCCAACCCGTCGACGTTTCCATGCCTCGCTTGTTCAAGACGGTCGAGGTGAAGGTCGGGCGACCCATCCCGGTCGAGCGCTACCGGCAGCGGATCGGTGACCATGTCCTGTACCGGGAGCTGATCGACGAGGTGATGTTCGAGATTCAGGCCATGACAGGCCAGGAGTACGTCTCGATCTACGCCAAGGATGCCCAGGCGGCGGCCGAGGCGGAGAAAGCAGTCCCGACACCGAGTGTGCCCCGCCGTTCCTCGGCCGACGTACTGGTCTCCAAGCCCCTGGTCATGGCCAGCTGACGACGCACTAAATCACTCTTCAGTGAGGACCCGGGCCCGTACACTCGCTACGTGGTCGACATCGCTGTTTCCCTGCCCGACGGATCGGAGCGCTCGGTACCTGCCGGTTCAACCGCGGCCGATCTGGCCGCCTCGATCGGCAAGCGCCTGGCCCGCGATGCTGTCATCGCCGTCATCGATGGGACTGAGGTCGATCTCGATACCGAACTGGCGCCTGGGCAGACCATCGAGATCATCACCGCTGATTCCGAGCAGGGTCTCGAGATCCTGCGTCACTCGACGGCTCATGTTCTGGCTCAGGCTGTGCTTGAACTATGGCCGGGCGCTACCTTCGCCATCGGCCCCCCGATCGAGAACGGGTTCTACTACGACTTCCAGTTGCCGGCCGGTGACGATGGGGCACCCCAGACGTTCAGCGACGATGACCTGACCGTGATCGAGGCCAAGATGCGCGACATCGTGGCTGCCGGCCAGCCTTTCATCCGGTCGGAAATGGACCCCGACGCGGCGGCCAAGCTGATGGCGGACCACCCCTACAAGCGTGAGCTCATTGCACAAGTCAGCAGCGGTGAGCGGGGAGGCGCCGAGCTAGCAGGTGAGGTCGCTACCAGAACGGCCGAGACGATCAGCTTCTACCGCAACACTGATGGCTTCGTGGACATGTGTGTGGGTCCTCATGTGCCGAGCACGGGTCGGCTCAGCCACTTCAAGCTCCAGCACGTGGCCGGTGCCTACTGGCGGGGCGATGAGCGTCAGCCCATGCTGCAACGGATCTATGGCACCGCCTGGGCCGACAAGAAGCAGCTGGCGGCCCACCTACACCGTCTCGAAGAGGCGGCCAAGCGCGACCATCGAAAGCTGGCGAACGAGCTCGATCTCCTATCATTCCCCTCCGAGCTGGGCGGGGGCCTGGCCGTGTGGCACCCCCGGGGAGCCATCGTCCGCAAGCTGATGGAGGACTACTCCCGCTTTCGCCACGAGACGGGGGGCTATGAGTTCGCCTTCACCCCCCATCTGGCCAAGTCCGATCTGTTCGAGACGTCGGGCCACCTCGACTTCTACGCCGACAGCATGTACCCGCCGATGGAGATGGACAACGGCACCTACTACCCCAAGCCGATGAACTGCCCCATGCATGTGCTGATCTACCGGTCACGCCAGCGGTCGTATCGGGAACTGCCCCTGCGGCTCTACGAGTTGGGAACCGTCTACCGATACGAGCGAGCCGGCACCCTGCACGGCCTCATGCGGATCCGGGGCTTCACCCAAGACGACAGCCATGTCTTCACCACTCAGGAACAGTTGGGAGATGAGCTGGCCAGCCTGTTGGCCTTCGTGCTCGATCTCCTCCGGGCCTTCGGGTTCGACGACTTCCAGGCCAAATTGTCGACCAAGCCCGAGGAGAAGTTCGTCGGGTCCGACGAGATCTGGACCTTTGCCACCGAGTGCCTGGAGGCCGCTTTGGCCCAGGCCGATGTTCCCTATGTCGTCGACGAAGGCGGGGGAGCGTTCTACGGTCCCAAGATCGATGTCGATGTGCGTGATGCCATCGGCCGGTCATGGCAGCTGTCGACGATCCAGGCCGACTTCAACTTGCCCGATCGCTTCAACCTCGAATATGTGGCTTCCGATGGTTCCCGCCGCCAGCCGGTGATGATCCACCGGGCTCTGTTCGGCTCGATCGAGCGGTTCTTCGGGGTCTTGTTGGAACACTTCGAGGGCAACCTGCCCCTGTGGCTGGCCCCAGTCCAGGTGGAGGTGTTGCCGGTAGCCGCCGGCCACGAGCTCTATGCCGCCAGCGTCCAGGAGCAGTTGGAGGCCGAAGGGTTGAGGGTCGAGGTGTCGGCGGCAACCGATCCCCTGGGTAGGCGGATTCGCAATGCCAAGAAGCAGAAGGTCCCTTACGTGCTGGTTGTCGGTGACGACGATGTCGCCGCCTCCACGGTCGGGGTCAACCCTCGTGGTGGTGATAGCAGCTCGGTGGAACGAGACGTCAAGGTGAGCGAGCTGATCAACCGGCTTGTCGATGAGGTCGGCACTCGGGGCTGAGCCATGGATTACCTGCACGCCGGTTGGCGCATCGGTCAACCGCCCGGAGTCGGGAGCGACGGTCTGCCCCACGCTGACCTCACTCCCGAACCGGGCAAGTCGCTGTTCGAGACGATCGAGCAGTCGGGGCTGCCCGACGAGCAAACCTACGTCCTGCGACGGAAATCGAAGACCTTCGCATTACTCAACGTCTACCCCTACACCTCGGGTCACCTGATGGTCCTACCCATCAGAGCCGTGGCCTCCATCGACGACCTCGATGACGAGACCTATCACCAGCTCTGGACCCTGGTCAGGGAAGCAACCTCGGCAGCCAGGACCGCCTTCGCTCCCCAAGGGCTCAATATCGGCCTCAACGAGGGAGTGGCAGGTGGGGGCAGTGTCCCTGACCATCTCCACGTCCACGTCGTCCCCCGCTGGTCGGCTGACACCAACTTCATGACCACCATCTCCGATGCCAGGATCCTTCCCGTCACCCTGGCCACGACCTGGGAGCAGCTCCGCCACGCCTGGCCGGCAGGAGACACCGTCGGCGGCGGGGACGCCGACGCGCGAAATCCCGTCGGCGGTGGGGACGCCGACGGGCGAAATCCTGTCGGCGGAGAGTAGGCCTGATACCGTCGACTTGGTGAGTGAGCAGGTGGATCCCACGGTGGACGATGCCCTCCCCGACGACCTTCAGCCCCATCTGGTCGATCCCGAGGACTACATCTTTCCCAACAACAACCGGCGCCGAATCCCGGGCTATCTGTATCTGGCCATCGCTATCGGCCTCACCGTGTTGGTGTTGGCTGTCGACGACAGCCTGTTCGTCAATCGGGGGCTGCTAGGAGCAGCCGTCATCCTCGGCGTCGTTGGGATCTACAGCATCATCAGTGGCTGGAATCTCGATATCGACGAGCGCGATGCTCTGGTGGCGGCGGTAGCGGAGGTCGGTTTCCCGATCGGTCACGCCTCAGCCCAGATGGGCTGGCGGGGCTTGTTCAGCCGCCCCACCTGGCGGATCCTGCTCTACTCCGCCGACGAGCCCCCGACCAAGCGAGGGTTCGTACTGGTCGATGGACTGGACGGCTCCATCATCGAGTCTTTCACCGAGGAGAATCCCGAGGACTGGTCCGATCTCGGGGAGAGCTGAGGGGCGCCCTTCCCCTCCGCCCCTCTGCGTCAGCTACTCTTGTGGCGTCGATGAAGTGATTCAGACGACGTGCAAACCGAGGCCAACAGCCCGAACTCCTACCTCTGAGAGGCCCTGTCGTGTTCGACGGCAATTTTCGCAAGACATTCGAAAAGGGCATGGCCCCGATCGGCAAGAGCATCCAACAGGCTGGTGTCTCCCCTGACTTCATCACTGCTCTCGGGGTGGCCATGGCCGCCGCCTGCGGCGTCGCCATCGGACTGGGCCAGTTTCCCCTGGCTGTCTTGCTCCTTCTGCTGACCGGGCTCCCCGACGCTCTCGATGGGGCCGTGGCCAAAGCCGCGGGCAAGGCAGGGCCTCGAGGTGCCTATCTCGACTCGGTCTCCGACCGGCTCAGCGATGCTCTCCTGTTCGCCGGAGCGGCCTGGTACCTGGCCGGAACCGACAATCCTCGCATGGCCTTGCTCCCGTTCGGGGTCTTCATCGCTGCCTCCCTCGTCTCCTACCAGCGAGCCAAGGCCGAGTCGCTTGGCTATGAGGCCAAGGGCGGGATCATGGAGAGGGCTGAGCGGTTCATCGTCCTCGGGTTTGGGCTCTTGTTCAGCCCCCTGTTCGTGGCCACCCTGTGGATAATGTTCGTATTGACGGTCGTTACTGCTGTTACCCGGTTCAACAAGGTTTGGCGCCAGGCCAGTGGGCTCACCCCGAGGCGGGTGCCGACCAGCCGGTCACGGCGTCGTCGCAATGCCCGTCCAGTGTCTGACCTGCGGCAACGGGCTCAGGCCAGGACGAAGGCCCGCCGCCGACGTAGCGGCCTCTAGCCCACGCCGCCTGACGCCCGGACCTACGCGATCGTCGATGGTCAGCCGACCCCTACTCACCTTCCAACTGGCGTCGGCGGCCGCCCGTCTGGTCCCGTTCGGCCTGCTGTGTGAGGGAGCGGATCGGGCCGGAGCAGCCCTCGGGCCTCGGCTGATGCCGGCCAAGGCGGCCCAGCTCTCGCGTCATGTCAAGCGGGCTGATCCCACCCTGACCGACGAGGAGGCGAGGCGGATCGCGGCCCAGGGCCTCGGGTCCTACGGCCGCTACTGGGCCGAGTCCTTCCGCCTTCCCCACCTTTCGAATCGGATCATCGACCGAGGGTTCTCGGTCGAGGGGTATGACCGGATTCAGTCCGTACTCGATTCGGGTATTGGACCCATCTTGGTTCTACCGCACCTCGGAGCGTGGGAGTGGGCCGCGGCCTGGGTCAGTCGCATCGTCGGGGTTCGGGTTGCCGCTGTCGTGGAGCGGCTGGAGCCCCATGACGTCTTCGATTGGTTCGTCGAATTGCGTTCGGCCTACGGGATCGACGTGATTCCTCTCGGTCCTGATGCTGTCGCTCACCTGATCAAGGCGGTGCGGGCCAAGGACATCGTTTGCCTCCTCAGTGATCGGGATCTGACCGGAAACGGGATCGAGGTCAGTTTTTTTGGAGAGAAGACGACCCTGCCCGCTGGCCCTGCCCTTCTGGCTCGTCGGACCGGATCCCCCCTTCTGCCGGTCGCGATCTACTACCGGGGTCGAACCCGCCTCGGGTTCGTCGACGAACCAATCTGGGCCGACCCCGATAGTTCACTCCGAGCCGACGCCAAGCGGATGACCCAGGCCATGGCTACCGCCATGGAACAGCTCATCAGGGCGGCCCCTGAACAATGGCATCTGCTCGAACCGAACTGGCCCTCGGACCGGTTGGAGTCGGTCTCCTCCACTCCTGGTTGAGGTGTTGGGCGCCAGCTCCCCACCTGAAGGTCGAGTTTTGGTCAGACTATTCGGCTGAACGACCGACAAATTGCCGATCACCCTTCGCCAGCTTCTATGGTTGTCGGGTGCGTATCGGGATGGTATGCCCCTACAGCTTGGCTGTCTGGGGTGGGGTGCAAGCACAGGTTCTCGGCTTGACGCGCACCCTGCGACGCAAGGGGTTCGACACCCAGGTCTTGGCCCCTTGCGATGGCCATCCTCCCGAGCCCTGGGTCACCCCTCTCGGCAACTCGATGCCCTATGCCCAGAACGGGTCGTTCGCCCCCCTGGCCCCGGATCCCGCGGCCCAGCTTCGGGTTCTCGGTGCCATCTGGGATCAGCGGTTCGACATCATCCACCTTCACGAGCCGCTGGCCCCGGGGCCGACGTTGACCACTGTTCTGGTCAAACCAGTCCCCATGGTCGGAACCTTCCACGCCGCCGGCAGCATCGCCGTCTACCGGTGGGGGCGACCCTTCCTGCGCCGTTTCGCGGCCAGGATCGATACTAAGGTTGCAGTCTCATCCGAAGCGGCCGACATGGCTCGACGCCACCTTGGTGGCCACTATGACATCTTGTTCAACGGTATCGAGATCGAGCGCTACGCCGAGGTCGAACCGGATCCCGTGAGCGGCCCGACCGTGTTGTTCCTGGGGCGCCATGAACCTCGAAAGGGGCTGTCGGTGTTGCTGGAAGCGACCCGCCTCCTCCCCCCAGATGTCACCTTCTGGATCGCGGGCGAAGGTCCCGAGACAGCCGAGCTCCAGGAGCGGTACCGAACTGACTCCCGTATCCAGTGGATCGGCGCCTTGAGCGAGTCGGAGAAGCGTCAGCGCTTGCGGGCAGCGAGCACCTTGTGCGTCCCATCACTCGGGGGTGAGAGCTTCGGCCTGGTCCTGTTGGAAGGGATGGCGGCCGGGACACCGGTTGTCGCCAGCGACCTGACCGCCTACCGGCTTGTCGGCGGCGAAGGCCGCTACGCCAGCCTGTTCCCAACCGGTGACAGCGATGCCCTGGCCAAGGACCTGCTCCGGGCCCTGGAGCGGACCCCAGAGGTGGAGAGGCAGATCGAGCACGGGCGTCAACGGGCTGACGAATTCTCCATGGACAACCTGGCCGATGCTTATGTGGCCCGATACCAACGCCTCATCGTCTAGTCCCCTTCGGGTGGGACAGCCCTGAGTAGACCCGGTTTCGTTGACCAAGCAACCCGAAGGGTTGCCGCCCACGTAGACTGAGGAACCGATGAACGCTGACTCGAGTGCCGACGCAACTCTCCGTACCCGATCGTCGACCGGTCCCGAGCTTGTCCCCATCGTGGCGTTGGCCTGGCTGGCCGTCGCCGTGCCCCTCCTCATCATCGGTGCCGTGGTCTTCGCCATCATCCCCGGGGTCGCCTGGTGGCTCGGTGCCCTGGTTGGGGCACTCGTCGCCACAGTCCTGATAGCGGCTCGTCTCCGTGGCACGGCCCCCCGTCTGCTGGATGCCATCGGCGCCGAGCCGGCCGCAGAGGACGATCATGCCCGCTACTACAACCTGGTCGAAGGCCTCTCACTGGCCGGTGGCATCGGCCAGCCGGAGCTGTACGTGCTCGACGATGACGCCCGCAATGTTGCCGTCGTGGCCAGAGGTGACCAGAGCGCCATCGTGGTCACGGCCGGCCTGCTCGACGCCCTCGATCGGATCGGGCTGGAAGGGATCATCGCTGAGGCTATGGTCAGGATCGGCAATGGCGACGCGGAGGCGGCAACAGTGGGCTCCTCCCTGTTCGGGCCCCTGATCAGTGGGCCCTTGGCCATGGTGACCAAACCCGTGGCCACGATAGGGCTACGCAAACTGCTCGGCTCCGACCGTGATCTGCTGGCCGACCGAGAGGCCGTTGCCCTGACCCGGTATCCGCCAGGCCTGTTGGCTGCCCTCGACGTAGTCAGGGCCGGGACCCCGATCGTTGGCGAGCCGAATCCGGCCACTGACCATGTCTGGCTCGTACCCCCATCTGCAGTCGATCCCCAGGCTGAAGTAGTGATCAAGGCCGCCCCCCTCGATCTTCGCATCGACGTCCTCGGCGAACTCTGATCGAATAGTCCTCGAAACACACCCGGACATGATGGGGGCCTTTCTGGTGGGTACAACTCCGCTCACCCGGCAACCAGACGGTGGATCGGGCTAAGGGCTGGCGAACCAGTGCCGATGGCTCGGGATGTCTTCCAGAACCAACCGGCTGATCGTCGCCGTTTCCATCCTGGGCTCTCTGACGCTGGTGGCCACCGCTTGCGGTGGGGGCACGGGCGATGCCGACTCCAATGCCGCTACCGCCGGGGCAGTGACGACTGAGCAGGTGACCACTGCTCCACCGACAACAATCGAGGTCGCCACCACGATCGAGACAACAACCACCGAGGTGGCCGAAACCACCGTATCCATCGAGCCCCTACCGGCGGTCGGGCCGGTCGCCCCCCTGACCGGTGCTCCCTCGCAGTCCGGAACCGATCTCGACCATCCGGCTCTGGCCGTCAAGATCGACAATCATGTCCAAGCCCGACCCCAGGTCGGCCTCGATCAGGCTGATCTGGTGTTCGACCTTCGAGCCGAGGGTGTCACCCGCTTCATGGCCGTCTTCCACTCCCAGATCCCTGAGACCGTTGGGCCGGTGCGATCGAGTCGGACCTCGGACTTCGATCTCCTGCGGGGCCTCGACAACCCCATCTACGCCTCATCGGGGGGCAACGCCCACGTGATGGGTGGGGTCGCTTCGCTACCGATCCATTCCCTGACCAATCACACCCGGGGTGAGTACTACCGTTGGGCCAGCCGTCCTGCCCCCCACAATCTCTTCGTCGACCCTGGTGATCTGTTGGCCCTGGTCAGCAGTGATCGGGCACCCACCCCCTGGTTCAGCTACCGCCAGGAGGGTCAGCCATTGCCATCGTCGGCCATCGAGGCACCCGATGGGGTGCGAGTCGATTTCACCAATACCCCGACCGTCGACTTCGCTTGGAGTGAGGAGGGGGCCGGCTGGCTCCGTAGCCAGGACGGCTCTCCCCACCTCAGCGTTGACGGCGAGCAGCTGGCTCCGGAGAACGTGGTCATCATGATCACGACCTATGGAGTCTCGGCCGCTGATGCCAATTCGCCTGAGGTCCGGTCGACGGGGAGCGGCCCCGCCCTGGTGCTGACCGACGGGCATGTCATCGCTGCCACCTGGCACCGCTCATCGGCCACTGACAAGCCCCTCGTCATTGACGAGGAAGGATCCGAGTTGCTCTTGACCCCCGGTCGGACCTGGGTTCTCTACCCCGAAGCGGGCCAGGTCAGTGGGGGCGGGCTCGCCCTCTGACGAGGTGTACCGTCAGGCGTATCGACCCGGGTTGGCTAGGTGTGCCGTCAGGCGTATCGACCCTGGTTGATCTCTGTCGCGACCTAATCGACTGGTCTCCGGCCGAGGGCGCTGCCGTACACTGAACAGCATGGCTTCCACCAACGCTGAAAACGGATCGCGGACTGACGGCACGGTTCGGGTTAAAAGGGGTCTGGCCGAGATGCTCAAGGGGGGTGTGATCATGGATGTGGTCACCTCCGACCAGGCCAAGATCGCCGAGGAGGCAGGAGCGGTAGCCGTCATGGCTCTAGAGCGGGTCCCGGCTGACATCCGGGTCGACGGTGGGGTAGCTCGGATGAGTGATCCGGAGATGATCGAGGGCATCAAGGAGGCCACCACCATTCCGGTGATGGCCAAGGCCCGCATCGGTCACTTTGTTGAGGCTCAGATCCTCCAGGCGCTCGGTGTCGACTATGTCGACGAGTCCGAGGTCCTGACCCCGGCCGACGAGGCCCATCACATCGACAAGTTCGCCTTCACCGTCCCCTTCGTGTGTGGGGCAACCAACCTTGGTGAGGCTCTGCGCCGCATCAGCGAGGGAGCGTGCATGATCCGCTCCAAAGGCGAGGCCGGTACCGGCAATGTGGTCGAAGCCGTGCGCCACCTGCGCTCCATCACCGGTGATATTCGCAAGATCACCCAATCCGACCAGGCCGAGCTGTTCCAGTGGGCCAAGGAGCTTCAAGCCCCCTTGCCCCTGATCCAGGAGATCGCCGAGATGGGCAAGCTCCAGGTGCCCCTGTTCTGTGCCGGTGGTCTGGCTACCCCGGCCGATGCGGCCCTGGCCATGCAACTCGGGGCCGAGGCGGTGTTCGTCGGTTCTGGCATCTTCAAGAGTGCCGATCCGGCGCCGCGGGCCAAGGCCATCGTCGAGGCGACCACGAACTTCAATGATGCCGACGTTCTGGCCAAGGTCAGCCGTGGTTTGGGCACGCCGATGACTGGGATCGGGATGGACGAGATCGATGTCCGCCTGGCCGATCGGGGTTGGTGAGGCGTCGTTGGCGCCGACCGTCGGCGTACTGGCTCTCCAGGGGGCCTTCGCTCGACACATCGAAGTCCTGGAGCGTTGCGGGGCCAAGGCCACCGAAGTACGCCAAGCGGGCCAGCTCAGTGACCTGGATGCTCTGATCATCCCCGGTGGGGAGTCGACCACGATGGTCAAGCTCATGGCCACCTTTGACATCGTCGACCCCTTGGCCAAGTTGTTGGCCGATGGTCTCCCCGTGTTCGGGACCTGTGCCGGCATGATCCTGTTGGCGGCCGAGGTGACCGACGGGCATCGGGCTCCCGACGGGAGCCTTGACCAACTCTGCCTGGGCGCCATCGATCTGGTCGTACGACGCAACGGGTATGGCCGTCAGATCAACTCCTTCGAAGCCGACATCGACATTGCTGGCCTCGAAGGACCCATGACGGCAGTGTTCATCCGGGCCCCGGTGGTGGAACAGGCGGGGCCGGAAGTCGAGGTGTTGGCCCTGGTCGATGGCAACCCGGTCCTGTGTCGCCAGGGGCCGGTGCTGGTGTCGTCGTTCCATCCCGAGCTGACCGATGACGACCGCCTCCACCACCTCTTTGTCCGGTCCCTGTAGATCAACCCCCATTGGCCAGTGGGCAGGGCCTACCACCCGAGTTGTGGGGGGATGTTTCGGGCGGGGCCCGAAACTCCAGGCGGTGGGCGGGGTTGGTGTTGTGGGGGGATGTTTCGGGCGGGGCCCGAAACTCCAGGCGGTGGGCGAAGCCCACCGCCCGTAGACTTGGTCGAACCTTCGTCGACACAGGAGAACTGCGGTGTCTGGCCACTCCAAATGGGCAACCATCAAGCACAAAAAGGGCGCTGCCGACGCCAAGCGGGGCAAGCTCTTCGCCAAGCTGATCAAGCAGGTCGAGGTGGCGGCCCGCAATGGTGGCGGCGATCCCGACTCCAACCCGACCCTTCGAACCATGTTCCAGAAGGCGAGGGACAACTCTGTCCCTCTCGACACCATCGAACGGGCGGTCAAGCGGGGCACGGGCGAGCTGGAGGGCGTCAGCTACGAGTCGATCACCTATGAGGGCTACGCCCCTGGTGGGGTGGCCCTCCTGATCGACGTGCTCAGCGATAATCGCAACCGGACTGGCTCCGAGATCCGCTCGCTGCTGACGAAGAACGGTGGCTCTCTGGCCGAGCCGGGGGCCGTGGCCTGGCAGTTCGAGCGCAAGGGGGTCGTCAAGGTTGCCCGGGCCGCTGAGGAAGACGATGTGATGATGGTCGGGCTCGACAATGGGGCCGAAGACCTCGAAGATCACGACGAGGTGTGGCAGGTCACCTGTGATCCGGGTGAGGTGTTGACCCTGCGGGCGGCCCTGGAAGAGGCCGGGATCGAGGTCGAGGAGTCCGACTCCACGATGATGCCGAAGAACACGGTCCCTCTCACCGATCCGAGCGAGGTCAAAGCCGTGTTGAAGCTGATCGACCTGCTTGATGACCAGGAAGACGTCCAGGACATCTACTCCAACATCGAGATCTCCGACGACGTCCTCGAAGCAGTCTCGTAGGTCTGGCCATCGGCTCAGACTCCGAGAAGACGGGAGCGGGTCACGCTTCGCACACCCCGTCGGAGGCTGGCAATGGCGAGTAGCCAGGCCAGGGCGCCGACCACGATCGGGACATAGCCAGCACCGAACAACACGCCGGTGGCCTGGCTGTAGGCGATCATGATCAGGGGCAAGCTGACCAGACCTGAGGCCTGTTGGGCCGCCGCCGTCGAGCTGACCCGGGCCGAGAGCCGCAACACCAGTGACAAGCAGATAGCCAGAAACGGGGGGAGGACCCAGGCGATCATGACCCACCACTGGGCGGTTGGGAAGAACCAGCCCCCAACCGATGGGCCGACGGTCAGGTTGACGATGACCGAATAGGCCCCGAACCCGGCGATCACGGTCAGGTAGCCGGGGACGAGGCTGGCAACCAGCTTGCCGAGGTAGATTTCGCGGGCCGAGGCGGGGGAGTGGGCCAGGAACTCACCGGTGCCCCGCTCTCGCTCCCCGACGATGGTGGCCGCCCCAACCGCGGTCGAGATGGTCAGGGGCACGATGACGGCCACCGGGGCGAACAAGAACACGGCCAGGGCGTACCCGGTCTGACCTTCTGGTGAGGTTCCCCTGATTTGGGTCTGGGCTGTTTCGGGCAGCACTTCGAGCGCCTCTGACACCCGGCCGATGACTTCGACGCTGCCGATCTGGGTGATCGTCAACAACAAGATGGCGGGGATCACAACGAAGAACAGGGTTCCCAGGCCGGCCATGGGAATCCAGAAGTCCCGGGCCTGAGCCAGCTGTTTCAGATCGGCCTGGGCCACGGTGGCGATCCGGCTCCTGGCGGTGGTGCCCGTCATCGGACCGCCTCAGCCGAACCGGGGCCTAGCGAGACGGTGGCCCGCGACGAGCCACGGACGGCGAAGTACAGGTCTTCGAGTGAGGGGTGATATGGCTCGACCGCTCGCAGTCTGATGCCGCTGCGGCTCAAGGCCAGGATCAGATCAGCCACCCTCTCCTCGTTGTCGAGGGCCAGGGTTGCGGTGTCATCCGTGCGTTCGTAGCCCAGTACCCCATCAACATGGGCCAACGGATCGAGATCGGTGCCTCGCTCGGCTTCGATCCGGACCACGGGGTCGGGCCAGTAGGCCCGGGCCAGCTCGGGTGGTGGGCCAGAGATCATGGCTGTCCCGTCTTCCATTACTACCACCTGGTCGGCTAGCCCCTCGGCCTCCAGCAGGAGGTGGGTGCACATGATCACGGTCTGACCGTCGGCCGTCATGGTCTTGATCAGGTCGAGCACGGCGGCCGCAGATTCCGGATCGAGCCCTGAGGTCGGCTCGTCGAGCAGTAGTAGCTCGGGGCGGTGGAGGATCGACCGGGCTAGGGCCAGCCTCGTCTTCATACCCGTCGAGTAGCCACCGACCCGCTGGTCCAGGGCATGACGGATTCCGAACTGGTCGGCAGATTCAGCAATCCGCTGTTCGGCTCGCGGCCCCCGTCCCAGACCGAACAGCTCCGCGGCATAGCAAAGATTGTCCCAGCCGTTGAGGCGGTCGTAGAGCGATGGCTTGGCCGACACCACCCCGCAACGACGGCGAACCTCTTCACCTTGGATCTCGTCGGTCGGTTCGAGTCCGAGGACCGAAATGGAACCACTGTCGGGATCGAGGGCGCCAGTGATGAGACGGATGGCCGTCGTCTTGCCCGCCCCGTTCGGCCCCAACAGGACCGAGATGGACTGGGCCGGTACCTCGATGGTGATGTCATTGAGGGCCACGATCGACCCGAAGCTTTTGCTAACTGATTTCAACTCGACAACGGCAGCCATCACGGTCACCATCGGCAAGATGGACATCGCCCTGAAGCGCCCCTGAACCGGCTAGCGTCGTACAGGTGTTCGTACTTGGCATCGATCCGGGGTTGTCCCGCTGCGGCTATGCGGTTGTCCAAGCCCTCGGCCGCGGCAAGGCCCGAGCCGTGGCCTTGGGCGTGATCCGCACCCCGGTGGATGCCGAGACACCGGCCCGGTTGGCTGAGTTGCAAAGGGAGCTGCGGGGCCTGATGGACGAGTTCCGACCGGTAGCGGTTGCGGTTGAGCGGCTCTTCTTCCAGAACAATGTCCGTACGGCCGTCGGTGTGGCCCAGGCCTCTGGGATTGCGCTAGCCGAAGCGGCGGCTCGGGGGGCCACCGTGGTCCAGTACTCTCCTTCAGCAGTGAAATCGGTGGTCGCCAGCGATGGCAAGGCAGACAAGGCTCAGGTCCAAGCCATGGTTCAGATGTTGCTCGGGCTGGACAGGCCTCCGAGACCGGCCGACGCCGCCGATGCTGCTGCCCTGGCCTTGTGCCACTTGGCCCACGATCCAAACCTGCGTCAGGCGAGGGGAGTAGTGCTGTCATGATTGGATCCTTGCGAGGCCGGGTGCTCGACCGGGAGGCCGTTACCGAGCGTTCGGCGGCGGCCGAGGTCTTGGTCGAGGTGGCCGGGGTCGGGTATCGGGTGGCCGTGACCGCAGCCACCCTCGATCGACTCGGTGCGAGCACCGAAGCCATGCTCTACATCCACCATCACATCCGCGAAGCGGACCAGAAACTCTATGGGTTTCTAACCAAGGACGAGCGCATCGCTTTCGAAGGGCTGTTGGCCGCCCATGGGGTTGGCCCGTCCCTGGCCTTGGCCGTGTTGGCCACCCATCCTGCCGCCCGGCTGGCTCGAATCCTGGCCGAGGATGACCTGGCCGCCCTGTGCGAAGTACCCGGTGTCGGCAAGAAGACGGCCCAGCGCCTGCTGGTCGAGCTGCGCTCGACCCTTGTCCTGCCCGTGCTCGACGGGGAGGGCCCCTCCATCGAGTTGAACGGATCCAATCCGGCCCTGAATTCGACCCTGCTCGATGTTCGCGAGGCTCTGGCCAACCTCGGCTATTCGGCCGAGGAGATCAAGATCGCCATGGCCGAGGTTGGCCCCCACGTCGTCACCGACCCCGACCTCGACGCCGGCCAGCTACTCAAGCGAGCCCTGCGGGCCATGGCTGGGGCCTGACATGCCTCGCGACGAGATCCTCGACCCCCAACCCCTGCCCGACGAGACCGCGGTCATGGTCGAGGAAGTCGGGCGCCGTCCCAAGACGATGGCTGACTTCGTCGGTCAGGCCGAGCTCAAGGAACGGCTCGGCATCATCCTCGAAGCAGCCAGGGCCAGGGGTGGCACCGTCGACCATCTCCTTTTCGCCGGCCCCCCAGGTTTGGGCAAGACCACCCTGGCCGGGATCGTGGCGGCCGAGCTCAATACCCACCTTCATGTGACCTCAGGACCTGCTATCGAGCGGGCTGCTGACCTGGCCTCGATCCTGACCAACGTCGTTGCCGGCGATGTGTTGTTCATCGACGAGATCCACCGG
>JAAETV010000507.1 GCA_024227975.1 Actinomycetes bacterium
CTCAGGGCCTGGCCCGAAATCTTCTGGCCGGCTTCGGTGCATAGAAAGAGGGCCATATTGGCGATGTCGTAGCCACTGACAAAGGTGCGCATCGAAACCTGGCCCAGATACCCTTCTCGAATCTTTTCGATCGGTACACCATTGGCCTCGGCTTCAGCAGACATCACCCGGTCCATGCGGGGACCATCAACTGTGCCGGGGCAAATCGCATTCGCCTGAATGCCAAACTCTCCCAACTCCATGGCCAACGTCTTGGTGAAGCCGATCACCGCCCACTTTGAAGCGGCGTAGGGAGAGCGCAGGGGATAGCCAAAGATGCCAGCAGTAGAAGAGATATTGATGATGTTGCCCCCACCCGCTGCTTTGAGCAGGGGTACAGCCAGCCGTGCCGTATAGAACTGGCCGTTGATGTTGACCTTCATCGTCTGGTCCCAATCATCGGGTTGGAGCGTTTCAACCGGGCCTGTGGGGCCAGAAATCCCGGCGTTGTTGACCAACACATCCAGGCCACCGAGATGAGTGGTCGCTTCTTCGAATAGGCGTTCGACCTGAAGCGGATCCGATACATCAGCCACCGTGGTGCCCAGATCGGGCCAGGTCTGGCGGCACTCATCCAGGCGCTCCTCGATCACATCACAGGTATGGACCCGTGCCCCGTTCGAGATGAACGTATCGACGATGGCTTTGCCGATTCCTGTCCCCCCAGCCGTGACGATGACGCGTTTTCCGCCTACTGATAGATCCATGTTGTCCTTGCGTTATCGAGAAGATCGAATTGGTACCGCACAGTGCAGGAAAGCTTGCGGCCTCCGCGCCCAGTCCGAGCGGTCATGCTGGTGCTATCTCGATCCCGGTGGTGGTGGCGAGCTGACTGGTCAGAGGGGGAGCGAGGACGAAGAAGGGGTGGCCAGGATGCTGATCGAGCTCGTCGTTGACGGTCCAATGGGCCACATCGAGCAGGACCCTCAGGGATTGGAAGCTGATGAACCAGTCGAGCTGATCGGGATCGACGGGCATGCTGGCCGTCCGGTCGTAGGTGCGGCGGAAGCGGCGGGCTAGCGCTCGGCCGGCGACGACGATGGCCGGAGCCAGGAAGCCGGGGGCGGCCAGAGGCGGATGAGACAGCAGGATGGTGGTGTAGGCGAGGTCGTAGGCCGGATCGGTAACCCGGGCCGATGACCAGTCGAGGACGGTGTCGCCACTCGGACCAGTGAGAATGTTGAAGGGGTGGAGGTCTCCGTGGCACACCACCGAGCGTCCCCCAGGCGGGCGATGCTGGCTGAGCCAGATGGCGACCTCGGCCAGATCATCCCGGCCCAAGCGGCGAGCCTGGTCGGTGAACTCCTCCAAGCTGGCCTCGGGGCTGGTTCCCTTCGGGACGTTGCCAGGGTCGATGGCATGGAGGGTGGCAGCGTGGGCGGCCAGCCGGTCGGGCAGGCTGCGGGCCAGGCGGGGCAACCCGACAAGGGTACGGACCCCCGACATGTCGGCTAGCAGGGGTTGGCCCGATACGAGGTCCATGAGCATCCACGCTCGATCCATGTCCGGGCCAGGTGCGCCGGCGAGGCGGACGCGGGGCGCGGGGTAGCCCGTTTCGGCCAGGTAGGCCTGGACTGCGGTTTCGTGGGCCGCCACATCAGCATCGGGCATGACCCGTGCCACCAGCGGTCCATCCAGGTCGGCGGTGGCACCCGTCAGCTCGACCTGCCACATCTGGGCCCAAAAGCCGCCGCTCAGCACGGTCGGAGGTCTTGCCCACTGGAGTGAGGAGTCATTCGCCTCAGTTCGGATAGCGGCCAGAAGGTCCGCCAGGGTGTCGTCCACGGCCACCATCTAGCCACGAGCGGTGAGGCTGGTCAACGGTGAGCGCAAGTTCGGGCCCTGCCAAGCCAGCCCCAGTCAGGCCC
>JAAETV010000508.1 GCA_024227975.1 Actinomycetes bacterium
ACTGCTCAAAGCTGAGGACATCCCCCACAAGCACAGGAGCAGAGAAGCAAATGGACATCATCAATCCGACTGAGGGTTCCCGCCAAGGGTCATCCAAGCGCAAAGCCCGGTCCAAGACCCGGCGCTACATGGCCGGAGCCGCCCTCCTGGTCGGAGGCCTCACTGCTGGGGCCCTGTTCAGCCCCATCGGCTTGGCCAGCGCCGACGACGACGCCACTACTTCCGACGACACCAGCTCCTCCACGGATGAGACCCAGGATCCCCGCCTCGGCCATCACGGCCATCGCGGCCAGCAGCGCGGCAATGGTGGCGAGGACATGGCTGAGTTGCTCGGCATCACCGTCGACGAGCTCAAGGCCGGTTTTGAAGACGGCAAGACCCTGGCCGAGATGGCCGAAGCAAACGGGGTCTCGGTCGATGACTTGACGGCCCATATCGTGGCCCAGATGCAAGAGCGCCTGGATGAAGCTGTCGCCGATGGCAAGATCGACCAGGAGAAAGCCGATGAGCGCCTGGCTGGTGCCGAGGAGCGGGCTGAGGAGTTCGTGAACTCTGAGCCGGGCTCACGGCCCGGCCGTGACGGCGGCCATCGTCACGGCCCCGGCCCCCGCGGCGGAGATCTCGAAGCGGTGGCCGAGGACCTTGGCCTGTCGATCGATGAGCTGAAGGCCAGCCTTGCCGACGGTCAGACACTGGCCGAAGCAGCTGCGGCCCAGGGTGTCGAGCAAGCCGATCTGGTCGCGGCCCTGGTCGAAGAGGCTCAGGCGAAGATCGATGAAGCAGTTGCCAATGGGCGACTCACCGAAGACAAGGCCGCTGAAGTGAAGGCCACACTGGAAGAGAAGATCACCGAGCGGGTCAACAATGAGCCGGGTGAGCGTGGCTCCGGAGAAGGCTTCGTCCACAGCCACCCCCATCGCCACGGAGGCCCTGGTGGGCCCGACGGTGATGGTGGCCCGGGTGCCGACGGTGAGGTTCAGGATTCGAGCTTCACCGCCTAGCCCAATAGGCGTCACAACCGACAGTTCCCCCCACCAGGTCCAGCCCCGAGGTCGCCCCCCGAACCTCGGGGCTGTTCCCTGTCCCAGCTCCTCGCTGTCCCTTTCGGGTAGCCGGGGTCCGTAGAATCGGTGCCGATGCGACGACTACGGGTGGCCGGCTGCCAGTTCAATCCAACTGTTGGGGACCTTGACGGCAATGTTGCCCGCACGGTCGAGATGTTGGAACAGGCCGAGGAGGCGGGCGCAGACCTCGCCGTCTTCCCCGAACTGTCGATCACGGGCTACCCGCCCGAGGACCTGGTGCTCAAACCAGGGTTCGTCGAAGACAACCTCGAAGCCCTGGCCACCATCTCGGCTCGAGCCCGAGACTGCGCCGTCGTCGTTGGCTTCGTCGACCTCGACCGAGATCTCTACAACGCCGCCGCCCTCTGCTACCAGGGCCAGGTCGAGCTCCGCTATCACAAGCGCCTACTTCCCAACTACGCCGTCTTCGATGAGCAGCGCTACTTCTCTGCGGGCTCCCATCAGCTGGAGCTGGTCGAGGTGAACGGGCTCCGGGTCGGGCTTTCTATCTGTGAAGACGCCTGGAGTCCAACCGGTCCCATCGCCGATCTGGCCCGAGGCGGAGCGGAGCTGGTCCTCAACCTCAACGGCAGCCCCTTCCACACTGGCAAGCAGGGTGACCGGGAGACCATGCTGGCCACCAGGGCGGCCGATGCCTCGGTCCACATCGTCTACGTCAACCAGGTGGGTGGTCAAGATGAGCTGGTATTCGACGGCGGATCCATCATCCTGGATGCCGAGGGTCATATCGTGGCTCGGGCCCCCCTGTTCGAAGAGCACGTGCTGGTGGCCGACGTCGAGATCCCGCCCCTCTACCGTAAGCGGCGTCTTGATCCCCGGGGCCAGTTCGGCCCCCTTGAAATGCTCCCGTACCGGACCCTGACTCCTGAGGTAGAGCCCACCGAGCCGCCACTGACCCCGGAGCCGGCTGAGGTGCCCGATGAGTTGGAGCAGGTGTGGAGCGCCCTGGTGCTCGGCACCCGCGACTATGTGACCAAGAACGGGTTCACCGATGTAGGCGTTGCCCTCTCCGGTGGGATCGACTCCTCGATCGTGGTCGCCCTCGCCGTTGAGGCCCTCGGGCCCGATCGGGTTCACGCCGTGTTGATGCCATCTCGCTACTCATCGGAGCACTCGATCTCCGATGCTGAGACCCTGTGCCGCAACCTCGGGGTCGAGCACCGCATGATCCCCATCGAGCCGGGTCACGCAGCCCTGCTCGACATGCTGGCCCCCAGCTTCGACGGCCACGATGCCGACACCACCGAGGAGAACCTCCAGTCGAGGATCAGAGGTGTGACGATGATGGCCCTGTCGAACAAGCTGGGCTGGCTCATCCTCACCACCGGCAACAAGTCGGAGACCTCCGTCGGCTACTCCACCCTCTACGGCGACACGGCCGGTGGGTTCGCCGTGATCAAGGACGTGCCCAAGGTGATGGTCTATGACCTGTGCCGCTGGCGCAACGCCACTGCCACCGCCAGTGGGGGGCACCCCGTCATCCCCGAGCACGTGATCAACAAAGCCCCATCGGCCGAGCTCCGCCCCGATCAGCGAGACGATCAGAGCCTGCCTCCATACGAGATCCTCGACCCGATCCTGGAGGGCTACGTCGAGGGCGACCTCACCGCCAGTGAGCTGATTGCGGCTGGTCACGACGCCGAGATCGTGAATCGGATCGTGCGCCTGGTCGACATCGCCGAGTACAAGCGGCGGCAGAACCCACCGGGGATTCGGATCTCGGCCAAGGCTTTCGGCCGGGATCGCCGCATCCCGATCACGAATCGTTATCGGGGCTGACGAGTCGGCAAATACCAACTGTTCACTGGTCTATCGGGTCCCGTGGGGACTTCACTCCTTGACGATGTTTGTAGGGGCGTGTACTCGTACGTTGGGAAGACGACTAGCCTCACCATGGGTGTTTTCACCCAGTGGTGCGGCCCATACCCCAACAATGGACCAGTCAGTAGTACCGTGTGCTTCTGGCGGGTGGCCGGTGACTTACATGCGCGCTTTTCCATCCTTTCGAATTCCTCGCAATCGACTACGCCTCCTAGGTGCCTTCGTGGTGTTCGTTCTCTTTGCCATGGCCACCTTCCCCGGTGGTGCCGGGCTCAAGGAGGAGCTCGATGAGCTCAAGCGCGAGCAGGAGGAGCTCCAGAAGGACAAGGAAGACAAAGCCAAGGACGTCGACCTGGCTACGGCCGAGGCGGACGACCTGTCTGCCGCCCTCGAGCTGCTCAACGCTGACGTCAACGAACAGGCGACCAAGGTGGCGGCGGCCGAGCGGGCCCTCGTCGCCGCCCAGACTCGTCACGACACGGCGATCGAAGCGGTCGTCGGTCAGGCCAGTGCGATCAATGATCTAGAGGGGCGGTTGTCGGAGAGGGCCATTTCCTCATTTGTCAATCAGGAGGCCGGTCGGTCTCCGATGCTCGAAGAGGTCGACCCCAACAAGGCCGTGCGGATGCAGTCGTTGGTCGAGGCGGTGACCGATGACGGCATCAGTGTGACCGACGAGTTGAGGGCGGCCAAGGAAGACCTCGAGATCGAGCAGAGGGCGGCCGATGACGCTGCGGCCGAGGCCGAGCGGATCCAGATCCGGCTGATCGAAGACCTGGCCGAACTGGAGCGTCGTCAGATGGCCCAGGCCGATCTGGTGATCGCGGCCGAGGAGAAGCTGGAGCGGAACCTTGCTGAGGCGTGGGCCCTGAGCGAGCTCGACAAGGAGCTGTCAGCCGAAATCGGCAAGAAGAACGACCAGTTGGCAGCCCAGCTTGCAGTGAGCACCCGTAGCAACAACCCGGCGCCAAGCAGTGGTGGCAACCCGAGCTTCCCCTCGGCCTCACAGATCGTCAACGTCAAGGGGATCTGGGTCCACACCGATATCGCAGACAATCTACGGCGGATGCTGGATGCGGCCGAGGCGGCCGGCCACAACTTCAGTGGTGGCGGCTATCGGGATTCCCAGTCGCAGATCCGGCTCCGTCGGGCCCATTGTGGAACGAGCGAATACGCCATCTGGCGGATGCCGTCCTCGCAGTGTCGGCCCCCGACGGCTCGTCCTGGGGCATCACAACATGAGCAGGGCAAGGCCATCGACTTCCGCTACAACGGATCGATCATCGGCTCCCGCTCCAGCGCGGGGTTCAAGTGGCTGTCGGCCAACGCTGCTAGCTACGGCTTCTTCAACCTGCCGAGCGAGCCCTGGCACTGGTCGGTCAACGGTCGCTGATCTTGGCTTCGTCGGTTCTGCTGTCGGTTCGGTTGCCTGGCCTGGCTGGCAAGGGACTTGAGGCGCCAACCGGGGCGCACCTAGAGTCGGTCCGCTGACCGACCGACGTGAGGACTGGAATGGCTGATCCGAGCAAGCCACGGGCGCCATTCGCACCCTGGGACCGACGGGAACTGCCGGGCCGGTTCACGGTTGAAGAGACAGCGGCCCGGGTCGGCAACTACAAGTGGATCGAGATGCGGATCTTCGAGTTGATGGGGGGCTGGGTGGCTACGATTCCCGAGCTCGACGTCAAATTCCGGCTGGGGACCCACTGCTATCACCACGCCTTCCACTCCGAGTTGTGGCACAAGCGGCTGCCCGAGCTGAGGGAGATGAACCCGGAGCGCCTGACCAAGGCGCCCAATCCGGAGATGGAGGCCTTCGTCGAGGCCCTGGGGGCTCCTGAGGCGGCTGATCAGACGATCGAGAAGTTGGTTGGGCTCTATCGGGTGCTGTTGCCCCATCTCATAGCGGCCTATACCTACCACCTCAACAACACGTCACAGATCACTGATTCGCCCACCATTCGGTCGATCAACTTCTGCCTTCTCGACGATATGGAGGAGTGGCGGGAAGGGGAGATGATCATCCAGTCGCTGGTCCAGACCTCCGACGAGGTTGATCGGGCGACTCGCCACCAGGCCAGTCTGACCAAACTGATGCTGGCGGCGGGCGGGGTTGCCGGGCCCGGCTCCATCGGCTCGTTCGATGACGATGGTTCTGACAGCTCGGGTAGCGGCGCCGGCTCATGATCACGGTCGTGCCGGAGTCCTTTGTCAAGGTTGACTATGACGTCGAGGTGCTGCTCAACGCGGTGCAGCGTTCCTGGGAGCGGGTCATGGGGACGGCCCGAGAGCTTGAATTGCAGATCCAGGTCGACGAGCACGCGGCGACCACGAGGTTCTCGGTCACCAGTTTGGAGCCGTTGGTCGTCGACGTTGATGGGGGCGCGATCGAGAATCATCAGGACCCCAGGACCCTCGGTGAGCACGAGGTCGAGCTGACGTTCACCTGCCTGTTCCTCGAGGTCTATGATCGTCGGCTGGCCGTATTCGGGGCCCCGTCGCTCGATGTGAAGCTGTCGCAGCAACATCGGACGGCGTGGGATGTGAACCTGTTCGGACGGGTGGCCCGTCGGGGCCTGAAGCTGCACAAGCCCCGCTATCTCTACAACTTCCGGAACCGTCACGGCTTCACCGATCACGCCGATTCGGTGTTCGAGCAGTTGTGGGATGTTGGCGACACCACCTGGCGTAGGATCGCTAACTTCTCCGATTCAGCCCTCCAGCCGCCGATTTAGCATTGTTTGAGCTATCTCCATGCGAGATCGTGCATGCTGATGCCTTCGTGGGGACCGATCGTTGGCGGGAGGGCAAGAAGGCTCTTGCAGGATTGGGCCATCGCCACCATGTCGGGCGACAGAAGTGGGCCCATCAAGCATCGAGGGAGTCCCACCCCTCGATGACGATGAGGCCCCGGGGGTTGTCATCGAGACCGCGGATTCGATGATGCGACACCCTGGCGCGAGCGGCTGATCACCTCATACTTGATCAAATCGCGGCCAGGGCCTCGATCCCGGCAGTGTTGAAGCGGTGTCGAATCGGAGGGTGGCCAGGACCGGATCATGCTCCCTGGCGAACGTAGCGCTGGGTGTCGGTTCAGCGGTTTGATTGGTGGCAGATGTCTCAGTAGCGCTGCAGATGGGGCTCGGGCGTGGCTTCTCTCAAGCAGATCGATGGATTTGCCGACAACCAGATGCAGAGGCGTCGAACGAGCTTGCCACCTGCCCTTGGTGCAGAGCACGGCGTTGCAATTACACTTCTAGGGCACAAGTTGGCCGCGTAGTAGCTACCCTCCAAAGGAAGCCAGTACGTGCCGCGATGGGGCAACCGGCTCCGTCGTCAGACGAGAGGTTGGATTCCTTGGCTAAGGAGCGCGTCGAGCGGGATGAGGAAGATCTCGTCAGACTGTACCTCACCGACATTGGTCAGTACCCGCTGCTCACCAAAGAAGACGAGGTCCGGCTGGCGCAGGCGATAGAAAAGGGCAAGGAAGCGGCCGAGGAGCTCGAGGCCGAAGCTGACCTGACCGCCCCACGCAAGCGTGAGCTGCGTCGATCGGCCCGCAATGGGCGTGTCGCCGAGCGAACCTTCGTCCAGTCGAATCTTCGACTTGTAGTGTCGATCGCCAAGAAGTACCAGGCCTCTGGCTTGCCCCTGCTCGACCTGATCCAGGAGGGGAACCTGGGGTTGATGCACGCCGTCGAGAAATTCGACTGGCGCAAGGGCTTCAAGTTCTCGACCTATGCCACCTGGTGGATCCGTCAGGCCATCACTCGCGGTATCGCAAACACCGGCCGTACGATCCGCCTGCCGGTCCACGCCGGTGACACCCTGGCCCGATTGCAGAAGGCTCGGGCCCGCCTCGAGCTGAAGTATGGGCGGCCGGCCACGCTGACCGAGCTGGCGCTCGAGGTCGAGATGCCGGAAGACAAGGTGACGGAGGCGCTGCGGTTCGCCGCTGAGCCGCTGTCGTTGTCGGAGCCGCTGCGAGAAGATGGTGACGCTGAGCTCGGCGATGTGGTCGAGGACCGCTCGGCCGATTCTCCATTCGAGGTAGCGGCCACCGCGTTGTTGCCTGAGGAGATTGCCCGATTGCTGGCTCCCCTCGACGAGCGGGAGCGTGAGATCCTCAAGCTGCGGTTCGGTCTCGACCGGGGCGAGCCGAGGACGTTGGAAGAGGTTGGGGAGTACTTCAATCTGACTCGGGAGCGGATCCGTCAGATCGAGGCCAGGGCCATGTCGAAGTTGCGGCATCCCTCGTCCGACACCGGCGCCCGCGATCTGCTGGCGGTCTAGGTGCGTCGGGCGCGGCCCGACGCCAGGGGTTTCGACCGGGGGTCGAAACGTCCCCGATACGCGGGGGTCGTGTGGCGATGACCAGTTTGGTGCTGACCGTGATCGGCGACGATCAGGCCGGCCTCGTCGACGCGCTCTCGGGTGTGATTGCCGAGCACGGGGGCAATTGGCAGAAGAGCCATATGACACAGCTGGCTGGCAAGTTCGCCGGGATCGTGCTGGTCACGGTGGCCGATGCCAAAGCCGATGATCTGGTGGCCGCCCTGGCTCCGTTGGAGGACAGGGGTCTGCTCGACATCACGGTCGAGGTGGTTGCCGGGGCTGACGAGGCCGAGGGTGGCGAGTCGGCGCAGGATGAGGAAGATGGGGCGACAGGGTCGGCCGCGAGACGTTCCTATTCGCTCCACCTCGTCGGTCAGGACCGGCCCGGCATCGTGCATGACATCTCGCAGGCCTTGGCTGAACGAGGGGTGAGCATAAGCGACCTGGTGACCGCGACGAACAGTGCCCCCATGGCGGGAGGTCTGTTGTTCGAAGCGGAGGCGACGCTTGACCTGCCAGCACAGGTGTCGCTCGAGGAGTTGCGAGAGGCATTGGAAGCCTTGGCCAACGAGCTGATGGTCGATATCGACTTCAGTACCTGATCGTTTCGTCTGGGCCGACGGTGGTTGACGTGGGACCCGAGGTGGCACCCCGTCTGGCGGCTGAAGGCCGGCGGGTGGTCGGGGTTCAGGCACCGGCTTGTAGTTCGTGTCGAGAGTGCCGGGCCCGTTTGCCCCACTTCTGCCGGGCGGCGTCGAGCAGATATTCGGGCAACGAGGCCCTGACGCCAGCTGGGTTCGCTCCGTTCATGACCCTCGACGCCGATCGGTTGGTGGGGGTGACTGACGAGGTTGGTGACGAGCAGGTGGCCTTGATCGAGCCGGCGTCGGTGGCGATGCGCGGTGCGCCGGTCGCGGCTGGCGGTTGGAGATGTGGCCTGTCTCGTCGGGTGCGGGTCGATTGGTCTGATGGTGGTGCAGTGCGGTCGGTTGAGGATCGACGGTTTCGTCGCTGGCACGGTCACCCTGGACGAGCTCCCCACCACGATCGACGACCTGGCCAACCGTCGCATCGACGCGGTGAAGCTCCTGGTTGACCCCTCCGCCGGCTCGCCGATCGGTCGAGACCGACTTGGCGGAGGTGGACGGGAATCCGCTGCAGCTGCCGTTTGGGCTGGTCAGAGCGCT
>JAAETV010000509.1 GCA_024227975.1 Actinomycetes bacterium
CGGCCTGACCGACGCCGCCTACGACGATATCAGCGCCGACGGGATGAGGACCTGGCTGGACTGGGTTATCGGCGTATTCGGCGAGGTGTTCGTCGACCAGAAGTTCATGGGCCTCTTCTCGGCGCTGTTCGGTGCCGGAATCGTGCTCTACGCAGATCGAGCCGAGGCGAAGGGGCAGCGGGCCATGCGGATCAGCCTCTGGCGCAACCTGCTTCTGTTGTTCATCGGCCTCCTCCACTCTCTGCTCTGGGCAGGAGACATCCTCACCGTCTATGCGCTGGCCGCACCGATCCTGCTACTGCTGCGACGGCTCGAGCCACGAACGCTGTACCTCTTGGGCGTTCTGATCATGATGATCTCACCGGTGTCGGCCGCATGGGCCCAGACCACGCCGGCGCCGAACGGTTCCGATCCCGGTTCCTATTCGATGGACCTGTTCACATGGGTTGACCCATTTGCTCGAGCGATCGGCATGATGCTGATCGGCGTCGGTCTCTACAGAACCGGGGTCTTGACCGGAGACCGATCACCGTCGTTCTATCGACGTCTGAGCGCCTGGGGCCTCGGAGTCGGTCTGCCCCTCGCGGCGCTTGGCGTCGTTTATGTCGCAGCCAACGACTTCAACCCCGAAGTGGCTCTGGTCGGCTCGATCCCGAACACATTGGGCACCATTCCGGTGGTCCTCGGCTACATCGGGCTCATCGTCTTGTGGAACATGCGAGCGGAGACGTCGCTCGTGATCCGGCTTCGGGCCGCGGGAAGGATGGCCCTCACCAACTATCTCACCCAGTCGATGATCGGCGTCGCCTTGCTCACCGTGCTGCTGGCTGAGGTCGACCTCACCAGATCCA
>JAAETV010000510.1 GCA_024227975.1 Actinomycetes bacterium
GAAGACTCGCTCAATACCAAGCTCGACCAGCTCGCCTGGTTGTTCGACGGCTCGAATGTCGACTGGTCGCTCATCGCCGTCGACGACGGTGATCCTGACGACTCCGCCGCCGTCGCCATCGAAGCGGCCCAGCGTCACCGTGAGAAGGACCGGGTCACCGTATTGCGCCTGGCCGACTCCATCCCGACCGACTCAGGCCCGCTTGCCTCGCTGGCCCAAGTCGACGACTCCCGCAAGGGTGGGGCCATCGCCCTCGGTACTCATCATGCAATCGAAGCCGGGGCTGACGTCGTGGTCATCACCGATGCCGACAACTCCGTTGACCTTGGCCAAATTGGCCTCCTCCTTCAGCCATTCTCCAACGGTGCGGGCGTGGTGATCGGTGACCGCAAGCACGCCGATTCCGTTCTGGTGAAGGCCGAGGCCCGATGGGGTCCAGGCATCGTCGTCCTCCGCCATATCCAGCGGATGGTGGGTCATGCCCTCTTCGATCGGGGTCTGCGCGATACCCAGGCGGCTTTCAAGCTGTACCGGAGGGAGGCGCTCGAAGCCATTCTCGCCGCCCCCTCTACCTTCGGGTTCTCGTTCGACTCGGATTGGCTCTTTGCCGCCGTAGCGGCCGGGGAGCGGATCGAGCGGGTGCCGTTCGCCTTCATCGACTCGTTCGAGGAATCGGCTTCGATCACCCAGGGTCCGATGACGAC
>JAAETV010000511.1 GCA_024227975.1 Actinomycetes bacterium
CTTCACTGCACCGCATCCACCGCCAGGACCACTGGCCGCTCGATGTCATGGCTGGCATTTCCATCGGGCTGATGACAGTTCTCGGTGTGCACTGGATCATGGATCATCGGAGTTGGCACCAAGGGTGCAGCTCATGCTCATGGTCAAGACATCCGGGGCCGATTCCGTGGCGGCGAGGGATATTCACCGTGAGTATCAGAACGGCGCGGCGCCTGGGCCGAGCCGGTGTGTTGTCGGCGTTGGCTGCTGCCCTCGGTCTACTGGTGGCGACGGTGTTCGTCGGCTTGCCCACTGACCCCGAAGGGTACGGATTTGGTTCCACCGTCTCTGGAGGTGTGCAGGTCAGCCTTGGCGCTCTGATGGTGGTCTCGGGTCTGGTGGCTTTGCGCTGGCAGGCGGCGGGAGCGGTCGGCATTGCTTTCGCCGCTACCGGGATCGGGCTGTTCGCTTCAGTCCAGTATCGGCCCCTCATGACTGTCGTGTTGAGCGCCCTACTCTTGATACCGGCTGTCCTTCTCTGGCTGTCCTGGCAGCGGCAAGAGACCGTTGGGCGCATTGCCAGCCTGGCCGGAATCACAATCACCCTGTTGGGGTCGACCACCATGGGTAGCAACAGGATCTACTCCTACTATTTCGGTCCTACCCATGCCGAGTCGGTGGCTGAGGAGCTCGAGTCCGAGGAGGCAGACTGGTTGTGGTTGGGCGACGTCGACCCTGCTTCGGCAACCATCGTCGCTGGTGGGGTCGACGACGGCGAAGACGTTGAGTTGCAGTATTGGGTGGGATCGGGAGTGGCAGATGCCTCCTCGATCGTCACAACTGCCGACGACTACGGCCTGGCCCGGTTCGCACTCACGGGCCTGAGCCCAACCACCCATTACCGATACGCCGTGATCGATGTCGGCGATCAACCCTCCGAGATCTCCGGCGACGCCGGGTTCCGCACCCCGGCGGAGGGCCCCCAGGATCTGACCGTGGTACTCGGCTCATGCGCCAGGAGCGGCTCGAATGGTGCGGTGTTCGACGCCATGCTCTTCGAGCGACCAGATCTCCACCTGGCTATGGGCGACTTGCACTACGCCAACCTCGATTCCACCAATCCCGCCGACCATGTACGTGAGTACGGTCGGGCCCTCAGTCAGCCAGGCCAGGCGGCTCTATTCAGCTCAGTGCCAACCGGCTATGTCTGGGATGATCACGACTATGGGCCGAACGACTCCGACGGCTCGGCCTCATCCCGCCTCGCCGTCTCCACGGCCTACCGTCACGCAGTCCCGAACTATGGTGTTGACCCCGACCCTGAAGCCTCAATCGCTCAGGCCTTCACCATCGGCCGGGTCCGGTTCGTGCTCACCGACACTCGATCTCATCGCAGCCCGGAGTCGATGCTCGGGCCCGAACAGCAAGCATGGCTGATAGAGGAGCTGACGTCATCGTCCCGGTCGCACGCCCTGGTGGTGTGGGTCAACCCCATACCCTGGATCGGAGCGGCAACGAGCGTGGCTGACAACTGGTCCGCCTACCCGGATGATCGCCGGGCTATTGCCGATGGCCTGGCCGAGGCCGGGGTGCAGAATCTCGTCATGGTCAGCGGTGATGCCCACATGCTGGCCATCGACGACGGGACGAACAGTGGCTACGCGTCTGACGGATCACCTGGCTTCCCCGTACTCCACGCCGCAGCCCTCGATCGGCGTGGATCGGTGAAGGGCGGCCCGTACAGCCATGGAACCTTCCCTGGCCCCGGACAATACGGCAAGCTCGTCGTACGCGATGATGGCGCATCGACGATCACGGTTGAGCTGAGTGGTCATACCTGGAAAAGGGCGGAGGTCCTTCGTCTCGAGCTGGAGATCGCCGTACCTTCTGGTGCCTCGGTCTGAGAATCATGTGCTGGTGCCTTTGGGTGCTAGGACCAGAGGAGGTGCAACGAGCAAAAGGGGGCCATCATGGCCACGAGAAGAGTAGTGACCGGGATCGCAGCGGACGGGACGTCCTACGTCGTCCACGATGGCCCGACGACGGGGTCGGTGGACCTGGGGGTGATTCGGCTCGATGATGTCTGGGTCGATGACCCAGACAATCCCGATCCTGACGCCAGCCGCGATCCGGTTGCCGGCGATCTGGCCTTGGTTCCGCCTCGGGGCGGCTCCGTCGTCCGGGTCGGAACCCTTTACCCGCCCAGTCGTGCCGACACTCCGGGTGAAGATGCGATCACCAGAGATCTCGTTCGTTGGAGTCGTGGTGACGCCATGGAATCCGGACCCAGTGGCGACGAGGGATGGCACACCACAGCCACCATCGACTATGGCATCGTCTTGAGTGGACGAGTCGAGCTCGGTCTGGACGATGGTTGGGTCGAGCTCGGGCCGGGGGACGTTGTCGTCCAGCGCGCCACCCGCCACGCCTGGAGGCTGCTTGGCAATGAGCCGTGCCGTATCGCCTGGATCCTGATTGCCAGCCCCAAC
>JAAETV010000512.1 GCA_024227975.1 Actinomycetes bacterium
AGCTCGCAGCGATTCCCTCCAGTGCCCGTACTCGACCAACCGATCAGTCAGCTCATCCTTGGTGAACGGCTTGATGAGATAGTGCAGCGCCCCCAGGTCGAGGCATCGCTTCACCGTCGCCACGTCCCGGGCCGCGGTCAACACGAAGCAATCAATCGCCATATCGTCACGGAGTCTCATGAGCACATCCGTGCCCGAGCCGTCCGGGAGATAGATGTCCAATAGCACCAGCATCGGTTCTAGCGTGGTGCTCATCTCGACTGCAGTGGCGGCTGACTGGGCGGTGCCAACGACCCTGAACCCGTCGACCTCTTCAACGAAGCCCTTGTGGATGTCGGCAACCCGAAAGTCGTCGTCGACGATCAGCACCGATATCTGCTCAGACATCGATCAGTTCCTGGTGACTGGATAGAACCAGGGTGACGGAGAAGAGGGTCCCCGAGCCTGGCTCGGAATCCACCGAGATCGAGCCTTGATAGCGCCGAACGAGTTCGTCGACAAGAGCTAGACCCAGACCATCATGACTGCGAGGGTCCTTCGTCGTGTAGCCCGATTGGAAGACCTGCGACAGCACCTCGGTTGGTATCCCGTCACCAGAATCGGATACATCGATCCGCACGACACCATCATCGTGCCAGACCGCGATCTCGATCTCACCTCCGCCGATCGAGGTGTCGCTCAGATGGTCGATTGCATTGTCGACCAGGTTTCCGACAACAGTCACCAGGTCACGAGACACACCGATCTCTGTCTGGGGAAGATCACCGATATGGGTCCGAAGACTGATATCCCGCTCGGCCGCGATTGCCGCTTTGGCCAGCAGGGAAGCGATCACCAGGGAGTCCCCGCCCGAGCGACTGCCATAGAGATCAGCGAGGGCTCGTTCCGACGCCGAGTGATCCATGATGATCGAGATCACATCGTCGTGGCGGCCCAATTCGATCAGACCAGAAATGGTGTGGAGACTGTTCGAGTGTTCATGGGCCCTCGCCCTCAGTGCCTCGATCAACCCTTGAGCCGATTCGAGCTCGCTCACCAGACCCTGCAACTCGGTCCGATCCCTGAAGGTGTAGACCGCCCCCTGGTGCTTGCCGCGAATCGTGATCGGAGCTGTGGTCACCAACAACATCTCAGTACCAATCTGCAAAGGCACATCGACCTGCGAGCCCGGCCCCTTCGACAACGCCCACAGCTCAGCCAGGTCGGGCCGTTCGTCAAGTGATTGGCCGGCGCTGTCTGATCCCAGACCGAGCATCGTCGCAGCCTCGTCGTTGACGAG
>JAAETV010000513.1 GCA_024227975.1 Actinomycetes bacterium
CGGACCCGTCACCTCCTCCGATCTGGTGGCGGTCGCCACATGCCGCCGTGTGGCCCGGGGGGCAGCAACGGTCGAGAGCGAGGTCTGGGATGGGGCACAACTCGTGGCATCGGCCATTTCCACCAGCCTGTTCATGGCGGCGAAGTAGCCCAGCACACCCCGGGGTCAAAGGACTGGGAATTCTCAGGGCGAGTGGCGAGTCCCCTAGGGACCTCGTGGCAATAGGGGGCAGCCCCCGATTCGCAATTGTGGGTCCGATGAGACCGTGCCCCTATGGAGCGACATGGTTCGAGATCCCCCCACAGCCGATATCACAGCCAGACGACGGGGTTCGCGGCTGAGACCAGCGAGGCGTCGCTTGAAGCCAGCCCCAAGTGGATCAGACCGAGGGTCCGAGTAGCAGTTGCCGTCGTGATCGTGGCCGGCTTGGTACTGGGAACCGCTGGCCTCTCCTACGGCCAGGCCGCCCCCTCCTCCGGCAACGCCAAGCGAGGCATCCTGGCATCGAGGTCCGTTGAGGGACCGACCAAGCCAGATACGGGGCCGGGATCGGTACTCGATCCGGATGCGGACATCGTTGCCAGTGAGTTGCTGGACGAATTGGGCCAAGCACTCGAATCAATCAAGCCTGAGCCCGTCGAGCCTGGACCGGTAGAGCCGGTGGACACGCCACAAGCGGAGCTCGACACCGACCCCCTATCGAAGATCACCGAAGCAGCTCCCGTTGAGGCAAGGTCGGGTGTGGTGCACCTCACCTTCGACGACGGCCCCGACCCTCGCTACACCCCAGCCATTCTCGACATCCTGGCCCGCTATGACGCCAAGGTCACCTTCTTCGTGCTCGGCTCACTGGCCGAAGCCCACCCCGAGCTCATCGAGCGGATGGTGGCCGAAGGACACACCGTGGCCAACCACTCCTGGAACCATGAGGATCTGACCAAACTGACCCACGCCGAGTTCAACCGGTCGGTCGGACGAACCCAGGAGGCTCTCGGCCCGCACGCTACATCCTGCCTGCGCCCTCCCTACGGCGCGCTCAACTCGAACACTCGGGCCTGGGCCGCCGAGTTGGGGCTCGATCTGGTCCTGTGGACCACCGACACCCGAGACTGGCAGAAGCCAGGAGCCGACATCATCGCCGAGCTCATCGTGGAGGGCGCCGAGAGCAGTTCACCCATCTTGTTGCATGACGCTGGCGGCGATCGGACCCAGACCATAGAGGCCCTCGACCGGGCCCTGAGCGAGCTGTCGGGTCAAGGCTTCAGCTTCGAGCCAACCTGCTGAGGAGGGGTACCATCATTGCCCGAGCCGGCCAACAGCTTCCGCCTATGCTCACCCGATGCGAACTGCTCATCTAGCTACCGCTGCCGCCGTCATGATGATCGGTGGATCAGCCTGTTCTAGCGGAGCAGGTGATCCGGCCTCGAGCATCGACCCCGGGCCGACGTCGTCAGCCGATTCTGGCGACCAGGGCACGGTGGTCGGAGCGGCATCAGACTCACTATCACCATCATTGGTCAGCCCGAACATCTTGCTCCTGATCGCTGACGACATCGGGGTGGAGTCCAGCGTCTGCTATTCAGCCCAGCCGATCCCGGCACCACGGATCGAAACACTCTGTGCCAACTCCCTGGTCTTCGACAACGCCTGGTCGAGCCCAGTCTGCTCACCGACACGGGCCGGAATGCTCACCGGCCAACACAGCTTCCGCACCGGTATCGGTGAACCGGCGAGCCCGACGAACGGGTTGGAGCTCGGCCCCGACTCACTGACCCTTCCGCTGATTCTCGATCAGGAACAGAGTGGATACGCCCACGCCAGCTTCGGGAAGTGGCACCTCGGAGGAAACGCGGACAGTCCGAACGAGATGGGATGGAGCCATTTCAGCGGCCTGCTCGAGGGAGCGCTTCGCGACTACGAGAACTGGAACCGTGTCACCGACGGCATCTCCGAATCGGTGACCGAGTACTCGACGACGGCGACCGTCGACGACACCCTCGGCTGGATCTCGGAGCAGTCCCAGCCATGGTTCGCCTGGGTTGGGTTCAACGCTCCTCACACCCCATTCCATCTCCCCCCCGGCGACCTCCATTCCTATGACCTCTCGGGAACCAGCGCTGACATAGAAGCCAACCCAGCCGACTATTTCGCCGCTGCCGTCGAGGCGCTCGACACCGAGATCGGTCGCCTACTCGACTCGATCGACCCCTCGGACCTCGACAACACCGTGATCATCTACATGGGCGACAACGGCACCGATGCGCGGGTCAGCCAGTTCGGGCGCGGGAACGCCAAGGGCAGCGTGGCCGAAGGCGGTGTCCACGTCCCCCTCATGATCTCCGGGCCGGGAGTCGAGCCGGGGCACCAATCGACTCCGGTTGGCACCGTCGACCTGTTCGCCACTGTGCTCGAGCTCGCAGGCATCGACGCGACGACCGCCGTGCCCTCCTCGATCCCAATCGATTCGGTGAGCATCGGCCCTCTCCTTGCCGGCGGCGAGATGGACGAGCGGTATCTGCTGGTTGAGGCTTTCGGCTCGGACACGCGGCCGAACCAGGCCGGCAAAGCAATCCGCGACAGCCAGTACAAGCTGGTAGAGCTGGA
>JAAETV010000514.1 GCA_024227975.1 Actinomycetes bacterium
ATGAGGACCTGAAGGTCGGAGCGGAAGGCCTTTGCGATCTCGACCATCTGCTGGTGGGCACGGGACAAGCGGCCCACCTCTTGTCGGACCTTGAGCGGAAACCCGAGTTCCTCGAGGAGCTGTCTGGCCTCGTGTTCGAGCTTCTGGCGGTCGAGAAACCCTCGCCTTCCTGGCTCCGAGCCGAGGAGCAGGTTCTCGCCAACGGTCAAGGTCGGGACAAGTGAGAACTCCTGAAACACCGCGCTGATGCCAAGGTCACGAGCATCTCGAACCGAGTGGAGGTCAACTGATCTCCCGTCGACCTGCATCTGGCCACTCGTTGGCCTCGTGGCTCCCGCCAATATCGAGATCAGTGTTGACTTGCCCGCTCCGTTCTCACCGAACAGGACGTGCACTTCGCCGCGGCGGAGCTCGAAGTCGACATGATCGAGAGCGGAGACCCCGGGATAGCGCTTGGACACGTCACTCAGCTTCACGAGGACGTCGCCGTCATCGGATGAAGGGGAGGTGGTCTGAGCTTCCGTATCGCTGGTGGACATCTCGGGGTCTCCGCGTTCTCTCACTATCAGCCGACGCTGAAGACGGGATCGAATCCGTCGGGAGCGAGGGTGGAGCTCGAGTCGAAGGACCCGACACTGTCGCTGTCGACGACGAACAGCTCAGGCCCGACATGCTCCTCGAAGTCGAGGCCTTCGAGAGCTCGCACCGCCTGATCGATGGCAATACGGGCCTGGATGACAGGCGAGTCAGTCGGCGCCGCCAGGATCCTGCCGTTCTGGAGCCCCTCGTATACACCCGGGGTGAAGTAGTAGGACACGACACCGATCTGGTCTTCGAGGCCCCGGTCTCGCAGGATGGAGGTCGCGGCTTCGGCCGTGACGGCGGTGCCAACGATGTAGTCGATGTCGGGGTTGGCAGCCAGCGCGTCTTCGATCAGGGCGCTCTGGGCTTCCTTGCCGGTGTCGCCGAACTTCGTATCGACGATCTCGACGGTGGTGCCTTCCAGTGCACCTACGCAGCCGGCATCGCCGGCCTCGACCCAACCTGCACCTGCGGGTCCCGGGAACCATGCGATCGTCGCGGATTCGTCGCCGACATGGTCAGCGAGCCAGCCGCAAGCATTGGCACCCATCTCGCCGAAGGACACCAGCGACTTCGCTGTGAGATTCTCTGACGACATCCCGTTGATGATGTCGATGACGGGGATGTCGTCGGCTGCGATCTGATCAACGAGGTTGTTCAGCCCGTCAAAGGAGATCGCCCCGATGACGACGGCGTCGGCACCGTTCTGCACACAGTCCTCGATCTGGGAGATCTGGGTGTCGAGGTTCGTGTAGCCGCCGGCTTCGACGAGGGTCATCTGCACCCCCTG
>JAAETV010000515.1 GCA_024227975.1 Actinomycetes bacterium
CTTTTCTTGTGTAAATGGCGTGGCGGGTTGTCATTTGACGTGTTGGGCGATGCGGTCGCCGTAGTGCATGGTAAGTGTGTTGAGGATGTGTTTCCATCCGTTGATTTGGCCGGTCAGGTTCGATCGGTTCTTCCTCCTCGCCGTTGCCACCAGATACAAGACCTTCATCGCCGCTTGCTCAGTGGGGAAGTGACCGCGATGCCGCACCGCCCGCCTGAATCGGGCGTTCAACGACTCAATCGAATTTGTGGTGTAAACAATCTTGCGGATCTCAGTGGGGAAGGCGAGGAACGGCGTGAACTCGTCCCAAGCGTTCTCCCACGCCCGGATCATTGCTGGATACTTGCCGACCCACTCGTCACTGAAATCGGCAAACAGATCCGTGGCGGCAGCGACAGTCGGTGCCGTATAGATTGCTCGCATCGCTCTGGTGATCTTGCCCCAGTGCTTCTTCGACGCATAGCGAAGACTGTTACGCACCAAATGCACCACGCAAGTCTGCACCTCAGCGTCGGGCCACGTAGTCCGGATGGCGTCGGGGAGACCCTTGAGTCCGTCGCAGCACACAATCAACGCATCAGAGATGCCGCGGTTCTTGAGCTCTCCCAGCATCGTGGCCCACTGTTTGGCACCCTCCCCACCCGAAGGTCCCAGCCACAACCCCAGAACGTCTCTCTGCCCGTCCAGATTGACGCCAATCGCCACATAAACGGGCCGATTGGCCACTTGGGAGTCGCGGACCTTGATCACGATTGCATCTATCAGCAACACCGGGTAGATCGAATCTAGTGGCCGGTTCTGCCACGCCAACATGTCATCGACAATCCGGTCCGTAATCCGAGAGATGGTTTCCCTCGAGATGTCGGTGTCGTAGATCTCTTCGAGATGAGCCTTGATATCACCAGTAGTCAGACCCTTTGCGTAGAGCGAGATCACGTTGCCCGACAGGCCGTCGAGGCGGCGCTGATACTTTGGGACCGTCACCGGCTCAAATGACCCGGCCCGATCCCTGGGCACCGACAGTTCAACCTCGCCAATGTCGGTGGTCACCCGTTTCGGGGAGTAGCCGTTCCTAGAGTTGCCCGACCCGCGGCCCTCCGGCGAGTAACGGTCATAACCGAGATGATCGGCCATCTCCACTTCGAGGCCGGTTTGGAGGACCTGACGGATCAGGCCAGTCAGCAGACCGCCTTCGCCGGTCAGCTCGACCCCGTCGGTGCGGGCCTGGGCCACCAGCGCTTCAGCCCACTCCGACATGTCCCCAGCCGGCACAGCCAAGCCAGTCTCACGGTCCTCTTCAGCTGGAGGATTCCTATCAGAAGACATCAGATATGGTCCTTTC
>JAAETV010000516.1 GCA_024227975.1 Actinomycetes bacterium
ATGTGCGGCACCAGCCTCCCGAGCGGGCTCAACGGAGGCAGACTGCCAACCTCGATCCAGTTCGCCTGCCGGGGTGGTGACGAGGCCCTGTCGCTGCGGCTCGCCGCCGCCTACGAGTCGGCCCGGGGTCCCCTCCCCCACCCTCCTGCGTTCGTCGAAGGGCCAAACTAGTGGTCGATGACTCCCCCCCCGGCTACAACCTCGACGGTCTCATCCCCTATCTTCGCTTGATGACTGGAAGCGGCGACATGGCGTCCCAACCTGAGGGAGGTGCAAGATGGGTGCTCGAACAGGAGCCCAGTTCCTAGCCGGGCTGCGAGAGACGAACCGGAAAATCTGGGTCGACGGGGAACAGATCGACGATGTCACCGAGCACCCGAAGCTGGTGGGGGCAGCCCAGTCGCTGGCGTCGATGTTCGACCGCCAGCACCAATTCGCCGACGAGTGCCTGATCCCGGATCCCGAGACCGGCGAACCAATCAACATCAGCCACCTCATGCCCCGCTCTCATGATGACGACCCGGCCCTGCGGCCCCTCATCGACGAGATGCTCCACGGGGCCGATGAGACCCAGGCTGACGAGCAGAGCGCCCTATTTCGAGAACCCCGAGACCATGTGGAACCCGGCGGTGTCGGCGGTGTCGGCGCGGCCCAGAATGGAGCATCATGACGGCCGCTGGCCCCAACTCCCCAACCACCTCCACCATTGAAGGGGCTGGAGGGTTGCCCCTCGTCATCAACCGGTCGGGGCCGGCCGGTGGCGCCCCGGTCCTGCTGCTACACGGTGGCGGACAGAACCGTCATGCCTGGAAGGTGACGGCCGAACGGCTGGCCATCGAAGGCTTCGACGTGATCGCGGCCGACGCTCGAGGCCACGGTGACAGCGGCTGGTCGGAGGCCGGGCACTACGACATGGACTACTTCGCCGACGATGTCGAGCACCTGATCACCCACTTCGACCGGCCCCCAGCCGTCGTCGGGGCATCGATGGGTGGTATGTGCGCCCTCCTGGCCCAGGGCCGGACGGGCGATCAGCTCTTCAGTGCCGTGGTCCTGGTCGACGTGACCCCGCGCCTGGAGATCGACGGGGTGGAGCGGATCGTCGGGTTCATGGGCGCCAACCCCGACGGATTCGACTCCCTGGAAGCGGCGGCCGAGGTGATCGCGGCCTACAACCCTCACCGGGAGCGACCGAAGACCTTCGATGGGCTACGCAAGGTGTTGCGCCAGCGGGATGGGCGTTGGCACTGGCGGTGGGACCCGAGGTTCATCACCGGCAAGGCCGATACGACGAGCGCCGATTCTGCCGACCGCGCTATCCGGATGGAGCAAATGGCCGACCAGATGCACCAAGCCGCCGCCCTGGTCACGGCCCCTACCTTGTTGGTCCGGGGTGGTGATTCCGATCTGGTCAGTGCCGAGTCAGTCCGTGAGTTCTTGACCGTGGTCCCCCATGCTGAATATGTCGATGTAAGCGGGGCCGGTCACATGGTGGCGGGTGACGACAACGACGCCTTCACCAATGCTGTGCTCGACTTCCTCATCAAGGCATCCTCTCCTTGATCAGAGCCGCTGCGAGGTCGACGGGCTGATCACTTCGAGCTCTGGTGCTGGGGTCTGTCCACCCATCGGGCTCAGTCAGCTTCGCTGACGGCCGGTTTGCCAGGGCTGGCGTGGCGGGGCAGCCCCGGATGGTCGGCTGGATAGGGCAACAGTTCGGCGTCGAAACGTTCCCACTCGGCTCGTAGTTCAGCCAACACCTCCGGGTGGTGGCGGGCGATGTTGGCCGCCTCGCGCCCGTCGACGGTGACGTCGTAGAGGAGGTCATACTCACCGGGGACGAGGGGCCAGTTACCCAACCGGGCCCGACCCCGATGATCCCGCACATATTTGAACCTGCCACGGCGGAGTGCCCCCTGGCTGGAGACGCGCCAGAACAGATCATGGTCGGGTTGGTCGTCTCCGTCGACCAACCAGGGGAGGAGGCTGACCCCGTCGAGGGGCCACTCGGGATTGGGGGTGGTGCCGGCGGCATCGAGGAGGGTGGCGGTCCAGTCCGTGGTGATGTGGGGGCAGTCGCTGACCTGGTTGGCTGCGACCGCCTCGGGCCAGCGCAGGAGGGAGGGGACTCGGATACCGCCCTCGGTCAGGTCGCCCTTCTCGCCGATGAACGGCCAGTTCTTCGACCAGCGCTCTCCCCCATTGTCGGAGGCGAAGATGATGATGGTGTTGTCGGTCCGGCCGGCGGAGGCGAGGGCGTCGACGACGTGGCCGATGCCAGTGTCCATCGACTCCACCAGCTCGCCGTACTTGGCCAGGGAGCCCCCGTCGGAGTGGAGGAGGGGGAACGGGACCCTGCCTTCCTCGAAATCACGGCGGATCTCAGCCCCGACCTCACGATCGGATGGGCCTTCCCAAGGCCAGTGGGGAGCGGTGTAGTTGAGCTGGAGGTAGAAGGGGGAGTCACGGTCGGCGGCCACGAACTCGGCCGCCCGCTCGGAGATCATGTCGGTGTAGTAGCCCGTCATCTCGACGGGGGTCTCGCCTTCCCACAGGTCGTTGTTGCCGAGGGTGTCGATGTGTTCGAAGTAATCCATGGCCCCGTCGAGGTTCCCGAAGAAGCTCTGGAACCCGATCCTCAGTGGGCTGTACCAGGGGAGCCAGCCACAGTGCCACTTGCCGAACATGGCGGTCTCGTAGCCGGCGTCGACCAGGAGCGATGGGAGGGTCGGGTGGCCGGCCGGGATGCCATTGCCATCGGCTCTGGTCCGGAGCGGTTCCTCCAATCCTCCGGGGAGGCGGCCGGGGTTGCGGCCGGTGTAGAGGCCGAACCGGGTGGGCGAACACCAGGCAGAGCAGGCGTAGGAGTTGGTGAAGCGGACCCCTTCGGCCGCCAGCCGATCGATGTGGGGGGTGCTGATCTCGGTCGAGCCGAAGCAGCCGAGATCGGCCCAGCCCAGATCGTCGGCCAGTATGAAGATGATGTTGGGCGGGGTGGTTCGGCCCCGACCTCGGCTGACAAACGAGGTCTCGGTTTGGTTGTCGGTCACGACCACAACTGTGGCCCATCGGTGGGGGTCGTAGCCATCGTGAGGATGAGGATCGTAGTAGTGCCTCAGCCGGACTCGGCCTCATACTGATGATGATGCGTCAGCGGAACGTCCTCCTTGTCATGGTGTTGGTGGCCCTCGCACCGATGACGGGTGCGTGCGGCACCGCGAACGAAACCCCGACCAGCGCAGAGGCCGTGGCCGCAGCCGAGCAGATCTGTCCGATCATGTGGTCCTGGGTGAAAGACGTCGGAACGGCATTCAACCTGGCCTCTACCGACGTCGCCTCCATTGATGACCTAGCGGAGCGCCGTGATCGCTGGGAAACTGCATTTGGCGAGATCGAGATGCTCAACGATCAACTGGCCGATGATCTGGCCCCCTACCGCCAGGATGAGATCCTTGGCCCGCTGGTGGCCGAAGTCGAGCGGGACCTGCCCATGGCCTCGGAGGCGCTAGACGACATCCGCCAACTCTTCGTCGACTATCCCGAGATCGATGAAGAGCCTCATCAGATCCGGACATCGCAGGTGATCGTCAGAATGGAGAAGGTGATTGATCTACCCAAACCCGATCTGAAGCCTCTCGATCCCGACGGAGTCCTCATGCCAGCTTTCCGCCAGGTGGCGAGCTGCCAACAGTCGATCCGAGATGTGGATGACGGCAGTACTCGCTCCAACGGATGAACCTCGAAAGCAACGAACTGGCCCACGCTGAGGAGCCCCGCTCAGGGTGAGGGCGAACCAAGGATCGTCGATTGTGTCGGACGGCCCCGGACTAGTGACGTCCGCCGTCGCTGTAGAGCAGCTGTCCGTTTATCCACTGACCCTGGGGCGAACACAAGAAGGACACGAGGTTCGCCACATCGGCTGGCACCCCCATCCGCGATTGGAGGTTCATCTCGAGGACGTGCTTCTCGATCTCTGGAGACATCCACCCGGTGTCGGTGGCACCAGGGTTGATGACGTTCGCGGTCAGGCCAAACGCCGCGAGCTCAGTGGCAGCGGCGATCACGATGCGATCCATGGCTCCCTTGCTGGCCCCGTACGGGAGATTCCCTGCGGTGTGGTCACTGGTGATCGAGACAATCCGAGCCGAGCCATGCGGTCCGTCGAGCTGCTCGGCGAAGCTCTGGATGAGTAGCCAGGTGGCTCTGGCGTTCACGGCCATGTGCCGGTCGAAGCTCTCGATGGTCGTGGTGCGAATGTCGCTGTCGACCGACTCACAGTGGCAGAGCACCAAGGCTCCGATTGGTCCGAGGTCCTTGTTGACCGTGGACACCAGAGCCGAGGTAGCGCCTGGGTCCTCGAAGTCGACTTCGTAGAAGGGGCCGGCCAGCTCCGGCAACGATGGGTCGGCGCCCCACGACATTCGCTCGTCGTAGTGTCGCCATCCGGCAGCCGCGACACGAAAACCATCGGCGGTGAGTCGTTGAGCAACGGCATGCCCGATCCCAACCTGTCGACTCACACCCGTCACCAAAGCCACACGTTGCGCCTCGCGGTCAGCGGTCACGGCCGGTCCCGCCGATACCCCCGTGGCACCATCCTTCGAACCAGTGATCACGAGTGTCGGAGCGGTGTCGTCGATGGTGTCGGCCTATCACCAAATAGCGGAAGTCTACCCTCCTCGATACCTCCGTCGAAGCCGAAGGGATGCGGGCTGATCAGGCCGAGGAACGCGAGCAGGCCGAGCGAACCCGGGCCGTCTCAGCCCAGGAAGTAGCGGGCGTAGGCCGGCACCTCGCGGGCGACAGAGTAGACATCCCGCAGCTCCACAAGATCGGCGTGCACGGTGGTGACCCGGTCGACGCCCTCCTGTTCGAAGGCCAGACGGCTGCGGGCAACGTGGAAGTACTGGGTGGCCACAATGGCCGAGGTCCAGCCACGCTCATTCATGACAGCGGCGCTGTTCACTGCGGTGGCCCGGGTGGTGGCACCCTCGCTATCGATGATGATGACCTCGCTCGGTATCCCCTCCGCGACCAGATAGTCGGCCATGACCACTGCCTCGTCATGGCCCGACTTGCCGACGGCTCCACTGACGATCACGGCATCGGCCAGGCCGGCCTCATAGATGCCGACGGCAGCGTCGAGGCGGGCGGCAAGGCGGGCTGACGGTGAGCCGTCGGCTCGTACCTCGTTCCCTAGCACCACGACGACGTCGCTGGCTTCGGCCGAGTCGGTCAACCCGTCGACGACCAGCACCAGTGCAATGAGGGCGAAGAACCCAACCGCCAACAGCACTGTCTTCCGTATGATCCTCACTCCATCGATTCTGTCACCACCCTACAGTTCGGTGGTGACAGGTAGGTCTGGGAGCGTCGCCCTGGCACAGGGCCTCGACGTGGAGCCGGATCATCCAGGTCGTCGCCGGCCCGGTGCGATCCGAGTTGAGGCCGTACACCGTTCTCATCCGGGGCCAGAGGGCTGAACCGGCGATGGCGAGTCACAGCCCATTGCATTGGCTCCTAGCCGAGTGGACGGGGTATGGGCTGCGCCCAGAACTAGAAGGATCGGCCCCAGGCCCAGCGTTGGCCGAAACTCGTGACACCCCTATAGGTTGCTGCGATCACCTCACGTAGCAACCAGGCGCTGGCAGTAGCGGCAACGGCAATGCTGCTGGCCGCGTTCGTCGGCACCGCGTCGAACATCGCCATCCCCATCCTCGAAACCGAGTTCAGCGATGCCGGGCTGTCCAAGGTGTCGTGGGTCGTGTCGGCGTTCAACGTCACCCAGGTCACGTTCATGCTCCTCGGTGGCCGGCTTGCCGACCGGCTCGGCCGCCGCCGGGTCTTCCTGGCCGGCTTGATCATCTTTGCTGTTGGCGCCGCCCTATCCGGGATGGCGCCATCCATCGAGCTCGTGATTGCCGCCCGTGTGATCCAGGCCATGGGTGTCTCAGCCATGTTGCCATCATCTCTAGCCTGCGTCCTACCCGAGTTTCCCGTCGAGCGACATGCAACCATCGTGTCGTTGTGGTCGTCGATGGGTGTGTTGGGTGCGGCGATGGCACCCACAGTGTCGGCCGGCCTTCTCCAGGTGTCGGGGTGGCGAGCTGTGTTCATCGCCGCCGTGCCTATTGCCCTGGTCGCATTCATCGCCGGACGACGAGTGTTGAGCCCTGGTGTGGTCTTGACCGATCCAGCACCAATCGATCTGGTCGGTGTCGTCGCGGGAACGATCGCCATCGGCGGCTTGACCTTCGCCCTCGTCCAGGGTCGAGTTTGGGGTTGGCTCGACCCCCGCATCACTGTCACGGCCGCAGTGGCTCTGACTGGCCTCGTGCTATTCGTGCATCGATCTCGGACTCACCCCGAACCATTGCTGGACCTGGAGATACTCCGTATCCGGTCATTCTCGGTCGTGACGATCGCAGGTGCTGTAGTCTCGATGTCGGCCGCCGCTACCTGGTTTCTCTATCCCTTGTTCATGATCGAAGTATGG
>JAAETV010000517.1 GCA_024227975.1 Actinomycetes bacterium
ATCGCTTTCGGAAGTTGTATTTGCTTCGAAGAGCAGTTTCTATCCTGCGATTCATTGAGACCTATCCGAACGTAGCAGGATGCCTGTCCAATTTTTTTTTGGTTTTGGCTTTTTGCCAAACCCCTTCCCGTGCGAATTTTGTTCTACGCGAATTTATACACACACACACACACACACAAACCTTTTTATGCATATATTACATTGCATAGGAATCAATTCAGGATTTTATTTACCGCGGCAAACAGCTTTGTCTTTTGGCGCGGTATGCAAGTCTTGTTTATTCATATGGAATGGTCTTTTCATAAAAGGTTTGCTTCATGTTGTATTCACATGCATCTTGGGCTTGCATTGCCCTGATGCATAACACACGCACACGCACACACACACACACACACACAAATTTATGCCTGTGTATTTTGATGGCTGTGAGACTCGCGTCTCTCATATACGCCCTTTCCCAAAAAAAAAAATACCAGACGCCTTGTTTGTCCGACCCACAACGGAAGTGTGTCCTGTCGGGCTATTGTGTAGATCTCGGTG
>JAAETV010000518.1 GCA_024227975.1 Actinomycetes bacterium
CGGCGATGAGCCGGTCGAGAAGGGCAATTCCGATGAAGGCCACGGGCCACCACCCCCACGGGGGGAGGGAGGCGGCTATGGCCAGGCCGGCCACGATGGCTTGGGCCACCACCTTGGCCCTCGATTCTCGCTTCGTGTCGCTACTCGCCGCTGGCTTGGCTCCAGGTCCAGCCTCGACCACCGGTTCGGGGCCAGGGTCGAGGGCTGGCTCGGGGCGCGACCCGAGGCCGTGCTCAGCTTGGGTCATCGGGGAGGGAACGGGCTACTCCCCGTCCCCCGCCTTCGGCGTGGCTGGGTGCTTGGGCCACGCCTTCGGCGTGGCTGGGTGTTTGGGCCACGCCTTCGGCATGGCTCGGTGTTTGGGCCCCGCCTTCGGCGTGGCTCGGTGTTTGGGCCCCGCCTTCGGCGTGGACCAACTCAACTACCTGTTCCAGGATCTCGGGATTGGTCTGGGGGAGGACCCCGTGGCCGAGGTTGAAGATGTGGCCGGGGTGGCCGTCGTTGTCGGCCAGAACCCGCCTCACCTCGGCCTCAACCTTCTCCCAAGGGGCCATCAACAGAGCCGGATCGAGGTTGCCCTGAAGGGCGACCCGACCCCCGGTCCGACGGCGAGCCTCGGCCAATGAAATCCGCCAGTCGACCCCGACCACGTCGGCTCCGGCCACGGCCATCTGGCCGAGCAGTTCGCCGGAGTTGATACCGAAGTGAATGGTGGGGACGCCAAGCTGGCCGAGGCTGGTCAGGATCCGTTCGCTGTGGGGAGCCACGAAGCGTCGGTAGTGGTCAGGGTGAAGGGCCCCGACCCAGGAGTCGAAGAGCTGGACGACCGACGCTCCGGCCTCGACCTGGGCCGTCAGAGTGGCAATGGCCAGATCAGCCAACCGATCGCACAGGGCGTGCCATAGCTCGGGCTCTGAGATCATCAACGACTTGACCTTGGCGTGGTCACGAGACGGGCGTCCCTCGACCAGATAGGCGGCCAGGGTGAACGGAGCCCCGGCGAACCCGATGAGAGGAACGTCGAGCTCGGCCACGAGAGTCTTGATCGTTTCAGCCTGGAACCAGAGGTCGGTTGGAGGGTCGATGGGACGGAGCCGGTCCAGATCGGCGGCCGAGGTGAACGGCTTCTCACATTCGGGACCAAGCCCAGGAGTGATGTCGATCCCGAACCCGGCGGCCCACACTGGGGTCACGATGTCGGAGAACAAGATGGCAGCATCGACCCCGTAGCGGCGGACCGGTTGGAGGGTGATCTCGGCTGCCCGGTCGGGATGGCGGATGGCATCGAGGATGGTCCCGTCGCCACGAACGGCGAAGTACTCGGGGAGGGAACGGCCGGCCTGACGCATGAACCATACGGGTACGGTCGGCCCAGGTTCCGACCGGATGGCCCGCAGGAGGGGGGACGCTTGATGAGCCACGGTCATCAGGTTCACGGTATCTGCTGGTGGCCTGTCTCTCGGCCTCCGAAGCCCCGGATCGCTCTGATTCCGCATCAGCATTTGCCGCTGGGGCCACTAGGATGGTCACCCCCTTCATGTCAGGAGTGCGGTGACTGACAGCCATCCTGAACTCGCAGCAGAGCAGGCCCACATCGATCATGCCTACCTGAGGCTCGAGGAGGCGAGAGAGGAAGCCCTTCGTCTGAAGAACATGGTCGAGGTCGGCAAGGGTGGCACCAATCAGGCCCGGTGGGAGCGCGAAGTCATCAACGAGAGCATTGCCAACCGCCTGCATCAGCTGGAGCTGGGAGAACGGTCCCTCTGCTTCGGTCGGATCGACCAGTTCGAGGAGGCCGGGGGCGGCAGCTATCACATCGGTCGGGTTGCGGTGGCGAGTGAGACCCAGGAACCCCTGATCGTCGACTGGCGAGCCCCGGTCGCCGAGGCCTTCTACCGGGCGACCGGCGGTGATCCCCAAGGCTTGGTCAGACGCCGCCACTTCACCTCCCGGGGTCGGACAGTGTTGGGCCTGGAGGACGAGTTCTTCGGTGAGGCCGCCAGGACCAGCCATATCACCATCAATGGACGTGAGCTGCGAGGCCAGGGTGCCCTCGTCTCGGCCCTTGAAGAGTCCCGGACCGGCCGCCTGAACGACATCATCGGCACCATCCAATCCGAACAGGATGAGATCATCCGCGCCCCCCTTCCCGGGGTGCTGGTGGCCCAAGGCGGCCCCGGCACCGGCAAGACCGTGGTCGCTCTCCACCGGGCCGCCTACCTCCTCTACACCCACCGCTTCCCCCTCGATGGACAGGGGGTGCTGGTGATCGGGCCGAACCGGTTGTTCCTCGGCTACATCGAGCAGGTCCTGCCCTCGCTAGGCGAGGCCGGGGTCGAGATGGCGGTTCTGGCTGACCTCGTTTCGGGCGTGCGGGTCACGGGCCGCGATGAGCTGGTCGCGGCCAGGATCAAGGGTGACCTGCGCATGGTCAACCTGGTCCGCAAGGCGGTTCGTGATCGGCAGCGGGCCCTGCGTAGCGACCTCGTCGTCGGTCTCGGGGTACGCAAGATCCGGGTGACGGCGGCCAGGACCGAGTCGATCATCTCCGAGGCCAGGCGTCGTTACCGGACCCACAACGCGGCCCGGAAGTTCGTGGTCGCATCATTGTTCGAAGTGTTGGCCGAAGCCCACCCCGATCGGCTGCCCCTGGAGACCGTCAAGGGCCAGCTCGAGGACAACCCGCTGGTCAAGGAGGCCCTCAACTGGATGTGGCCCCTCCTCAGCCCGGCCCAGCTTCTCCATGATCTCTACGGATCGCGGGCCCTGATCGCCTCGGCGGCGAGGAAGCTGTCCGACGATGAACAGGTCGCCCTCTACCGACCTTGGCATGAGGAGATGGACGCGTCCCGGGTGGTTTGGACCGTCGACGATGTCCCCGTCCTCGACGAAGCTCGCGAGCGGCTCGGCCCTCAGGCCAAGCGCAAGGCCGACGACGACTTCCGCACCTACGGGCACCTCGTGGTCGATGAAGCCCAGGACTTGTCGCCTATGCAGCTCAGGATGCTGACCCGGCGCTCGTTGAACGGGTCGATGACCGTCGTCGGCGATATCGCTCAGTCGACGGGAGCGTGGGCCCACAACAGTTGGGACGAGATCCTCGAACACCTCCCCGATCGACGGCCCCCTCGGTTCGCCGAGCTGACGGTCGGCTACCGCATCCCAGGCCCATCGATGGAGCTGGCAGCGAAGATCTTGACCGAGGCCGCTCCCGATCTGGCACCCCCGGTGTCGGTCCGCTCCGAAGGCGACCATCCTGTCTTCGTGACAGCCCCGAGCGTCGAAAAGTTGGTATCGACAGTGGTAGAAACCGCGACCGCTGAAGCGGCCCGGCCCGGGATCGGCAATGTGGCCGTGATCTGCCCCCAGTCGGCCTATGAAGGGGTGATCGAGGCGTTCGAGGACGCCGGGGTGAGGATTGGGCGGGCCCCTCGTGACGGTCTGGACCGTCAGATCACCGTTGTCCCTGTCGATCTGGTCAAAGGGCTCGAGGTCGACGGCGCAGTGGTGGTCGAACCGGCTGCCATCCTGGCTGAGGAGCCCCAGGGTGCACGATCGCTCTACGTGGCGGCTACCAGGGCCACCAAACGGCTGACCATGGTCAACGCCCTCCCGCTACCAGACCTCATCACCAGCTAGGACGTACCGGCCGGTTCAGAATCCTCAGGTACCGGCAAGTTCGGAAACGACAGGGGCAAAGGCTTCGTACTCGTCGGCCCCGACAACGATGTAGTTGAACCCGAATCGCTCTCGGCGAGCCCGCAAGTCTTCGGCGATCTGGCTGGTGGTGCCGACCAGGGCGATAGGAGAGCCAAGGGCCTGGTCGACGGTGAGGTCGAACCCACCGGCGCCTGTCATGGCCTCGGCCAAGGCCCGACGATCGTCGGTGATGGCAACGACGAAGGTGCGGAGCTGGAGCTCGAGATCGTCGAAGCGTCCACCGGCCCCGTTTCGCACCCAGCTGATCTTCTCATCGAACCGCTCAGCAGTGACGTCGCTGGCCACATCGGGTGTCATGGCACCGACTGCCAGGTTGGGATTGACGCCGACGATATCGGCCAGTCGGCCGGCCAGACGCAGCATGCGGGGCCCTCCGCCTCCGATCAGGAACGGGGGGTGGGGTTTCTGGAATGGCTTGGGCGTACCGTCGAGCTGATCGATGGAATAGTGCTCGCCTTTGAAGCTGAAGGGCTCGTCGCCGAACAGACCACGTAGCACCTCGACCGCTTCGGCCATTCGCTCGATGCGGACACCGGCTCGGTCATGGTCAAGGCCAGCCTGGCTATAGTCCGTCGTCATCCAGCCCGCACCAATCCCCAGTTCGAGACGACCCTCGGAAAGCAGATCGAGAGTGGCCGCCTCCTTGGCAAAGACCACGGGATGGCGGTAGTCGTTGCACCACACGAGCGCCCCGATGCGAAGGATCTCGGTTGCGTCGGCCGCTGCCATCAGCGCCACCGACGGAGCTAGCTGGTCGTCGAAGTGATCGGGCATGGTGACGGTGCTGTAGCCACGATCCTCGATCTTGCGGGCCAGCTCCACCCACTCGGCTCTGCTGGATGCGGCCTTGGTTTGAACCCCGAAGCGGAACGGACGAGTCATGTTCCGATACTAGAGGCTCGACCCTGTTCTGAATCATGGTTGTCGTTGGGATGTTATGGCTATCGGCCTGAATACGGCGGACTCGGGAATGGGAGCCCCTGATGTGGGTACTGGTGTCCCTGGCTGCTGGCACCTTGCAGACGGCCCGCAATGGGCTGGCCCGCAGCCTGTCCGGCCAGCTGCCGGCGGTGCTGTTGAGCTGGTCTCGTTTCGCCTTCAACCTGCCCTTTTCCACCGTATTGGTCATGGTGTTGGCCTTGGTCGGAGATCTCCCGGCGTTGTCGGTGAAGTTCATGATCCTCTGTTTGATGGCGGGGATCACCCAGCTGGTGGCGAATGTGGCCCTGGTGTCGTCATTCCAGATGGGGACGTTCGCCCAGGCCATCGTCATCCACAAATCCGAGGTAGCGCTGACGGCGGTCGTCGGGGCCGTCGTGTTCTCCGAGATTCCGTCGGTCTTGGGTTGGATCGGGGTGGTGGCAACCATGGTCGGGGTGGCCATGATCAGCCTTGCTGGTCAGGAGCGAACGACCGACTGGCGGTCGCTGGTGGCGGCCAATCGAGGCAGCGCCCTGGCCTTGTTGGCGGCGGGCCTGTTGGTCATCGCCGCCTTCTCCATCAAGGAGGCGATCAAGAACCTGGACACAGTCAACCCCTCCATGGACGGGATCTTCGGATTTGCCGCCACCGCCCTGTTCCATGTGACCTGGATCGAGGTGGTGATCCTCACCGCCTGGATCTTGGCCCGCCAACCTTCGCAGTTCGCCGCCGTTGGTAGTCATTGGCCTCGTCTGGCCGGTATCGGGTTCACTGGGTTCGCCGGGAGCCTGGCCTGGTTCTGGGCTTTCTCCCTCACCCTGGTGGCCTATGTCCGTGCCGTTGGCCAGATCGAGGCGGTGCTGTCTGTCCTGCTTGCCCTCTACGTCTGGCATGAGCACAAGGCTCGACGCCAACTCCCTGGCATCGTCCTCACCGTTGTCGGGATCTTCCTAATCGTCCTCGGGTGAGGTCGCTTGGCCGGTGACTGGAGTGGTCGGTGCCGCCCCCAGTGGGCGATACTCAGGCTGCCGGCAAGCAAGGAGACGTCATGACGAAGCTCGCCTACTCTGAGGCTGAATTGTTCAGTGAGCACGACTTCGCCGAGCTCCAGATAGTCGACGGGGTGCGGATGCACGGCGGGTTCATGGCCGACGGCTCGTACCAGCCACCGCGGGCACTGGGCCGCTCAGAGGCTCTTGACGCCTGGACAACGGTATTGAGAGAAAACGGGGGAGAGGTACTCCATGCCGACTCCTCGCTCCTCGAGCGCCCGGGCCTCCCAAACCTCGAACAGCACCGGCTGCTATTGCGAGAAGGGATTGGCCGCAGCTTGTGGAACTCGTTCACGACTACGGCAAAGCTCGAAGCCCGGGGCAGGATCCTGGCCGACATGGAGCTCCCCGACCTGAGCTCAGTGGTCGTCGAGGACATCTCAGAGATGGCGATCGGTCACCTCCACAAGGGACTGATTGCGGCTCACGGACTGGACGAGGGCGGGCTACCAGCCGATGGCATCGGTGGCCATGACGTGATGTGGTTCGTTGGTCGCGACCTCGTCTTCGGTCCCGACGCATATGACGATGTCGAACCGCCGCAGAACATCGGCCGACCCGAGGCTGACGAACGCGCATTGGCTGAGCTGCCAGCAGCGATCGAAGGCCTGCTCTCGTTGCTGATGAACCTGCTCATCATCGAATTCCGGGCTGAGATCGGCTTCGCTCTGACTCAGGAAGTCCTTCGCACCCCCGACTTGTTCCCCGGCCGCGAGGCGGAGGTCGAGCGGGCGGCAGAGATCATCGAGCACATCCGGGCCGATGAGCTCATTCATGTCACATCAATACGGCTGTATCTCGGCGAGCTGCGGTCGGTCCACTTCCGCACTACCGACGGGGGCACGATGCCGGGTGCAGTGCTCATCGACCGGTTGTGGGGCGACCTCGTCGATTGGGCAACCGTGCAACAACCGATCGTTGCTGCCAGACAGCAGCAGGCCGCGGCCGAGTCCATCATCGCCGAACATCCCGACGGCGCTCGTATCCTCACCGAGTTCAACCGTCTGGCAGGCGCCAAC
>JAAETV010000519.1 GCA_024227975.1 Actinomycetes bacterium
CCCCAGCCCTTTCAGGACACCATGGCCACCTTCGGGACCGAAGCCCCTGACCAACCGGCCACCGGGCTCCGCCCCTACTTCTTCGACCTGATGTACCTCGATGGCACGAGCATGATCGACGTCCCCCTCCTCGAGCGGTCGGCGGCTCTGGGTGAACTGGTCGGAGATCACCAGATCCCCCGCATCGTGACCAGCGACGGGGCCGAGGCAGCTGCTCACCTGGAGGCAGCCTTGGCTTCGGGTCATGAAGGGGTGATGGTGAAAGGGGTCGACAGTGTCTACGAGGCCGGACGGCGAGGCAAGACATGGCGCAAGGTGAAACCGGTCCACACCCTGGATCTGGTCGTCCTGGCTGCCGAGTGGGGCCACGGCCGCCGTCGGGGGTGGCTCTCCAATCTTCACCTGGGGGCTCGCGACCCGGTGTCGGGTGAGCTCGTGATGGTGGGGAAGACGTTCAAAGGGCTGACCGACAAGCTCTTGGCGTGGCAGACAACCCAGTTCCTGGAGGCCAAGACAGGTGAACGCGATGGGGGTCACACGGTCGTGGTCCGGCCCGAGCTCGTGGTTGAGATCGCCCTCGACGGGGCCCAGCGCTCGACCCGCTATCCCGGTGGGGTCGCACTCCGTTTCGCTCGAGTGAAGGGCTATCGGCCTGACCGGGACCCTTCGACGGCCGACACCGTCGATGCCGTTAAGAACCTGCTATGAGTTGGAGCGGGCCTTCCGGCTCCGCTCCAACCAAGCGTCCGCTGACCGGGGCTAGATCCGGTCCTTGTGGAGGCAGGCCCAAGAGGGGGTCTGCCTCCACAAGAGCGGCGGCTACAGCCATGAGTGCC
>JAAETV010000520.1 GCA_024227975.1 Actinomycetes bacterium
CACTGGTCGAGCGCTTCGGGACGGTGGCCCAACGGATTCACGTCTTCGGTGGCGAGACATCCCCCAATCGCCTCCAGGTACGATTCGGGCGGTTGACGACCGAGCGCCGCCTGGGTTTGCGAATCGAGAACCTCGGCGTCGACCATCTCTCGATCTGGGCTGGAGACGATCAGCCGATCGCCGAAACGCTACCGCCCGACGCCCGAATGGCGATCCTTGATCTGGGTAGCGTGGCCTCCCAACGCGAGAGCTCGATCGCGGCCGGCGCCATGCTCGGGAGACTCTGGGAGAACCGGCACGAGCGACAGCCGACCATCATCGTCATCGACGAGGCCCACAACATCTGTCCCCGGAACCCCGCTGGACCGAACCAGGCGCTTGCTACCGACCACCTGATCCGGATAGCGGGAGAGGGGCGCAAGTTCGGCCTCTACCTGTTGCTGGCGACACAACGTCCGGAGAAGGTCCATCAGAGCGTGTTGTCACAGTGCGACAACCTCCTGCTGATGAAGATGAACTCGGCCGCCGACATCCGATCGCTGTGCGAGACCTTCTCCTATGCTCCGGCTGCACTAGTGGAGCAGTCCGCAGGGTTCCGCCTAGGCGAGGGCCTCGCCGCCGGAAAGATCGCGCCCGACCCCCTCCTGTTCCGAAGCGGTCGACGCTACACCCTGGAAGGCGGATCGGACGTGCCATCGACCTGGGCTAGTCGCGGCTGAAGCTAGATCGGTGCGACTATTCGGTCGACGTTACCCAGGTCCGGGCCTCATCGAGATCGCCGATTCCGAACGTGGTCACGTCGCCCGGAATCAGCCAGCCGAACGCCTTCACCGAGCGACGGATCGATGTCGAGTCGGTAACCACCGCGATCCGCTCATAGGAAGTAAACGTCTTCATTCCCAACTTGGCATCCTCCCAAGCTGCTCCCGCCTCATATCCCTCGAACTCGGGGCCGAGCACATAGAGCAGACGGATCTTGTCATGGCGACTGAGCCGATCCTCAATTGCTGGTATCAGGATGTCCTCATAATCGTCGTCCTCGACCTCTCCGATTGCTTTGACACCGACAACATTGTCGGGGAGTCCGGGCAACATCTCAATCATGTTCTTTGCCTTTCGATATGGCTATTAGTGTATTTGGAGAATGGGGCCGGTCTTCGTGCAAGCCAAGATGCCCACCTCATAGGTCATCGATGACCTGGACACGACCTTCGGTGATGGCCTCGGTTAGCTTGGTGTGGTCCGACTGGGTGATGTCGGCGTAGGACTCAGAAAAGTCGGCGACTGCCTGATCAAGAGTTTCGTCATCTCCGAGGTATCCGTCGATCATGGCTGCATCGCCGGAGCGGGCATGAGCCAAAGCCAGAGCAATCCCGCAGAGTGCGGCATATCTGCGCATGCCCCCTGGGCCCATCTCTTCAACTTCAGCCGACGCCTTGCCGTCCCAGAGTTGCCGGAAGTAGAAGTCGACCTCGGGTTGCCCCTGAGACCTGCTAGTTGCCCAACCGAGGAAGACATCGCTTGCCGCTTGGGTCAGACGTTGGCCTTCAACGACCCGCTCACCATGGTGGGCAAACTCACAAGGTCCTGCATAGGGCTCAAGCACCGAGGCAGATGCCTCCTTGAATTGAAGGAATAGGGGTTGACCATCAGCCGACTCCAACAAGATCACGACACATCTGGTACCAACGCTGCCAACCCCCACGACCTTGTGTGCGATATCAACGATGGAGAACCGATCGAGCAGAGCTCGCCGTTCTGCGGGCAGGGTCTGGCGGTATTGGGAGAAGAACCGGTCGATGCGCTCGATCTGCTCACCCGTCTCGACGTCGAATCGCACGATCAGGGGTGGATCAGGAACAATGATGCGGCGCCCATCGACGATGTCGGTCAACTTGGAGAGGGCCCGGCTACTGTCCTTTCGGGTGGCCTTTCGAACGGCCTTCTGGCTTGCCTTTCTCTGCTTCTGCGTCGTGTCGAACCGTTCAGCAATACCCTCAGCTTCGAGGCGATAGTAGAAGAGGTCGAGGGGGCCAAGCTCAGACGCTTCCCTCATCGTTCGCCGGTAGGCGCCTAGGGCGGCCAGGGTCGCCCGACGAGCCTTCTTGGCCGAGAACTCGTTCTGACGAGAAGCAACGGTCACGCTGGCCGCCAACCGTTTCAGGTCCCACTCGAAAGGACCATGCAGCGTCTCGTCGAAATCGTTGACGTCGAAGATCAGCCGTCGGTCGGGTGAATGGAAGAGGCCGAAGTTGGACAGATGAGCGTCGCCGCAAAGCTGGACGTGGATATCTGTCGAGGGTCCTGCTGCCAGATCAGCTGCCATCACCGCCGCCGATCCCCGAAGGAAGGTGAACGGCGTTCGACTCATGCGCCCGTACCTGATCGGAACCAGTTCGGCTAGTCGATTGACATCCTGCGCAGCCAGGATGTCAATCGGGTCCGGTCGGTTGGCGGTCTCGACTCCCGCATGGGACTCGAGAGGGAAATCACCCTGCCTCGACCGGCCGGCGTCGCCTCGCGCTTGGGGCGAGGCCAAATGGCGCCAGAGGAATCGAGAGGACAGAGATGAATCAGTCATGACATCGACGCTCCGCTGGTCGGTTCATCCGCTTCGGCCCATCAGACCGAGATACTGAAGATCATGATGATCGCCATCATCAACCCCACCAGTGAGAAGCCAACAACAGCATGAGTCGACCCGGCTCGTCGGGCCAGAACCGAAGCGATGACCGCCTGGAGTAGGAAGAAGGCGGCAAAGACCCGAGAAGCGAGAGAGACGGCAGCGGTCACATTGGTGAATGCCACGACGGCCATCGCCGGTATGAGCAGGATCGGGAAGGTGTATTTGCGCTCCAATCCGACCGTTGCCTCGAGAAGCAAGTCGCTCCGTGAAACCGTGGCGTTGACGATGGCCGACAACTGGCTGCCAACTGCGGCCAACAAGATGATGAACGGCAAGACAGCGCTTGCCTCAGATGAGACCACGAAGATCGCCGTCGCATCTGGCTCCGGTCGCACCTGGACGAACAGGATGAGAACCGATGCCAGGAGGGTAACGAACACCGCGGAAGAGATGATCTGGGCCATCCGCATGGTGGAGATCCGCAGCTCGCTACTGAAACGGGCGCCGATGTACCGTGACGCTTCGAAACCTTGGACGATGGCAAAGAAGCCAAGCAGTTTACCGAGGTCTCCCGGTTCGTTTGGTGGGTTGTAGTCCGGTACATCCCAGCGTCCCCCGAGCACTTCTTGGATGTTGAACACTATGAAGGCCGCAACAACGGCGACAATGGCCGAGATATTGAACGCTGTCGTCCGATCCCCAAGCCGGCTGAGCGAGCTCAAGCCGTAGCTGTAGCCAATGACGGCAAGAAGGGCCAGCACGATCACGGCAATGACGGTGGTTCGGTCTTCGGTGTAGGCCTCGAACGGAAGGAGGACCAATGCGATGAGCAGCTGGGCGTAGTAGCCGATGTTCACGATCGAGGCCGCGAAGAGTGCCCATCGGGCCCAGGTCGCCACACCATGGATACGATCATCGGACCCGATCAGGGGCTCATAGTTGCGGATGTTGTACGAGATGACGAAGCCCGTCGCGATCGCCATCAGACAGATCGCCAGCATGAAATATGGAGCATCGAAACCGACCAGCACCACGATCACGGGACTGAGAACGAGAAACCCGACATCCATGATGTTGGCCAGAGGTACGACCAGGGCCTGGTAACGAGTCGAGTTCTGCACCGCGGGCCGGTATAAGTACCAGGACAGGCCGGCCAGAATCCCCAGGGCAACGATCGTATTCACGGTGGTGCTCATGGTGAATCCCTGCTGCATCCCGTTGCCAGCGAAGATTCTTGTCTCTTGAAACGGGTGAAGTCCTTTTGATCCTACTCTCTTGCGAGATATGAGTAGGCCGGTCGATGGGATCTCACCCGGATGATTGCTGATCCTGGCGAGGGCGGACAGCACCAGTTGCGACCCGCCAGCCGGAGCGGGGTCGGCCCGTTGCAAGCTGCAGCGGCAGGATCACCCAGCGCGCCAGCTCGCCAAGACTTCGCCAAACAGAGCCGCTGTCGGGTGCCGCGGTGGCAACGACCGTTGCGTCGGTGTTGCGTAGGCGCCACCGGAAGGCGGCTGCAGCTCGCGGCGCATGCCAACGTGATGTGACAATGACGACCTCGGTTGCCCCCGTCCGGTGGACGTCATCCACCGAGTTGGTGGCGTTGCCCACAGTGGTTGGCGCATCGGGATCGACCACCAGATCGCTGGCCCGGCCCGTCCACGCCTCGGCCATGAGATCTGCCTCGGGTCGTGTGCCAGGGACGCGAGCCCATCCTGAGAATACAACGACGTCGTCCTCGGTGGCGATGGTGGCAGCATGGGCGAGCCGTTGGGCGCACACCGGGTGTAGAACGCCACGGCCACCGTCGGAGTAGCCCAAGACGACGATCAGCCGATCCACCTGGCCGGTCACGATCGACGGCGGCGGCGTAGATCGAAGAACAACAGTGCGACGATGACCGTGGCGACAAGCGTGACAGCCTTCTTGCCCTGGAGTTTCGACTCGCCACCAACCCGCTGCCTCATGTCAACAGCAACCTCTTCGACCCGTAGCCCCACTTCGTCGAGACGCATGAGTGCCTCTACCTCGGGTGCCCCGCTCAGGTACGGCTCGGCCAGCACGATCATGGCAGCGGCGTTGGCGGCCACAAGTCCCGAGGTCGGATCATGAAATCGGCGTCCCAGCCTCACTCGCATCGCCCTCTGCAACAGACCAATCCCGAACCGTCGCGAGGCCGAGGGGCGATAGCGCCCATCAGCGTAATCATCGTCGACGGCGAATCGGGAACCGATGGCCACATCACAGGAACCGGATCGCACCAGCTCGATCAACCGCCTCAGCTCCGCCACCGGATGCTGACCATCGGCATCCACCCGACCGCAGTACGAGTAGTCCCGCGCCAGGGCCTCGCGATAACCGGCTGCGATCCCGGCACGAAGACCACGATTCTCACCGAAAGACACAACGGTTGCGTCCCGGTCTCGTGCCACGGTCGCGGTGGTGTCGGTCGACCCATCGTCCACAACCAGGACATCAACCCCAGGAAGCCCTTCGGCGAGCTCGTCAAGCACACCGGGAAGGTTCTCCTCCTCATTCCAGGCAGGTATGAACACGACCGTGTCCCCGGAAGCTGTCACCACCGGAAGCCTAGCGTGGCGGGTTGAAGGCGGCCTTGCCGGTCCGTATCGATGAGCGGTTTGGCACTCGCATAGGATCCGTGGCGCCCTGAGTAGGCGGCCTGTCTTGCGCCACCTGGGTTGGACGGGCCAGAGTCATCACAAGTGGCGAGGACCGACAGCGCGTGACAGCAGAGCAGCAGGAACAGAAAGAACACCGAACCAATGGATACTGATGCAACCGATGACCAACAAGCGCTGCTCGATGTGTCGGCGCAGTTCATGGAGGACACCTGTCCGCTCACCCTCATACGCGATTCCGACCAGCGCGATGCAGCATTCAATGAGGCGTATCGTCGTCAGGGCGCAGAGCTGGGCTGGTACTCGATGTTGGTGCCCGAGGGGCTCGGGGGTGGATGTATCTCTGACAACGGGCTACTCGATGCCACGCTGATCGCATACAAGCGCGGCGGCCTACTTCAGCCCGGATCGTTCGTCGGTACCAATGTCACCGCTCATGCTCTAGCCGAGGCTGGGAGTGATGAGCTTCGACAGAAGGTACTACCAGGGTTGGTCAACGGTGATGTATCTGCCTCGTGGGCCGTTGCCGGCTCGGACAGCCAACGCCTCGATAGCGGGGTGGAGGCGAAGCCCACCGACGATGGCGGCCTGACGCTGTCGGGGGTGAAGATCGCGGTACAGGACGTCGAGCCTTCCTCTTGGCTACTCGTCACCGGCCAGTCTCCCAATGGAGCAGCTCAGGCACTGGTCGCCGCCGACGCAGCCGGAGTCGTGGTCACCCCACTCGACTCGCTCGACCTCAGTCGGCGCTTCGCCGAAGTCACCTTTGACGGAGTCCAGGTGCCACCGAGCGCCGTTGTGGGAACCCCCGGTGCAATCGACGACCTGCTCGACCGACAGCTCGCGATAGCAGCGACGCTCACCGCCGCGGAGGCCGTCGGGGCCATGGACTACGAGTTCGAGATGACAGTGCAGTACGCCAAGGATCGGATCGCCTTCGGCCGTCCGATCGGTTCATTTCAGGCGGTCAAGCATCTCCTGGCTGACACCAGTCTGGCGGTCGAGATTGGCAAGGCCGTGGTGCTGGCTGCTGCCCGCTCGTTGGGATCAGGCGATGACCATGGGCCACAGGCCGCAAGCATGGCCAAGGCCATGGTCGGCGACGCTGCCATCGATCTGGCCCAGAACTGCTTCCAGGTCTTTGGTGGTATCGGCTACACGTGGGAGCACGACCAACACCTCTATCTACGTCGGCTGACGACCGACTCGGGCTTGTACGGCGATGCCAGCTGGCATCGGGAGCACCTGTGCCAATTGGCCGGAATCTGAGAACCGGAGATCGATATGACAAACACACAGATCGACGTCGAGACATTCCGGGCCGAGGCTCGGGCTTGGATCCAGGAGAACCTGGAACGGCGGCCCAACAGTCTCCGGTCGGGGCGGATCGAACGCGAAGCCACCACCCCGGAGCAGATCGCAGAGTCCCGGAGCTTGCAGCGCAAGCTGTTCGACGGTGGCTTTGCCGGCATCTCATACCCAGCCGAGTATGGGGGGAGGGGGCTGACCTCCTTGCATGAGCGAGCATTCCGGGAAGAGGCGATCGATTACTTGACCCCCAACTTCGGAGCGGCAGGCTCGGTTACGTTCGGTGCGATCGGCCGCTCGCTCGTGGCCCATTGCACGCCGGAGTTCCTGGAGCAACACATCCCGAAGATCCTGTCCGGTGAGGAACTGTGGTGTCAGTTCTATTCCGAGCCCGAAGCCGGGTCCGACCTCGCCGGTATCCGCACCCGGGCAGTGCGTGACGGCGACCGTTGGATCATCAGCGGCTCCAAGATCTGGAGCAGCGGGGCCTATTTGTCCGACTGGGCCATGTGTCTGGCCCGCACCGATTGGGACTCACCCAAGCACCGCGGCCTGACCTGGTTCGCGCTGCCGACCAGATCCGAGGGTGTCACCCTCCGCCAGATCGAGCAGATCAACGGCAATGCCGAGTTCTGCGAGGAGTTCCTCGACGAGGTCGAGGTCTCCGACGACGACATCATCGGCGAGGTCAACCAGGGTTGGTCGGTCACCCAGACAATGCTCGTGTACGAGCGAGGTGCAGGCGAGATGGGTGCAACGACGCTCGAACCCCGCGAGCTGGCACCTGATCTCGTGGACCTGGCCCGCCGGGTCAACAGGACCACCGACCCAGCCGCCCGCCAGGCCATCGCCAAGGCCCACATCAACGACTTCGCCCAATACCATCTCGGCCACCGGATCGCCGACCGACTTCGCTCGTCAGCTTCGCCCGAACCGCACGTGGCGGCATACGGCAAGCTGGCCTCGGGCGTGTTCGCGCCGATCCGGGCCCGTCTCGCCATGGAAATCGGTGGACCGGCCGCCCTCACCTGGGCCAGCGGCGACGAGGACGAAGGGCAGCCTGCACTCAACTATCTGAACGGTCGGGTGACCTCGATCGCAGCAGGTACCAACGAGATGCAACGCAACGGCATCGGCGAGCGAGTGCTCGGACTACCCCGAGAGCCAAGCTTCGATACCAACAAGCCATTCAGCGACGTACTGAAGAGCGCACGCAACTGGGACAGCAAGGTCGGCTAGCTCCCCCAACGCTCCCCAGGTCGGCAAGCGCCAGACCAATACAGACCCGTCCCACGCTTGCCGGATAGGGCTCAGCTCCCTAGGTTTTGCTCATGAGTGGTCCTCTTTCAGGCATGACCGTCATCGAGCTCCAGGGAATCGGCCCTGCACCCTTCTGTGGGATGGTTCTCTCCGACATGGGTGCGGACGTGATCAGGATCGACCGGGCTTCGAACGTGCCCGAGATACTCCCGGACGAGGCACCGGTCAGCCCGCTCGACCGTGGTCGTCGTTCGATTGGGGTGGATCTGAAGTCTCCGTCCGGAATCGAGATCGTCCTGCGCCTCGTCGGGGAGGCCGACGCCCTCATCGAAGGCTTTCGTCCCGGGGTGATGGAACGGCTGGGCCTTGGCCCCGAAGTGTGCTTGGCTCGAAACCGACGCCTGGTCTATGGCCGCATGACGGGCTGGGGCCAGGTTGGCCCCTACGCCCAGATGGCCGGCCACGACGTCAACTACATCGCCCTGGCCGGGTGCCTGGCCCACATCGGTACATCGCCTGATGAGCCACCGACCCTGCCGCTCAACCTCATTGGGGACTTCGGCGGCGGGGGGATGCTGTTGGCGGTGGGGGTGCTCGGGGCGCTGGTCGAGGCCCAACGTTCGGGCCAGGGCCAGATGGTGGATGCCGCCATGGTCGATGGGGCGGCGATGCTGATGACGGCGATGCACGGTGCCCAGCATCACGGCGCCCTCCGCCCACGTGGCCAGAATCAGCTCGACGGGGCCTCCCACTACTACGGGGTATACCGGTGCGCCGACGGCGAGTACATCTCGGTCGGCTCGATCGAGCCCCAGTTCTACGCCGAGCTCCTGAGACTGACCGGCCGCCAGGGCCCAGATTGGGACGCCCAGCGTTTCAAGGGCGGCTGGCCAGAGCGCCGAGCCGAGATGGCCGACATCTTCGCCTCCCGGACTCGCGCCGAATGGTGCGACATCATGGAGGGGACCGACGTCTGTTTCGCTCCGGTGCTGACCATTCCCGAGGCCTACGAACACCCCCACAACACCTTGCGTGACACCTTCGTCGATGTGGCCGGGGTGCGTCAGCCGTCTCCCGCTCCACGCTTCGACCGAACACCATCGGCCGTTTCAGGCCCACCGGCCCATCCTGGGGCCGACACCGATGACGTACTGGCCGACGCGGGCTACGGGACCGACGAGATCGCTCGACTCCGGAACGAAGGGGCAGTTCGCTGACCATGATCCGAGGCTCAGTCGTCGGGGAGACGGTAGCCTCAGTCCGGGTCAAGGCTCTGTCGGCGCTGTTGCTTTCGGAGCATGTTCTCGGCCAGACGGGGCGCGGCCCCGGGAGTTGACCAAGGGCACACGGCGATACAGATCCCGCAGCCGTAGCTGATAGCGAAATGGGGCAGGCACCGATCGAAGTCGACAGCCCACTTCAGGTCGCCCCGCACAAGTCTCTTGTCAGGGGCAATGGCGTTCGGTGGGCACCCGTCGGTGCAGATCCTGCAGCCCTGGCAGAAGTCGTCAGCGCCGAACATTTCCTGCGGCGTTGGGGCCAGGGGTGCATCGGTTAGTACGGCCGCGAGGCGAAATGAAGATCCAAGTTCTCGGTTGATGATGGATCCGTGCTTGCCGAGCTCTCCGAACCCTGCGGCGATTGCTGCCGGGACTAGTTGGATCGGTCCCGCTGCCGGTCCACCGTGACCAATCGCCTGGTAGCCCTGGCCGCGAAGCCAGTCAGCCAGAGCACGGGCCGCTGCTGTGCCCCGGTTGTACTGTCGGTGGACTTCCATGGCCGACGCGTACTCCGGCGCGGTGGCCAGTTGCTCATGATCCATGGCGATCCCGAGGATGATCAGCCAGTGGAGGTCGACGGTCCGCCCTTCGAAGAACCACTCGGGCTGTGGCTCGACAGCCCCGACCAGGTCGACTTCGTGGCCCCCTTCGCTGCGGGCGAACCGCTCGATGGCGTCGATCCATTCCGCCGGAGATCGCTGCGTCCTCGTCGCTGCGATCGGTTCAGGCTCGTGCCGATCGTCCATGCGCAACACCTTGCGCAGCTCGGGATG
>JAAETV010000521.1 GCA_024227975.1 Actinomycetes bacterium
CCGTGGGCTCAGTTCCTCCTCCAGTCTCACCGCGTCTACCGGGACCACCGTGCCCATCGGAACCGAAGGGCTGGATCTCGGCCACGATGAGAGGGGTGACCGCAGGCGAGCCCGGCAGGGAGAGATCCTGGACCTCGACGCGCAAGCCCTCGATGGGCCGAGCCCCCATCCACGATGACAACTGCTCAACCGCCGCCGCGATCTGGCCGGCCTCATCCCAATCCGGTTGGAAGGCCGGGGACAGAGCGGGGATCGTGATGTAGTTGCGGATCTGGGACTCTATCTCGCCTTCCCACAGCTGGGAGACAACATCACGGATCGAGGGGTCACGGATTGAGGGCATCGCAGGCGTCCATTGCTTGGAGGAACTTGGTCGAGAACTGCTCGCTGATCTCACCGGACAACAAGACGTCGATGTCGTCGTCGGTCATGGTCCCGACGAGGCGCTCGGCCACACAGGGCGCGTCGGCCTCTTCCACACCGTTCAGGGTCAGCTGTTCGGTCACCTGCTGTTCGACATCACCCACGATGCCGCATCGAAACATCTCCCGAAACTGGGCCTCCTCGAAACCAGCATCGGGGGGATCGGCGGCCAGCTCGATCTCGAGCTGATCGAGGCTGTATCGATCGATGAGGTTGTCGACGACACAGGCAGCCTCTTGTGAGGTGGCTTCGGGTGAGACAGCCATGAAGCTGTCGATGGCGTCCTGACGGGAGAAGGCCCGTCCACATCCGGACAGGCCAACCACCAGAATCATCCCGACCGTCAGCTTCATGATCGGCCGCATCTGCCACCCCGCTTTGGTTCGTACGGGGCCCACCGGCTCAGTTGACCATCTTCTCCTGGCCCTCCCAGTAGGGGGCCCGGAGCTTGTACTTCTGAAGCTTCCCGGTTGCCGTCCGAGCCAATTCATCACGGGTCTCGATCGTGGTCGGGCACTTGTAGTGGGCCAACTTCTCTCGGCAGTAGTCGATGAGCTCACGTTCGGTCGTGGTCGAATCCGCGGCCAGCACCACGAGGGCCTTGACCGTCTCGCCCCACTTCTCGTGTGGTACCCCGATGACGGCAACCTCGTTGACCTCAGGGTGAGAGAACAGGGCGTCTTCGACCTCGATCGACGACACATTCTCACCGCCGGAGATGATGACGTCCTTCTTACGATCGGTGATGGAGTAATACCCTTCGTCGTCCAGGTAGCCGCCGTCGCCGGTATGGAACCAGCCCCCTTCGAGCGCCTCGGCCGTTGCCGTCGGATTATCCCAATAGCCCTGCAACACATGGTTGCCCTTGGCCAGCAGCTCACCGGACTCGCTGGTCGTCATGGTGATACCGATCGTGGGGGCACCGGCTCGACCAAGCTTGCGGGCCCGGTCCGAGGGGGACAGGTCGTCCCACTCGCTACGGCAACGGCTCATGGTGAGCAGGGGTGCCGTCTCGGTCAGGCCATAGATCTGGATGAACTCCCAACCCAACTCGGTCTCGATCCGCTCAATGGTCTTGGTTGGCGGAGGGGCCCCAGCGACCACCATGCGCAGCTTCCCACTTCCTGGGATTTCGCCCTCCCAGTCGGCCGCGGCATCGAGCACCGCGGCACACACCGCCGGGGCACCGCACATGATAGTGACCCCATGGTCACGTATCCGGTTGAGGATCTCGACCCCGTCGACCTTGCGCAGAACCACATGCTTCACCCCCATCCCGGTGACGGTGTAGAGCATGCCCCACCCATCACAGTGGAACATGGGGAGGGTATGGAGGTAGACGTCACGGTCGTTGATCCCGGCATGCCAGCCGAAGGTCACAGCATTGGTCCAGCGGGCACGGTGGGTTTGCTCAACCCCCTTTGGTCGGGCTGTGGTGCCCGAGGTGTAGTTGATGGAGGCGAGGGCGTCCTCGTCAGGAGTCCAGGGTTCCGGCTCACCTTCCTTGCCGTACCAGACAGCATCCGACTCTGGCCCCATCACCCACTTCATCTTGGCCTCGACGCCAGCCAGATCTTGTTCGAGCTCAGGATCGATCAGGAGGGCATCGGCCCCAGAGTGCTCGACGATGTAGGCCACCTCGTCGGCGCTGAGCCGGAAGTTGATGGGCACGAATACCCGCCCATTGCCGCTCACCCCGAAGAACGAGGTCAGGAGGCGAGCCGAGTTGTGCGAAACCATGGCCACCCTGGCCCCCATGGAGAGGCCGAGCTCATCCATGGTGACGCCCATCTGGCGGCGGATATCGCCCAGTTGACCGTACGTGATCTCGGAAAGAGGCTCCGCTACCTGGTCTGGCTCATCGACGATGGCGACCCGGTCGGGATAGACGGCCACGGCCCGATCGATGAAGTCGTTGATGGTCAATGGAACTTTCATTCGCGTTCCCCTTCGGTGCTGCCAGTTTTGAGGGCAAAGATAGCCCAGGTCAGCCTGGGTGGACACCCCGGTGGGTCGGCAACCCTGCTCCCACCAACCATCCCACGATGCCTAGTTATTGGCTCAATCACCGCCGTCGGCGGCCGACGTGAGGATCGTGCTCCCTGTTGCCCCGCCTGTGGATGGACAAATATGGCTCACGGGCGATCCGCTCATCTGGGATCAGCTTCGTGGTCGGGTCGTCATCGTTGTCTTCTGGTCGTTCGGATGCGAGGCGTCGTTGTTGCGGGTGCGCCAGGTCGAGAGCATCGTCGAGGCGGCAGGTGGTGGCACTGTGGCCATCGCCGTCCATACCCCCCGGTTCCCTTTTGAGGAGTCGCTGGAAGCGGTCCGCTCGGCAGTCACCCAACAACAGATCTCGATACCGGTGGTGCACGACCCCGAATACCTGAGCTGGAACCGCTACAACCCAGAGGGGTGGCCAGCAACGGTCGTCGTCGATGCGCGAGGCCGGGTGCTCGGCTCCCAGTGGGGTACCGGCGACATCGACCTGGTCAAGGACAGTGTTGCTCTTGGACTACGCGATCCCGCCCAAAAGGCCGGGAAGGAGCCAGCATCGGTCTCCTCGTCTACTCCCCTGCCCCTCCCCGACACCGACCTGGCGTACCCGGCCTCAATCGCACTGAGGGCCAACGGCGAGTTGGTTGTTGCTGACTCGGCCAATGACCGGCTCCTCATCTTCGAGTTGTCGAGCGACTACCGCAGCGCCGTCGCCGTCGCCGAGATCGACGGATTCAACCATCCAAACTGCATCGTCACCGATGGGGCCGAAGGCATCTATGTGGCCGAGCGAGCCGTCGGGACCGTCAGCTACCTCGACCTCGAAGCCAAGCGGCGCCAAGTACTGGCCGCTGATTTGGTGGCCCCCACCGGTCTTGTCGTCGACGCTGACGGGTCGCTGGTCGTGGCCGACGGGGGGGCCGAAAAGCTGTACCGGTTCATCATCGATGGACCCACCAGGGTAACGATGGGCCTCATTGCCGGAAGTGGTCAGACCGGAGGAAGGGATGGTTCGGCCGCCGATGCCGAGCTAGCCCAGCCGACCGGAATGGCCAGGACCGAGGTCGGGCTGGTCTTCTGCGACTCGGCCTCGAGCAATCTCCGCCTTCTCACCGACCGGGGGAAGGTGGCAACCATCACCGGGAATGGTCTCTTCGATTGGGGCTTGGTCGACGGCCCGGCCCACAAGGCCATGATGCAGCGCCCGAGCGATCTGGCCGTGTTGGATGACGGCTCGCTGATCATCGTCGACACTGGAAACAATCGGCTACGCCGCCTGGCCAACCGTCGCATCCGAACCCTGGGCTTGGCTGGCCTCAATCGGCCTGCGAGCGTGTGTCGCCTCCCTGAGGGGCATCTGGCCGTGGCCGACACCGGGAACAACCGGCTGATCATCGTCGCCTCCGACCTCCAGACGGCGTGGCCCTTGTCTCTTTGCGGAGTCCTGCCTCCCCCCGGGCGCGATCCAGTGTCGGCTGGAGCACAGGCGATCAGTTCTCCGGGGCCTTGACCAAGGTCGAGACCTCTTACAGCTCAGCATCCCAGTCTTCGGGCACAACCCGGATGCCGTTGCGAACACCTGGCTTGGACCTGCTCCTACTGCCAGGTGACCTCGAGCGACGAGGGGTATGGGATCGAGTCGAACGCGGTGTGCACGGTTTGACCACCTTCGGCGATGAAGCGAACCACGAGCCTGCGATTGGGGCTGAAGCTGTGCGACACAGAACCGAGGTCGATCACATAGGGCTGGAAGTCGTCAAGGAGCGAGCTCGTGACGGCGAAGGCCGACTCCGCGAGGTTCGAGCAGCCCTTGTACTGCCAGTTGCATTCGCTCAGTGCCACCCGGACCGTGACTGGAGAGGCCGCAGGCTCGGTTTCAGCCGCAAGATAGATGGTGAGTCTGGCCGGACCGCTCAGACTCTGGGTCGGTTCGAGCCCAAACCGCTGGATCTTGAACACGGAGTTCTCATCCCACATCGGTGAAGACGAGGTGGGGGCTAGCGAGAGCCCGGGGATCGCATCCCGGTCGGTGTCGAAGTTGGGTTGGGTGGCATCGTCAGGGGCCCCACCAACCAGTGTCTTGAGCAGTCGTGCAGTGGTGTCGCCGGAGGAAGGGTTGCGCAGGAGGTAGACGGTCCCCGTGGCTGGAGGGATCGTGGTGGTTGTCGTCGACGGCTCAGTCGGGGCTGACGTGGTCGGAGGGGTGGTAGTCGTTGGGGCAATAGAGACGGTCGTGGTTGAGCTGGGGGCGACGGTCGTGGTCGTGGTGGTCGCAATCGTCAGCGACGTCGTGGCTTCAATCGTCGAATCGACCTCGACCTGGGCCGAACTCGTTGGCTTGGGTGTCTGTTCAACGATCAGGTCTGCCGGCTCGGTCGTCGAGGCCGCCGCTGGCTCGACGGATTCGACGAAGGCGAGGAAGTCGGGCCCAGGATCGGGGTCGGGCAAGGGTGCGCCCACCACTGAGGCCATGGCAGCAGCGGCCCCGACGGTCACGATGACAGGGGCGGTTGAGGCGGTCGTGACAAGCTGCCCGATCGGCAAATCGGCGAGCCATGCAAACGGCCCAATCATCCAGCGCCGTCCTAGTGACACGTTCAGGAAGGCTCTGACCACAGCCGGATCGAACTGGCTGCCAGCATTGGCAACCAGTTCTCTACGAGCAGCAACTGTCGACAGGGGCTCTTTGTAGGACCGTTTCGCCGTGATGACGTCATAGGCATCAGCGACGGCCGTGATTCGACCGGCCAGCGAGATCTCGACTCCAGCGAGGCCTCTGGGGTAGCCACCCCCATCCCAGCGCTCATGATGTTCGGATGCAGCACCGACCCAAGGACCGAGCCAGCTGGCGAGAGGAGCCAGGATCTGGGCTGATCGAGTCGGGTGGGTCTTCAGGATCTCCCATTCCTCGTCGCTGGGCAGGCCATTCTTGTTCAGGATCTCAACCGGAATTGCCAACTTGCCGACGTCGTGGAGTAGGACACTCCATGACAGAGCGACCCGCTCATCGGGGCTAATCCCCATCTCCTTGGCGATGAGCTCGGCATAGGCCCTGACCCGCTCGGTGTGGCCCCGGGTCAGGCGATCGTGGTGACCAATGGCGGCGATGAGAGCCACCGCCGTCTCGGCTGCCTCGGCTTCGGAGGACCCGAGGCCATTGGTCTCGACCTCTTCGAAGCTGCGGCGCAGCCTGGTCGTTGTCCCGGACCGGAGGGCAACACTGAGCCGTGAGGGGGCCTGGTCGGGGAAGACCAGAGACATGGAGAACAGAGTGGCCAGGGGTAGGAGGTGGCGGGTGAAACGATCAACGACGATTGACGTGGCGGAGCCAACGATGGCTGACTGGCCAATCCACAAGACCACACCGACCCATCCAGGCGGCCGATAGATGTACCCGGAGACCAGCCGCACCATGAGGAAGGCGGTGATCAGGGGGGTGAGAACGACAACAGCGCGAATCAGGAACACCAGCCAGGCCTTGGCCTGCCAGGAACCCTGGCTGCCTACTTCTGTTGCTCCCCGAGTTGGGCCAACACTCACCACTCGGTCTACGGCGAGCTGGGCCGACTTCTTGAGCTGGCTGTACCCCCGTAGGCCGGTCTCAGCCTTGCCGACTCAGGCGCAACCGGTGAGACGGATGACCGGCACCCCCTCCGAGGTCTGCTCGCTCTGGCTCCTGGTGGCTGGACTAGCACCGACCCAGCTCTCCGCGGCGGCCCGAAGGTCGCCAAGATCAGTGTCGGTATCGCCGGCAAGATCAGCCCGGACGCAGGTCTGGTCGCCATCGGTCCAGGCAACATAGTGATCGCCACCCCAGCCGGCGGCCGCCACCTGACCCAGCCAGAAGCGAATCACCAGCTCGCCCAGGCGACCTTCATCGATGACTTCGCCGTCGGCTGGTGGGGCGCCGAGCGCCAACTCTGGATCGGCCCCTCTGTCGCGTCCAGGGTGGAGGATCTCCTCACTGGAGGTTGGCGGA
>JAAETV010000522.1 GCA_024227975.1 Actinomycetes bacterium
CCACGGTGCGGGTAACACGTAGCGGGGAAGATCCGGGTCGTTCGCTGGATCAGACCGATCAGCCCCACTATCGAGATCGGCCACCGTGGCCGCTACCGCTTGGGCCACGGCGTCGTCGGCTCCGGCCACTGCCTGGTCCCACGCTTCGGCGGTCACTGGTTGAATCGAACTCAGCATGTCGGTGAGATCAATGTTGGGGGTCGTCGCCTGCCAGGACGACACCCAGCCGTCGCCGAAGACCAAGGCGTAGGAGCCAAACGGCCCGGTGATCACGTACCCGGCTTCACCGGCCACCGTGGTTTCTGCCACCAGGCCCAGGCTGCTCGCTTCGAACAGCTCCCGGTACAGGTCAGCCTCGGTGCCCTGACGACGAACGCCTGTCACCAACATTGACAGGTCGGGCGTCCCCCCGGAGGTGAGAGGGGAGTAGCCGACCTGCATGGACTCGGCCCGGCCCGAATTGCCCCCGGTGTCGGCGACCAGAACCTCGGCGTCCGGCAGCGTCCACCCAGATTCCGTTGGGCGTAGGGCGACCGCTACCCCTCGGAGGGTGGCTTCATCAACCCCATAACCCTGCAGGCCGAGACGTCGATCACTATCGAGCCAGCCCATCATGACGCGGCCATCGCCCACTTCGACGACGGCCTGACTCAGGGGACCGAGATCATCAAGTCCAACCCCGTCGAGCAGAAGAAAGACATGGCCATTGAGGCGCCAGGCCCACACGCCACCAGAATCTCCCCCCGGCGAGGTCTGGGACGGGTAGGCCTCGGTGATGACCCATTGAGCCGGATCGGGCATGAGCGGGGTGGCGACACTGGCATCGTCAACGGTCTCGTCGTCGGCGCCGCGTTCATCCTCGTTGACCGTGGTCGATGTCTGGCGATCAGTGGTCGACCGGATCGAGTCGGCGTCGTCTCTTGAACCCATCCAGGCCGCTGTCCCGATCAACACCATGACCGTGACGGCAGCGGCCGCGGCGAGAAGCGGAGTCCGTCTCCGGACTTTGAGCTCGTGCCGATCGTCGGGGATAGCGATCGGCCCATGATTGGCTCGGGCGGCCAGGGCATCGGCGTATTGGCGGAGCTGGTCGAAGATGTCCTCGTCGGACACCATTCTGGTACCGCTGTTGTGCTCATCCATTGACTTTGACCTCCAGCTTCTGACGGAGGCTGGCCATGGCCCGGCTGATATGGGTGCCGACCGTGGTGCGGGCGATGTCGAGTGCCTCGGCCGTTTCGGCGTGGGTCCAGCCGCAGGCATGAACCAGCCAGACCGCGCATCGTTGCCGTTCTGGTAGCGACAGCAATGCTGGAATGAGCCCTGGCTCGATGAGGGGCAAGCCAACCTCGGCCGGTTCGGGGAGAAGAGCAGAGGCCGTGGAGCTGTTGCCGCCGACAATCTTCGATGAGCGGCTCAGCCCGACCCGGTACAGGTAGCCGATCGGGTTGTCCATGGACACCAGTCGTTCCCGATGCTCCCACCCCCAGGCCAAGGCCTCCGAGACGGCCTCGTCGGCTCCATGTTCACCGCGAACAGCAACGAAGGCCTTCCACAAACGAGGCCTGGCGTCGATCAAGATCCGGTGAACCGGGTCGCCCCGATCAATCTCCATACTCATAGACACCTGAGACTTGGACTTGTGCCACAGACAAGGCCGAATATCTTGACCAATGGTGACACCGGGGTGTGCCGCCAGATCATAGGTTTCGCTGGCTATCAGCCCCTACAGCTCATGGCAGGCAACGCCGAGGCGAGCCATGTCGGCCGGATCAGTGGTGACAATGGCCATTTCGAGTTGATCGGCGAGCACGGCAAGGCTGGCGTCGACCACGTCGTTCGTCCCGGCTTGTGCGCAACGCATGCCGATGACCTTGGGATCGCCTAGGGGGTACACCGTTGTTGCCTTCACCAGCATGGCCAGGGGCACTTGCCTTCCCGGATCACGCCACGCCTGCGCAAGCGCCGCTTCATTCGTTTTGGGTTCCACACCCTCGGCCTGCATCATCTCGATCAGGGCGAGTACGACTCTGCGCTGCGATGCGTTCTCGAGCGCAATGAAGACACCAGCGTCGAGGATCATCGGTTCGACCAGATCTCATCGGCCCGTGCCCGCTCCGCCTCGGTCGGTGTCCCCCATTGGGCGGTGGCCCAGTCAATGAAATCTCGCATGGCGTCTTGCTGCGCATCACGTGCCGCGAGCAGTTCCAACGCCTCTTCCACCGCCTCGCGCTCCGTTCGTCGCCGAGAGGCTGTCGCCGCGAGATTCCGAAGCGCTTTGGGGCCAAGGAACATCGCCTTACGCTTCGGCTTGTCAGGAATCACATCGGACATACATGAAGCATACACGTATGCCTCATGTATGCTTCACGTTTGTCGGCGGCGCAGCGCCTGTTCGCATGGGCGCTCCACGGACTGGACGGAACACGTGAGTCAAGTAGATGCCCGACCTCGTCACACATCTGTTCAGGCTTCTCGACGAGTTCCCGACGGAGCGCCGACTATCCGCCTGACCGCCGCAGGATCGACCTGTGTGGGCGGCCAGCAGAATCTGCCCGCTGGTGGCCAACAACGATTACCCGGACGTGGCCACGACCATCACTCTGTGTGAGGAACAGCAGCAGCGCTCTTTCATGTGACAACCCGCTCGCAGGGTGCCACCCAGTCACTCGTGGGAGGCGATTGCAACCGCGGCGTGCACGAAGATTTCCGGGCACCACACCCGGTCGACATCGCCGG
>JAAETV010000523.1 GCA_024227975.1 Actinomycetes bacterium
CGCAACCGCGGGATCACAGATCGAAATCACCAGCTCACTCAACACTAACGCTAGTCAGCTCTATCGGATCGAGTTCTTTGCCACCGGCACCCCCGATGCCCTTGGATATGGCGAGGCCGAGCGTTATCTGGGTTATACCACAGTCACTACCGACGGATCGGGCGACGCCACTTTTACCGCCACCATCGATGCGCTGGTCTACGCCGGTGAGGAAATCACCGCCACCGCCACCTTTGATTACGGCAACGGCACCTATGGCGATACCTCCGAATTCGCCGCGAACTTCACCGTCACCGAGGCTACCAATACGGCGCCGACCTTTATGCTGGCCTCGGCTGATGGCATCGTTACCACGTCGATCGGGTCGGCGGACGATATTGGTTACAGCGTTGCCATCCAAAGCGATGGCAAGATATTGGTGGGAGGGAAAAGTAAGAACAGCGATGCTAGTCCTAATAACGACTTTGCATTGACCCGCTACAACGCCGACGGCACGTTGGACATTAGCTTTGGCGGGGGTGACGGCATCGTTATCACGCCAGTTGGGTCTGGCAGCGATGTTGGCCAAGACGTCGTAGTACAGGACGATGGCAAGATTCTGGTATCGGGGTACCGCGATAACGGCAGTGATAACGATTTCGTCCTGATCCGCTATAA
>JAAETV010000524.1 GCA_024227975.1 Actinomycetes bacterium
ACAACTGGGCGACGGCAGTCTGGCCAACGGTCAGGTGGATCCGGAGGTAGAGGGCAGCACCGGCACCGGGCTGGACCAGATCATCGACATGATCAACGCCGACACCGAGCTGAGCCGGCGCATCTCCAACGAGGATATCCGCGGCGGGGCCGAATCGGCCGACCGGATGAACGCCATCATCGTCGAGGCGATCAAGGAGACGGGAACGGCCAACAACGGCGAGTTCGCCGCCTCGGACATCTATGCGCTCAATGCCTACATCCGGGCGAATCATCTGGACACCTGGACCCTGCTGCACGGAGATGACGAATCCAGTGAAGAGACCGGCTACCATCGGGTGCAGAACGACGGCGCCGTGGCCCGGTTGTTCGACCAGAACGGCGTCAACACCGTGGCCGACGGCATCTACCACCTGGGTTTTGCAATCCAAAGCGGTCGACTGCTCAACGAAGACGGCAACCGTAACGCCTCGCTGGAAGATGTGGCCGTTTGGCTGAACAGCCTCCTTGAAGAAGATCTTGAAAGCGGTGCGCTGGTCAACCCCGATGTGACGCCTTACGTGAAAGGCAGCACCGGTACCGGTCTGGATCAGGTGGTCAGCCTGATCATGGCCGACCCCGAACTCAATCGCCGCATCTCGATAGAGGAGATCGCCGAAGGCGCGCGTGCCGCCGACGAACTGAACGGTCTGATCGTCGAGGCGATCCAGGCGACGGGAACCGCCAACGACGGTGAGTTCACCGCTTCGGATATGCACGATGTCAACGCCTATCTCCAGGCCAACCACCAGACCAGGTGGACCCTGCTG
>JAAETV010000525.1 GCA_024227975.1 Actinomycetes bacterium
CGCGGCCTATGTCGGCAATGCGGCCGCCGGCCTCGTGACCGGCCAGGAGTCGATCCGAGGCCAGGTCGTGCTCCGCGGAATCGGGCTGGGGAAGCTGCCCGTAATCAATGTCGAGAACGCCTGTGCCAGCGCCTCGACTGCGGTCCATCAGGCCGCGGCCATGGTGACAGCCGGGCTGTACGACTGTGTCCTGGCCTTGGGGGTCGAGAAGCTGTACCACGAGGACAAGAAGAAGTCCTTCGGTGCGTTCAGCGGGGCCGTCGACGTCGAGCAGCTCCAGGAGTTCATGGCCAACCTCAAGAAGAGGGCTGCTTCGGACGGGGCCAAGTCGGCATCGAAGGGGGCTGGCGAGAATCGATCCATGTTCATGGACATCTATGCCGGCGTTGCTCGAAACCATATGAGTCGCTATGGGACGACCGTCGAGCAGTTCGCCTCTATCTCGGCCAAGAACTCCCGGCACGGTCACTTCAATGAACGTGCCCAGTTCCGGAACGAGATGAGCGTCGAAGAGGTGTTGGCGGCGCCGATGATCGCCGAGCCGTTGACTCGCCCCATGTGCTCCCCCATCGGCGACGGGGCGGCAGCCGTGATCCTGGTCAGCCCCGCTCGGGCCCGTCAGCTCGGCATCGAGAAACCGGTTCGTATCCGCTCGTGCGTATTGCACTCCGGGTGGGATCGTGGCCCTGATGAGGAAGATGTGGCTCGCTTGTGCGCCAAGGAAGCCTATGAAGAGGCCGGAGTGGGGCCCGATGACCTGAGCGTCGTCGAGTGTCATGACGCCAGCGCCCCGGCTGAGCTCATCGCCTATGAGGCATTGGGGCTCTGTGCCACCGGCGAAGGAGGCAAGCTCGTCGACAGTGGCGACACAAGTATCGGAGGTCGCCTCCCGGTCAATACCTCGGGTGGGCTCCTACGCAAGGGTCACCCGGTTGGAGCAACCGGAATCGCCCAGATCGTCGAGTTGACCGAACAGATACAGGGCCGTTCCGGTGAGCGCCAGGTTGACGGCGCCACGGTTGGGCTGGCCCACAACGGGGGCGGGACCATCGGTGCTGACGCCGCAGCCATGTGCGTAACAATCGTCTCGAACTGAGTAGCAGCTATGCGTGAACGCAACGACAATGTCCTGGCTGACCTGATTCACAACCAGACACAACGCCAACCCGACCTGGATGTGTTGACTTTCGAGCACCTGAGCCTCGATGGTGGGGCAACCCCTCATGAGATCCGCACGTTCGCCGATCTGCAGGCCAATGGTCATCGACTGGCCCGGGCCCTGATCGACCAGGGGATGGAACGGGGCGACCGGTTCGCCCTGATGATGCGCAATCACCCGGAGTTCGTCGAGGCCATGATCGCGACCTCCATCACGGGCGCGGTTGCGGTGCCAATCGACCCTCGCACGAAGGGCGACAAGCTGGCGTACATGCTGAGCGACGCAGGCTGCAAGGGAGTCATCTGTGGTGACTACTCCTTGGCCGCGGTCGATGCCGCGCGTTCATCACTTGGCCATGACATCTGGCTGCTGGCCCTGGCCACCCAGGAACAGGACACCCCCTCACTCGACGACATCGACGGTGTCGAATCGTTGGCTGCGGTTCTCGACGGTCCAGAAGCAACCGTCGACGTGCGTCTTCAGAGCCCAACCGACCCCCTCCAGATCATCTACACCTCGGGTACGACCGGTGATCCAAAGGGGGTCGTGTTTCCCAATGAGCGGTTCGGTGGCTTCGCTTCACTGGGTCGCCTGCTGGGCTATGGACCCGAGGATCGTCCCTACACCGGGCTGTCACTGACCCATGGAAATGCCCAAGCCGTGACCCTGGGCCCATCGCTCGGCATGGGATTGCGAGGGGTCTTCAGCCTCCGCTTCACCAAGTCGAAGCTGTGGGACGTGTGCCGCCTCTACGGGTGCACCACCTTCAGCCTTCTCGGGGGCATGTCGACCGCGGTCTACAGCGAGCGGCCCAAGCCCAATGATGCTGACAACCCGGTGCGGTTCGTGGTCAGCGCCGGGATGCCGGCCGCCATCTGGGAGTCTTTCGAGAAACGCTTCGGGGTCTCGGTTTTCGAGTGGTACGGAGCCGTCGAAGGCGGACTCGCCTACAACCCGATCGGAGTGGGCCCTCTTGGCTCTTTCGGGCGACCGGCTCCAGGCCTCAACATGAAGATCCTCGATGATGATGACCAGGAGTGTCCGGCCGGCACACAGGGTGAGATCTGCTCACGCCCGGCGGGGGGCGGGTCGGCCAAGGTCGAGTACTACGACAAGCCAGAAGCATCGTCGGCCAAGACTCGCGGCGGATGGCTCCGATCGGGCGACATCGGCCATACCGACGAGGACGGCTGGTTCTTCTTCGACTACCGCAAGGGAGGGGGAATTCGCCACAACGGCGACTTCGTCAATGCCAGCTATGTCGAAAAGGTCCTGGCCGAGCACCCTCACGTGAACGATGTATTCGTCTATGGGATTCCAGCCGCATCTGGTGCACCGGGTGAGAAGGACGTTGTCGCCGCGATCACCCCCGTCGATCCCGACCAGCTCGACCCCGCTTCGATCTTCGCCGCCTGTCGGGAAGGCCTGGAGTCGAACTTCGTTCCCAGCTACCTGCAGGTGGTCGACGAGATCCCCAAGACGGCGTCGGAGAAACCCCAAGAGCGGTTCCTTGTCGAGGCCTTCTCCCCCAGTGGCGACCGGGTTCACACCCGGCCCTGAGCGTCGCTGCCGTGGGTCCGACCGTCACGATGCTCGGTGGCGGAGTTGGTTGCAGCCGACTGGCTGTCCCCCTCGCCGCGGGGGTCGATCCCGGTCACCTGACACTGGTTGTCAATACCGCCGACGATCTCTGGCGCTATGGGCTCCGGATCTGCCCCGATCTCGACACCAACCTCTATGCCTTGGCCGGCATGCGAGATCAGGATCGGGGTTGGGGTCTGGCCGGCGACTCCTTCAATACGATGGGCCAGCTTCGCCGAATGGGCCATGACGCTTGGTTCAACCTTGGTGACCTCGACCTCGCAACCCACCTCTTGCGAACCAAGCTTCTCGCGGAGGGCCTCTCGCTCAGCTCCCTCACCGCCAGGCTGGCCGAAGGGCTTGGAGTATGTACCCGCCTACTTCCCATGACCGACTCCGAGGTCTCCACCCTCGTGACGAGGTCGGACGGTACCTACTCCTTCGAGGAATGGTTCGTGAAGTTGAAGGCTGCCGGCCCGGTCGAAGGGGTCTCATACGACGGGATTGAGGGGGCTACTGCCGCTCCTGGAGTTCTGGAGGCCATCAACGACGCCGACCTGGTTGTTCTTGGCCCTAGCAACCCGGTGTCGAGTGTCGAGCCGATTCTCTCGTTGCCAGGGGTTCGCGATTGTCTCGCCGATAGGCGGTCCTCGGTCGTGGCCGTCACCCCGATCGTCGACGCCGTGCCCATAGTCGACAGCGGGGAGGCTCAGCGGGCTCGGGCTCGCCAGGAACTGATGAGGGCTCGGGAACTCGCTCACACCCCGATGGCCGTCGCCGGGCTGTACCACGATCTGGCCGCAACCTTCGTGCTCGATGGGGCGGACGCAGAGAACGAGCCAATGATCCAGGCAAAGAAGATGGGGGTCATTGTCACCGACACGATCCTCGCCGACGCCGATAGAGGTCGGCGCCTGGCTGAGGTCCTACTCAGCTGCGTCGGCGTGACACCCTAAGGGGGGTGATCGACATCATGGTCACTAGCGACGGAGCGGATTCCGGCACTCCGACCACCGACAGCCAACCAAGCGTGGACGAGTTCGCAAGCCAAGCGCGGAGATGGCTAGAAGGCCACGCCTCTCCGAAGCCGAGCGGCGGCACCTTCAGGTGGGGCGACGGCGATGATGGAGTGGTCGAGATCTGGGAGGAGTACGACCAGGAGCGCGATGAGGCCACCCTAGAGGAGTCCCGCCACTGGCGCCGGCATCGCTTCGATGCCGGATATGGGTTCATCGACGGGCCCCACGAGCTGGGCGGCCGCAACCTGACTCGCGCCTACGCCCGCACCTACGAACAGATCGAAAGCGAGTTCGACACCCCAACCCAGCAGTGGTTCAAGCTCGGTCCCGTCATCGGTCCGATCCTCATGGCTCACGCCCGACCCCACCTCCAGGAGCGCTATGTTCCCGGGCTCTATCGGGGAGACCTGATCGCGTGCGAGCTGTTCAGCGAACCGGGTGCCGGATCCGATCTGGCCAGCGCCACATGCGCCGCCCGTTCCGGCTCGACGCAGGGTGAACGTGGCGGAACCTGGGTCGTCAACGGGCAGAAGGTCTGGACCTCCGACGCTAACACCGCTGATATCGGCCTAGTCCTTTGCCGCACCGATCCCAATCGGCCACGCCACCACGGGCTCTCGACCTTCCTCATCGATATGCACGATCCGGCCGTGGAGGTGCGCCCCCTGCGGCAGATGACCGGAGGAGCTGCCTTCAACGAGGTGTTCATCACCGATCTGGAGGTCTCCGATGACCACCGCATCGGAGAGGTAGACGGAGGCTGGCCCGTCGCGGTGCACACCCTCATGTACGAGCGTGAACTCGTGGGTGCCGGCCACGGCCGGGGTGGGGTGGGCATCGCCAACGGACAGCGACTGATTGAGCTGGCACGCCATTTCGATCGGGCCAACGACCTCCTGACCAGACAGGCCCTGGCCGCTGTGATGTCGTCGTTTGGGGCCGCAGGTCACCTGAATCGGAGGCGCGATCTCCCGCCCGACGCCCGGATCATGTCCAAGCTCGCTTTGGCCCGCAACCTCTCGGCAGCCTCCAAGCTCGTAGGTGACACTCTGGGCGCACGCCTCACTGCTGACACCGGTGAGTGGGGAACCTTCGCCTGGAATGCATTCGTACTGGGGGCACTGGGAAACCACATCGCAGTCGGCACCGACGAGACCATCAAGAACATCATCGGTGAACGGGTACTTGGGCTCCCACGCGAACCCCGGCCCTGATCGTCGGGAGAGTCTCATCGGAGGGGCAGCCACCACTCGACACGGCGCTCCTCCGCTTCGGTTCGGGGGTCGAGATCCTCGACTCGGGTAACGGTTTCGATCCCGCCGTGTCTTCGGTAGAAACGTCGCGCTCCGACGTTGTCCTCCAACACCCACAGGTAGAGCCTGTTGGATGTGGTCGACCTGGCACGCTCGAACACGGCGGTCAGCAGACGAGATCCGACCCCGGAGCTGCGGGTCTTCGGCGCAACGTGCAGGTTGTCGAGCAGGAGCTCGCCTGAGCCTGGGTCTGGCTCGAGCACTGCGCCGAACCCAACCGTTTCTCCAGCCTGTTCACCGATCAGCACGAATCCGCTGCTCGGGAGCGTCGCCCACTGTCTGCGGTGTCGCTCTTCCACCCCCTCGAGGAAGTGCGCCGGCAGAATTGAGGCATAGGCACTCATCCAGCTTGCCGAGTGCAACTCAGCGATGGAGATGCGATCAGTGTCAGTTGCGTCCCGAATGGTCAGATCCATGGTTGAAGCCAATTCACAAGACGGGGGGCCGGTCGCCTATCAGCGCGATGGGCTCTACGGCCTCGCCGGCGGTGTCGGAGGCGATCATCGCAAGGACCGGGCCGAAGACCTCCTCCACTGTGATCGTGGAATCGGGAGTGACGTCGGCGAACACGGTTGGCCTGATGAAGTAGCCGCGCTCGCAACGGTCGGGTTGGCCCGCGCCACCGGCGGCGAGTGTCGACTAGGACGCGAAAGCATGGTCTGCGTAGCCGAGGTTGCCGACAGCGCTTGCGGCCTGCCTACTGGTCGAGTCCGCCCGCAACCGACAGGGCGACCCCGGTGACGTTGGGCGCGGTGGCGAGGTAGACCGCACCTTGGCCCATGTCGGCCGTTGTCTGGGGACGCCTGAGGGGGACTGTCTGCTCCATGCGCGTTTCGAAAGCGCCTTCACCTTTGCCTTCCATGAGATGGTCGAGCCACATCGCGGTACCGACGATGCCAGGGCAGAGTGCATTGACCCGGATGCCGTCGGCAGCGAACTCTTGAGCGAGTGATTTTGTGATGCCGATGGCGGCCCACTTCGAGCCGCAATAGGCGCTCATGTTGGGTGCGCCGAGCTTCCCTGCGATCGAGGCGGTGTTGACGATGGCGGCATCGTCCGATGCGCGTAGGTGGGTGATGGCGGCCGAGGTCATGTGATAGATGCCCTTGACGTTCACGTCGAAGATGCGGTCCCACTGAGTCTCGGAGAAACTCTCGATGGGACCGGAGTCGACGACCCCGGCATTGTTGATCAGCACGTCGAGGCGCCCGAAGGTTTCCATAGTGGCCTTCACCGCGGATCTACAGGAGTCGGCATCGGTGACATCGACCGGTGTGCCGTTGATGTCACCGTGGGCCCTCAATTCAGCGACCGTTGTGTCGAGCTCGGTTGATGTCGAGAGTGAGTAGCGCCACTCGGCGCCTTCCCCCAGATCGGCGGCCATCACCCGATGACCCGCTTCTAGGAAGCTCTGCGCGATACCGCGCCCGATCCCTCGTGCAGCTCCGGTGACCAGTACGACTCGACCTTCGCTCATGGCGTGAAGTTTGCCACACAACCACAGTCGGAAGAGGAGTCGCAATTTTGCGGGTACCGCTCAGTCGGCCCTTCGGGCCCCTGAGTCGTAGCTCATGATTGGTCTCATTGGCCAACGTCACGAAACTCGAGTCCCTCGAAGTCGCCAGTGCGCCTCCAGTCCTCGATGTATTCGAAGAACGGCGCCGGACCTGCCGGGTAGCCGCGGGCGTTCCGCACGTCGGCCGGGGTTGGGGGTTGCCCCTCGTTGTTGTAGTAGCCGGGGGTGCAGTCAGGGCTGCTGAGAAGCGAATCGGGAGAATTGTCGAGCAGCTCCATCCAGGCGTGTTCCGCCTCATCAGACACCTCCACTGTGGAGTCCCCGGTTTCGAGCATGTGAGCAACCACGGCGGCGATATTGAGGCCGACCTCATCCAGGTTGTGGGTGATGTTCGAGATCAGGCGCCCTCCCTGACTCAAACCCTCGATGAACAGATTGGGGAACCCTTGAACATGGATGCCGTGCATGCTGCGCATGCCATCTGACCAGTGATCGGACAGCTTCGTGCCGTCCCGTCCGACGGTCTCATAGCCAGCCGTGTGGGCAAGGTGAACCTCGAAGCCCGACGCCAACACTATGCAGTCGAGGTCGAAGTGCTCCCCGTTGGCCCACACCCCTGTCTCGTCGATGCGTTCCACACCTTGGCCGTCGGTGTCGATCAGATGGCAGGTGGGCACGTTGTAGGCCTGGAGGTACTCGTCGTGGAAGCATGGACGCTTGCACAACTGCCGGTACCACGGCTTGAGTGCTTCGGCCGTGGCCGGATCCTCGACGATCTGGTCGACTCGAGCGCGGATTTCGTCCATTTTCTCATCGTCGGAATCGAGATAGGCCTGCACCATCAGCTCGGCCGTGACCTTGATATCGGGCTTGCCCGTCTCCTCGATGACCCGCTGGCGAATACGTTGGGCGATGTCGGTCCAGCCGTCCTTCACGAAGTCTTCGTCGGCGGTTCCCGCCATCTGCAGAATTGCGAAGTTCGTGCGCCACTTCCGTTGCCATCCAGACCCCAATGAGTCGAAGTACTCCTTGTCGAGGGAGTGGTTGTTCCGCACATCGATGGATGATGGTGTGCGTTGGAACACGAAGAGCTCGGCCGCGTCTCGGGCCAGGGGCGGGATGCACTGCACGGCAGTTGCCCCGGTGCCGATGATGCCAACACGCTTGTCGGCGAGATTGTCCATCGGCGCCCCGGCCCGATCACCACCCGTATAGGAGTAGTCCCATCGCGCGGTGTGGAACGCATGGCCCCCGAACTCATCAATGCCCTCGATACCCGGGAGTTTGAGGAGCGTCATGGGCCCAGTCCCCATGGCCACGAATCGGGCGCGGAAACAGTCACCGCGGTCAGTTTCAATGACCCAGCGTTGATCCGGTTCGTTCCACTCCAGATGGGTCACCTGGGTGGAGAACAGGGCGTTGTCGTAGAGGTCGAAGGTCCTGGCAATCCGCTGAGCGTGCTCGAAGATCTCGGTCCCGAACACATACTTCATGGTTGGGAGATAGCCCGTCTCCTCCAGCAAGGGCAGATACACCATTGCGGCCGTATCGCACATGGCGCCCGGGTAGCGATTCCAGTACCAGACACCTCCAACATCACCGGCAGCGTCAACGATGCGGACATCGGTCACGCCCGCCTCGTGCAGGTGGGCACCAGTACAGAGGCCAGCAAATCCCCCTCCGATCAGGGCCACCGTCACCTCGTCGTTGACCGGGTTACGGTCGACGGGGCCGATCCAGGGATCGTCGTCGAGGTTGGCAAACCGGCCTGTGGGCTCGAGGTACTGGGTGGCACCGTCAGAGCGAAACCGCTTGTCGCGTTCGGCCCGATAACGCTCGTGGATCGCCTCGCGGTTCATGGTTGGCTCTGTAGCTGTCACAGCCGCGATCCTACCTAGGGGTCAGAATACGGAGCCAGCCGACCCAGGCCGTGATGGTTGCCAACGCGAGGGAATCCAGGGCCAAAAGGCCCTGGATCGTGTGCGATGCCTGAGGTAGGTTTGTGATACAAACTGCTTTGCAGGAGATACTATGTCCGACAGATCCATGAATCTGGGCACCCTCGAAGACAACGCCTACGGGGCGGCCTACTCCGATGGCATCATCGATACCTTCAGCGGAGTCTCATTGATGTGCATCGGCATCACCTGGATCTGGTTCCCAGACTTCGCCGGGTTGGCTGGGGTGATACCAGCCGTATTCCTCACCTCGGTTCTCGCCGTACGGAAGAAGGTCGTCGAACCCCGCATCGGGTACGTGAAGTGGCGAGGGCCGCGTCGACGATGGGAACAGCGCAATCTCATCGCTCTCCTGGCCGCAGGGACCTTGCTCTTCATGGCTGGCATCGTCACCTTCTTCGCCGTCGAGACCAGTTCGATCGACAGTGACACCCTTGGCCTGGTGATGCCGGGGTTGCTCGCATGGCTACTTGCCCTCGGGGTGTCCGGCCTTGCCTATCTCATGCAAATGAGGCGACTGCTCGGCTACGCCGGTCTGCTCGTCGTAGCCGGTGCCGTCGCCATTGGGGCGGAGGCCAACCCAGGATGGTCACTGCTGGCGGCCGGAACTGGGATAGCCCTCACCGGGGTCGTCATGCTGGTCCGATTTCTTGGCCGCAACCCCGTGATCAAATCAGGATGAGCAACCTGGGCGACGCTCCTGGCGCGACCAAGGCCCAGGACCTCGATCGGCTCATCCACGAACCGGCTCGCCTCGTTCTCGTCTCCAACCTCTCCATCGTTGACGAGGCCGATTTCGTGTTCCTGGCCAGACAAACCGGGCTCACGGCAGGCAACATCTCCTCGCACATGAGTCGGCTCAACGATGCGGGCTATGTCACGATCGCCAAGACCTTCATCGACAAGCGACCTTGCACCACCTACCGGCTGACCGAGGACGGTCGAGCCGCCTTTGAACGCTACCGAGCCCAGGTCGCGAACCTGATCGGAGGCATCGGCCGTCATGATGCTGCCGACAGCGAGTGAGGTGGGCAAAGACCGCTCACAAATGGCTACGCCTACCGGAGGAACCAGCCCAGCAGAGCGCCCTTGCCGCGCTACCCCTGAGCCTCACTAGTGTGGGCCGATGACCAACGTCAACGATGAGACCGGCGGGATCACCGTCTACCCGGCACGAGCGGTGATCACGATGGACGAGGCGTTGCCGCGTGCCGAGGCTGTGGCTGTTCAGGGTGGTCGGATCGTCGCCGTTGGCTCGCAAGCCGATGTCCTCGCCAGGGTCGGTGCCGATCATGTGGTCGATGATCGGTTCAGAGACCGGGTCGTCATGCCGGGCTTGATCGATCAGCACCTCCATCCTGTTCTGGCGGCTACGACATTGATGACCGAGGTGATCGCTCCGGAGCGTTGGGTGATGCCAAGGCAAACGTTCGAAGCTGCCCCCGACGCAGCGGCGTACCGGCGCCTGCTGGCCGAAGCCCACCAGCGCTTGGAGCCGGGTGAGTGGCTGTTCTCGTGGGGATACCACCGCCTATGGCACGGAACGCTGCACCGCACCGAGATCGATGAAATCTGCGGTGATCGACCGGTCGCCATCTGGCAGCGCACCTGCCACGAGTGGCATCTCAACACCGCAGCACTCGATGCCATCGGTGCCACACCAGAGACGTTCGCCGGCCATGGATTCATGAGCGACCAGCTCGACTACGAGGCCGGCCA
>JAAETV010000526.1 GCA_024227975.1 Actinomycetes bacterium
CAAGGCGCGTTCGAGGCCGCCTTGGCCGTTCTCGGTGTGCAGCCGTATGCACTCCCAGCCATCGGCCAACTAACGTTCGAGGCGGTTGACCAGGCCTTGGATGCTCTGTCTCATCTGGATCGCTCTGGGCGCGAAACCTTCGTAAAAGGCGCGACCGCCCTCGTTCTCCACGACCAGAAGACAACGGCCGAAGAAGCAGAGCTGATACGTGTCGTCGCTGACGCGGTCCGCCTCCCAGTCCCACCACTCCTACCCCACTGACCGCCACCAAGTACTAGCTACGGTGACGGCCGAGGCCGGACATACCCGATGCCTGATCCTGGTTTCGGGCGGCGAGATTGGGGTGCGTCGACGTCCACCGACACCGGTGCCACACCATCTCGCACGCAGATGGACCTTGTCTCCAGCATAAATGGATCGTGAGGCCCAAAGTCCCTTTGAGCGGTGCTGGCCTCAGCATAGGTTCAGAACCAGACGGGAATTCATCTGCCAACGCGTGACGGGTGCGTTCCTGCCTCTGCAGGGCTTATACGAGCAAACCATATTGGAGAGGGAGCGGACAATGAAATTCCGACCATTGATTAGTGCTGTCTTCGCTTTTGCACTCGTCGCCGCCGCGTGCGGGAGCGATGACGCAGCCGACGACACCACCACAGACGACGAAGGAACGCAGCAGACAACTGCCTCCGATAGCACCGACGAGGACTCAGACAGTACCGACGAGGACTCAGAGGGCACCGACGAGGACTCCGAGGAAGAAGCGGAGTCACCGTTCAACGACGAGGGACGCAGTATGACCGCGGCCGAAGCCACGATCGTCATTGATGGCGACGCTTCAGATTGGGCTGATGTCGACGGTTTGGAAATGACCCTGGCTCCCATCAGCGATGAGGACCTCGAGACCAAGGAAGCAGTCGTGAAGGTGGCCCACGACGGCGACAACATCTACTTCCTGTTCCAGATCGAAGACGACTACGACTGGATCGATGGCGACCCCCACGCGTCGGCTGCTGCCGCCGTGGATTGGGTTATCACCGACGGCGCAGGCGAGGGCATGGGAGCAACCGATGCCGATCGCGACACAAGCCTGGGCATGGTTGACCTCTGGCACCTGGAGCTCGATTGCGCTGCTGGTACCGAAGGTGGCGGAGCGGTCTCAGGTCCTGGCGCTGACCATGATCCTGGCAACGACGAGGCCTGCAACTTCGACGATGAGTTCGCCACGAACCCCGACGAAAGGCATGATGACGTTGGCGATGGGGCTGAGAACAGCCTGTTGGGAGTGTGGACCCACACCTCTGAAACCATCGGCGAAGACGGCACATGGACCTTCGAGGTGATGCGACCGTTCCAGACCGGTGACGCCCAGGACACCCAGTTCGAGATCGGATCGCCGGCCTTGATGGGAGTGGCCTACTGGGATGCCGACACCGGCCCTGACGGCTGGGAGCCTGAGTACCACGTCATGAGCGCCAACCAAGGTTGGATCACCGTCAATTTCGAGTGACGACCACGACTCGTGGGTAGGGACGAGCTAGGACCTTCAGGTCTAGTCGTCCCTACCTGTGGGCGAATCCAACCGCCGAACTAGAATCACTGGGACCGGACTCAAACCCAACGGAGGAAGCCATAATGCCTGCTCGCAAGTGGTGGTGGCAACGAATCCACCCCGCCCTTCGGGTTGTGTTTGCAGCAATGTATTTCGGAGGTGCAATCGCGATTCTCGTATTCGCCATCACCCCCGGGCTCGAGGACCGCCCGCCGTCAGAGACAGTCCTCCCGAACGATGAAGTCGCCACCACCACGACCTCTATTGAGGAGCAGTCACCAGCCACGGGCCCCGAGCTCTTCCAGGCCCATTGTGCCTCTTGCCACGGCCAAAACCTGGAAGGCGACATCGGACCTGACCTCGGCCGAGGATCGGAGGCGATCAGCTTGAGCGACAATAGGATCCTGTCACGCATGGAGAATGGTAGGCGGGAGATGCCAAGCTTCTCGGACACCCTGAGCGAGGCGGAGATGCAACTGATTCTCGACTACATACGCGAGCAGCAAACCAGCTAGGCGAAACCTGACGACACTCGCCGGTCTAGCAACCAGAGCAAGAAGCGATCTCGCCTTCTGTCATGTTCATTCAGCTAGGCTGGCACACCCTGACGATGTCATCGCGACTGGGCAGGGTGGCCGCCGAGCCGGGGCCGGTAGCGATGAAGGAGTCGGCGGCGCAGAGCCGAGTCACCGGGCCTACCCCTCGCTCGACCAAGCCCACCATGATCGCTTCACTGGCCGATCCGCTCTGTCGGCACTCGTCGACAATGACAACCCGCCCACAGTCGGCGACAGCCTCTGCCACCGCATCCAGGGGCAGAGGTGACAGCCAGCGGAGGTCGACCACACTCACTCCAAGCCCTCGCTCCTCCAGGTCAGCTTGAGCCTGGGCCGCTAGATAGGCGCCGTTTCCGTAGGTGACGATGGCGACATCG
>JAAETV010000527.1 GCA_024227975.1 Actinomycetes bacterium
ACCGGATCACCAAATCCGCGACACACCATTAAGGGGAGGCGTTGCCTCCCGGCCTCCGGGTCGCGGCCCTTGTCGCTGATCGGGTGGTCGGACCGGCGGAGCCGGCCCTGGTGCGTCAGGCCGGTGTGGCGGGAACGGTGACGACGAGCACCCCAAAAAGGTCGTCGCCGTAGCGGAACCCGCGACAACCCTTTGTTTGCGTACGACTGAAGTTGTGTGGTCCGTCCCTACAGAGCTGACACCGGGCGACACTTGGTCGAAAGTCCCGATCGTTGCAGGTCACAGCCCGATCTCAGTCTCCCCCAAAGTCGCGACAGCCGCCACAAACTCGTCACAAAATCACGGGCTCGAAATCCCAAGAGATCTAGGACGACTGCACAGCCGGAAACGCTCAACGTGGCCACCGACCGGCGAGACCGCCCATAGGCGCTTCGGCTGCCGGTGGCTACCAGCGCGCTCGGTGAGTGATGTCTTTGGTCATGCACTCCCCGACTTACCCTGCGACGGGCCGAGCGAACGCGTCGTGTTCGTCACGCCGGTGACGGCGTGATGGGTTCACCCCCAACTCGGCCGCCAGGCTCAGTGACAGGCAAGCGTCCGACCCAGTTCTGAGGCCTCACGATAGGCCTCATGGACATTTGAAAATATCGCCGCTGGTGCTGGTCGAGGCCCCCGAACAGGGGAAACGTGAGTGGACCGTACAAGACTTGAACTTGTGATCTCTCGCGTGTGAGGCGACGCGCGAACTGTCCGCCAGAGGCCGCTGATGTGCGCTGAGCAGCGGACACTAGAGGCGAAGAGTCCGTCGAGGTTCGCTCACGGCTGCTGGAGTTCGGGCGCTGGGGCTACCAGTTGGGCTACCACAGATACTGAGCTCTGGTTCGAATGTGTCAGCTTGCTGCTGACAGCTCTACGGTGATCCGGCGCCCGAGCGCAGTGGCAACACGATGCAGGGTGGTGAGGGTGGCACCAACCCCACCCGACTCGAGTCGAGCAATTGCCGCCTGGCTCGT
>JAAETV010000528.1 GCA_024227975.1 Actinomycetes bacterium
AGACCAGGGCTGAGGAGGCCTTGGAGCGCTCAGGAGGTGAGCGGCTCCGCCGTGACCACCACGTTGGCGGCGTAGGACCGCTTGTCGGGGTTGAACGTTCCGCCACACGTGATCAGCTGGAGCACCGAATCACCATCCTTGCGGAACAACTCGTCCGCCGGGAGCTCGGTCTTGTCGTAGATCGTGTTGCCCGTGACCTTGTAGGCGATCACCGTGCCGTCTTCCATTTCGAGCTCGAGGGTGTCACCGGGCAACACCTCGCTCAGATTGAAGAACGCCCCCGGTCGTCCCCCATAGTCGACGTGGGCCGCCAGCACCGCTGCGCCGGGTGTGCCCGGTGATGAGCTGTGCTGATACCAACCAACGGTGTCGGCGGCCGGTACTGCGAACTGGTTGTTGTCGTCGACCCCGACTGAGATGATCGGTGCTTCGAGACCGATACCGGCCACCCTGACCAGGACAGGCCTGTCCCCATCATCGGTGGGGACGTTGTCACTGAGCCGGGCCGAACGGATGGGTACCTGGAAGGTCGGGCCCACCGGCTCTTCGACTTCGGAGCCTCCGTCGACGACCGGATCAGGCTCCTCTGCTACCAGCGCGCTGGCGCCAGCCACCTCCCAGTCCTTCGACGTTGTCATCGCCCCGGCGACGGCCAGGGCGATAGCCAGGATGATCAGGCCGTGGATCGGCCGTCGGCTCATGGCTGCTGGCTTGGGCCCCAGCCCGAAGTACGGCCTGTCATGAGGCGGCTCGCCGCCGTAGCATCACGACGACACCCGAGGCCATCAGCACGATCATGAGCCCGTAGACCATGCGGAGCCCAGTCGTATCCTCATCGCCACCAAGCAAGCCGCTGTTGCCGGTAGGGACACCAGCAGGAGCAGTCGAGAGCCCGGAGTAGCGTTGGATGACGATCTCTGCCGTCTCATCAGCCGGAGAACCGATGGCCGACAATGAGGCAAGCTCGCCGTCGGCGGCGACAACGGTGGCTGCGGTCATGACGGTCCCATCCTCTCCCTTGAACTCGACGAGGATCGATCCGGCGCCGACCTCGACAGCCAACTCCTCACCAGGTCCCAGGGTGGCGACGAGCTCACCATCGACATAGGCATCGACGGTTTCGGCCTCCATGAGGTGGCGAAGGTTCACCCGCCCGGCGCCGGGATCGAGAGGCCGCAGGTCTTCGGAGAACACCGACAAGCTGATGTCTCCCGACTCATCGAAGTGAGCTACCAGTGATGCGGGCTTGGAGCCGACCTGGAGGGTGCTCGTTGCCAGGGAGTCGTCGGTGCGATCATCACTCGACGCCGGTACTGAAGACGACGCAGCGAAGAGAGCGATTTCGTGGCTGCCAGGATCGAGCTCAATAGGACCGGCCACTGAACCTGAGCCAAACTCTGCGGCGATGGCCTCACCGTCCACATAGACATCGGTATCTATTCCGGGGACACCGTGCAGAAGCTGTACCTTGGCGTCTTCCGCCGCCATCGGGCCCGTAGCGGTCGGAGCAAGCGAGCCCGCATCGACCTCGGGCGGAGCAGTCGTCGTAGTTGGGGCTGCCGTGGTGGTTGGGGCTGCCGTGGTGGGCGGGGCCACCGTCGTGGTTGGGGCTGCCGTGGTAGACGTGGATGCCGTTGTGACAACGGCCTGAGTAGTTACGGTCGACTGGGAAGCGGTACTCGAGGTCTGGGTCGCCGATGCCGCCGTCGTGGTCAGGGCTTCGGTCGACGTCGTTGATCGATCGCTCGGTCCCGCGGCGTCGGTTGTATCGTCGTAGTCGCCAGAGCCGATGATGCCCCAGGCGATACCGGCCAGCCCAATGAAGAGGACGGCGCCGATGATCAAGCCAGCCAGATTACGACGGTTGGGAGCGACCATCGTCTCGTCGAGGTCGATGGTCTGAGCTGCCGCCGGCGACTCCGCCAACTCGTGGCCTGACTCACTCTCAGCGACCTCAGCATCGAAGTCGGCTGGGTCATCCTCACCCGTCGAAGCCGACCCGTAGGCAACCTCGTCGGCCTCCTCCTGGACCTCGGCCTCACCGTTGGCGTCGTCGGCGTAGATACCGTCGACATAGTCCCCTTCTGAGTCCGACATCGTGGCGGAGTCGTGCTCGGCTGTGTCGTTGATGGCGAATCCAGGATCCTGGGTCTCGGGCGATTCGAGGGTGTCGCCATCGAGCAGGCCGGCAGCTCCGACGGCAGCCACCACGCCGAGGCCGCCCCCATTGGCTGTCTCGACCGGTTGAGAACTGGCCGGGGCATGATCAGAGACGGCGGCCGATGCCCCGGCAGCCAGAGTGGCGGTGTTGCCCGTCGGGATGAAGGCCGGGCCGTAGGTCCGGCGGTCATCACCAATGCCCTCGGCCAGGATACTGGCGAACTCCATGGCGGAGGGGGGTCGAGCCTCGGGGGTGTCGGAACTCGACCACATGATCAGACGACGGATCGAGCGGGGGGCGGTGTCGAGAGCGTCGCCGAGCGAACGCTCCAGGATTCGACCCAGCGAATAGACATCTGAGCGCTCCGTCGGATCTTGGCCGTCGCGAACCTCGGGCGCGACCCACTCCGATCGGTCGGCTGGGGGAGTGCCCCCTAGCCCAAGGCCGATACCGCTGATGGCAATGTTCTCGTCGACGAGATGGATGTCTTCGGGGCTGAGTGCTCCATGGAACAGACCGCGGAGATGGGCCTCGTGAGCGGCCCGAGCAACCGCCTCGGTGATACCGGCGCCATCGGCCCAGTCGAGATCGCCACTGTCGATGGCTGAGGCGAGCGTCGGTTCGTCGATGACGGGGGTAACGGCAAAGGGCAGGCCGTTGGCGGCGAAATCACTGTCGACAACAGGAACCATGCCGGGGAGATCACCTGATTGGCGGAGCCTGCGCAGATGGGACCGATCCCAATGGCTCTCCGCTCCGATCGTCACATCGACGGTGTGTTGGTCGTCGGTCAACCGTAGTCGGTCAAGCCCGAACCACTGCCTGCCGGTCGCCTCGCTCTGGTCGTTCACTTACAGTCCTCCGCCCTTTTACTCGCCGCGATTGGGCAACGTACCACCATCAGGTCGCCGCATGTAGTACTTGTCATGATCCTTGTGCCCATTCGGAGAGGTTTCCCTGCCTCCCCAGGACTTACGGCCCACCCATTGGTTGAGCATGAATTCCCGGACACGGTACCAAGCTTGGGGCTCCTGGTCGACGGTTGGGGCCGAATTCTCCCGAAAGCCAGATGGCAGCCGAGTTGGCCGGTTCATGGTGTCGCCACGTGGCCACCTAGTGAAGGCGGTACCGGTAGCCGGACCGAGTTCGGTCCACCACCTCGAACAATCCGATCTGGCGCAGGCAATACGCCATCTTCTGAGCCCGGTCTCGGCTGGTGGGAACCGTAGATGCCAGGTCGGCGGTGGTGAACACCGGTGGTAGCCCGTCAGGGATGAGGGGGGCCAGATCGCCGACGGTGTCAAAGCGATGGTGGGAGTGGATCTGACGTAGCCTGCGGTCGTGGGTTCGCCAGCCTCCACGGTTGCGCCGCAAAGAGGGATCGTGGCGCTGGTGCTTGTCCACCGAGATCAGGATGATCTCGATGGATAGGTTCGGATGGTCGAGCAGGGTCGGGAAGCTGACCAGCTCGTCGAACAGACCATAGATGTCGCTGCGTTTCGGTGATCGGCGTGGTTTCGCCCCTTCTCGATTGAGATAGGTCTCGACGGCGATGGGGTGAACGATCAGCACGCGAAACTGGGCCAGGACCCGGTCGAGCTTGCGGCCCATGGCGGCGAAGGCCGCTGTCTGGATCTCGATCAGGAGGTCGCCCCGCTGGATGTCGATGACGAAACCGTCGAGCTCGACTTCGAACGCATCGCCGGGCTTGGACAGCAGGTCCTTCAGGGAAGCATGGAGCGAGCCCTCATTCAGGGTGCCGATGTGTGCGATTGGCCGAGCCTAGGGCACGGCCTGGTAGGGGGAGGCGATGGTTGACCTCTCGCTGGGCGCCACTCGGTACCGCACTGGGTGCCGGGCATGAGGTCGTAATAGGGTCGCTGCCATGTTCGTACCGATGGTGACCGCACCCGAGATCGAGCTGGCCTCCAGGGAGGTGCCACCCGAGAGCCGCTGGTTCATCGTCGATCGTCGCGCCAACGTGTTGGTCGTAGATGGTGAGATCCCAGAGGGATCCGCCCCTCCAATGGACTCCGAGGACATCCATCTCCTGGGCCGCCAGGACGGTATCCCCGTGCTGGCCGGACTGGTCGTCGAAGGGGCAGAGCCTCCGATGTCAGGTCAGTGGCTCCATTTGCGCAAGCTCTACGGCTCGATTCCCGAGCAGGATTGGGCCCTGGCCGGGAGGGCGGTCCAGATCATCACCTGGGACCTCGACCACCGTTTCTGTGGCCGTTGCGGCCAGGAGACCGAACATCATGGTTCGGATCGGGCGCGGGTCTGTCCCAGCTGTGGGTCGATGGCGTACCCGCGTCTGACGCCCGCCGTCATCGTGCTGGTCGAGCGGGATGATGGCCGGGCCCTGCTGGCCTGGGGTCGCCAGTTCCCGGGCCGCTTCTACAGTGCTCTGGCCGGCTTCGTCGAGCCAGGGGAATCACTCGAGGAGTGTGTCGTCCGTGAGGTGAAGGAAGAGGTGGGGATCGAGATCGGCAATCTCTCCTACTTCGGAAGCCAGCCCTGGCCCTTTCCTCACTCGGTGATGATCGGGTTCCGGGCCAGCTACGTCAGCGGTGAGCTACAACCCCAAGAGTCCGAGATCGTCGAGGCCGATTGGTACCACCATGACGAACTGCCTCCGGCCCCTCGGGGCGGGATGTCGATCGCCGGCTGGCTCATCGAGGACTGGATCGCTCGCCGGGGTGGGGCCTGACGAGTTCGCCCGAAGCTGCTCCTCACTCCTTGGTGGCGACCGCATTCGGGGTGACGTTCATCTTCGGCTCGTAGTCGGCCACCTCGACCTCTCGCCCTTGGCCCGAGAGATCAGCTCGGAGCTGGCTGCGGCAGTCGTCGCAGGGCCCGTAGAAGCGGGCAGTCGTGGTCCGCTGGCAGCGGGGGCAGTCGAAGTCGGTGAGGGCCGCTGGTTCGCCACTCTCGGATGGGTCTCCCTGGCTCGTCACCGGACCCAGGATAGGAGGCTCTGACTGATCTTGGCCGGAAACTCGTCGCCGGGGTGGCGATTGCACGTACTCTGTCCTTGGATAACGAGCGTGAGAGGTATAGGCGCATGGCAGAAGTGGTATTGAATGAAGTGAACAAGGTCTACCCGAATGGGTACCAGGCCATCAAAGATCTAAGCCTCGATATTGCCGACGGTGAGTTCTTGGTGCTGGTCGGACCGTCCGGGTGCGGCAAGTCGACGGCCCTGCGCATGGTGGCCGGTCTAGAAGACGTCAGCGGTGGGGACCTGCGAATTGGGGATCGGGTTGTCAACGACGTCCACCCCAAGGATCGTGACATCGCCATGGTCTTCCAGAACTACGCTCTCTACCCCCACATGACCGTTGCCGACAATATTGGCTTCGCTCTGAAGCTGGCCAAGGTGCCGAAGGCGGAGATCGCCGATCGGGTCAAGAACGCAGCCAGGACCCTCGACCTGACCGAACAGCTCGATCGGAAGCCGGGCCAGCTCTCTGGCGGCCAGCGCCAGCGGGTGGCCATGGGTCGGGCCATCGTTCGTCAGCCCAAGGCGTTCCTCATGGACGAGCCGTTGTCCAACCTCGACGCCAAGCTCCGGGTCCAGATGCGGGCCGAGATCGCGGCCCTCCAGCGTGACCTCGGGGTCACCACCATCTATGTGACCCATGATCAGGTCGAGGCCATGACGATGGGGGATCGGGTTGCGGTGCTCAAGCGGGGCATCCTGCAGCAGGTGGCGACCCCCCAGGAGCTGTATGACACCCCTAGAAACGTCTTCGTGGCTGGCTTCATTGGATCACCGTCGATGAACCTCATGAAGGTTCGCCTGGTGGGGTCAGGCTCTGATCTGCGGCTCCAACTCGGAAGTCGGGAGCTGGCCTTTGGGCAGGCTGTCATCGACGCCCGGCCGGCGCTGGCCGACTATGTGGATGGCGAGGTGGTGGTCGGTATCCGCCCAGAAGACATCGAGGATGCGAGCCTGGAGTCCGATGCACCCGAGGGGCAGATCCTGCACACCGAGACGACGCTCGTGGAGTCGCTCGGGGCCGAGGTCATCCTCCATTTCCTGCTCGACGCTGAGCCCTACGCCATCATGGATGCCGAGTTCGAAGGGGAAGATGCCGTCGTCGCCACTCCCGATGATGAAGGTCGCTTCACCTATGTGGCTCGGGTCAGCCCACGATCGGCGGCCAAGATCGGCGATCCGATCGACCTTGTCGTCGATACGGGAAGGCTCCATTTCTTCGATCCAGGGACCGGTTTGGCCATCACCGGATGATCAGAAACCATCAGTAGGTCTGGATAACTGGCAGTGCGACGAAAAACACAACATCCTCTAACCAGGGGAAACCTGACTAATGGGTAGTTTTGCTTGACATCGAATGTCGATGGATGTTTGCTATCAGTCATACCGCCGGTAGCCGCAGACCCGACGGGCCGAACCAAACGACGTCCTGCCTCGACCGCAGTCAGGAAGCTTCGAGAGTTCGGGGTTGGATCCCGCTTACCACGCTGAGTAGGCGGGCTCCAGCGCGCTGGGATCGAGTTCGAACAAGGGGATTGCCAAGGGCGATGGCCAGCCACACGTCAATGGGGCAACACCGGGCCGCGCATCGGACCATGTACATTCGAGGCCGGAGGTGCACCCATTGGCTCTGGATACGCAGACTGTGACGTCGTTCGCTCTTGGGGTCGTTCTCGGGTTCGTGCTCCTGTCACTACTGATTCCGATTCTCAGCCGCCGCCAGCGGAAGGGTATGCGAGCCAGGATCGAAGACTACGAACACGTCATCGCCGATCTTCGCTTGGATCAGGCAGACGATCGCGAAACCAACCGCCGTTTGCGCCACCAGTTGGCCGTCAGCACCCCCGAGCACCTCGAGGTGACGAGGGAAGAGCTTGATCGTGTCAGTGGTCAGGTCACGAAGCTACAGGCCGACCTCGACGAGTCAGCCGACCGCCTCGCTGAGCGGGATCGCTCCCTGCGCGAGGCCAGGTTGGCCATCCAGGAGATCCGACTCCAGCTCGAAGGGGGCGGCGCTCGAGACGAGGACACTGGCTTCGACGATGTTCCCCCTGCCCTGGCCGACGGTTCGGTCGGCGACGGGTAGGGGGAAGATCAGGGATGGGTCCGGTCTCGTTCGAGTCGCTTGACGGGGGATCGACTCGCGATGCGGCCCTCGCCGTGGCCAAGCAGCTTGGTGAGGCCGGTATTCGGGTGACGTCGGTTTCCCAGGATGGGATTGGCGATGACGCGAGATTCCGGATCATGGTCCGCTCGACTGAAGCAGTTCGAGCCAAGGAGATCCTGGACTTGATCCAGCCTCCGAGCTCGGGGGGCATGGGTTCGAACGAAAGTAGCTTGGGACCGTGAGCCCCAGCCCCCTTGTCATCGAGCCTCTGACCGGTCGGCCAGACGTCGTCATCAGCGTGCCCGGCTCCAAGAGCCACACCAATCGGGCTCTGATCTGCGCCGCCCTGGCCCGGGGTGTGTCAACTCTCGAGGGGGCCCTGTTCGCAGACGACACCCGAGCCATGGTTGGGGCACTGAGCCAGCTCGGTATCGATGTGAGCGCCGACCCCCATCGGGCTTCGATCCGTATCATCGGTTGTGATGGTCAGGTCCCGGCCGGCCCGGCATCGTTCGATGTCGTCCAGTCCGGGACCACGGGCCGGTTCCTGGCCTGCCTGGCTGCACTGGGGCCGGGGCCGTACGTCATCGATGGCGACGACCAGCTCCGGGCCCGACCCTTCGGCCAACTGGTTCGGGCCCTCAGGACTCTCGGAGCCGACATTGATGGAGAGCGCCTCCCCATGACCATCGGTGGTGGCGGCCTGAGCGCTGGCACCGTCCAACTGCCGGGCTCGGTCTCGAGCCAGTTCCTCTCCGGCCTCCTCATGGCGGCCCCCTACGCCACCCCAGGGTCGGATGGTCAGGAGGAAACGATCATCGAGATCACCGATGACCAGGTCTCCACTCCTTATGTCGACCTGACCATGGCCACCATGGCCAGTTTCGGGGTCAAGGTCGACCATGACCACCACCGGCACTTCGTGATCGGTCCCCAGCGCTATCAGGCCCGGACCGTCGACATCGAGCCCGACGCGTCGGCTGCATCCTACTTCTTCGCCGCCGCTGCCATCACCGGAGGCCGGGTCAGGATCATGGGGCTCAACAGTGAAACCGTGCAGGGTGACAGCCGTTTCGTCGACCTGTTGGAGGCCATGGGAGCAACCGTCAGGCGATCCGATGATTGGATCGAGGTCGAGGGGGGCCGGCCTCTCCGCGGGATCACCATCGATATGGCCGAGATCTCCGACGTGGCCCAGACGCTGGCTGTTGTCGCTGCGTTTGCGACCACGCCAACCACGGTCACCGGAATCGGATTCATCAAGGCCAAGGAGACCGACCGCGTCTCTGCCGTCGTCAGCGAACTGACCAAGCTGGGCATAAGGGCCGAACAGATCGACGACGGATTCATCGTCCACCCAGGCCAACCACAACCAGCGACGGTGATGACTCACGGTGATCACCGGATGGCCATGAGTTTCGCCCTGTTCGGATTGGTATATGAGGGGATCTCACTCGACGACCCGGATTGTGTTGCCAAGACATTCCCCACCTACTTCGCTGTCCTCGACCAGTTGGGGTCGCCGTGACGACAGCCGGATCGAACCGGGTGGCCATACTGATCGGGCCGCGCCGGATCGAGATTACCGAGCTGGGCCGACCCGAGCTCATCGACGGGAGTGTTCTTGTGGCCATCGATCGCTGTGGGGTGGGGGGACCCGATGTCGAGGCTTGGATCAGCGGCGAGGTGCCGGCCCCAGCCTGGTTCGGCCATGAATGGGTGGGCCGGATCGTAGCTATCGGCGCCGGGGTCGAGGGGCGTTTCGAGGGAGAGCGCGTGGTTGGCGCCACCTCTCCTCCGTGTGGGACCTGCCCTCCGTGTCGAGCCGGACTTGGCTCCGGTTGTCTCGTTGCCCTTTCCATGATCGTGGGGACCGACGCCGCAGCCTGCGCCCATGGGGCCTTCGCCGAGATCATCCGGGTCGACTCCCGGCGGGTGCATCGGGTTCCGGAGGCGATCGACGACGACCTGGCCGCACTGAGCGAGCCGGCGGCCGTGGCTGTTCATGCCGTGAACGGAGCCCATCACCATCTGGGCGACCTGGTAGTGGTGGTCGGTGCCGGCACCATCGGGTTGCTGGTGGCTGCTCTGGCCCGCCTGGCCGGGGCCTCTCGTGTGGTTGCCATTGATCCTGAACCGACTCGACGGGAGCTGGCATGCTCACTCGGGGCCGACGCCGCCTTCGCCCCCGGTCGTGATGCCGTGGGGTGGCTGGAAGACCATGGCCACGGACTCGGAGCTGACGTCGTCTATGAGTGCGCTGGCCACCCGGCAGCCATGAGCATGGCCATGCGAGCGGCCCGGGCCGGCGGTACCGTTGTCGTTGTCGGGGTGTCGAATCGGGTCGACGATGTGCGGCCAGGCGAGTTGGTTCGCAACCAGCTCACGGTGCGGGCGGCCCTCGGCTACACGGTGGCCGATGTCCACCGGGCCCTCGACCTGATGGCCGACGATCGGCTGCGGGTGGAAAGGATCACTGATCGGGTGATTGGCTTCGCCGAGCTGGCCCCGGCCTTCGAAGAGCTGGCGTCGAACCCGGCCGCGCCCCGCAAGGTCTTGTTTTCACCCCAACACTGACCTCAGCCGGGCGGCCCCGGTCATCAGCGCTTGAGGGCTTCCCACCTCTGGTTGGCTTCGTCTGGGGTGGCTGTTGGTTCGTCCGTGTCGTAGCCGAGCTCGGCGAACAAGGTTGGATTGGCCCGCCGGATACGGTTGGCGGCCTCCGCCGTCAGTAGCTCCCGCCAGACCCCAGGCTTGCCTCGCCACTGATGGTTGTTGGATGACGTGACCCGCTCGGTTGCCACTTGTCCCAGCCGCTCGACGTCTTCGAGTGGCTTTCCGAGACTTGCAGCCAGCTTCTCGACGACGATCAGCGGGTTCGAGACGAGCTCCTCGTAGCGGATCCGGTGCGCTCGCGGCTGTGTCCACCATGACTGGCTGACAGACAGTAGGCGATTGGCCCCCGGGCCCTCGGCCCATTCGAGGAACTCTTCGCTGAGCGGCGCGAGCCGACCGAAGTGCTCGTGGGGAGGCAGGCAGTGGCCTCCCACCCAATATCGGACCTGTTGCTCATTGCGACTGAAGTGCAACACCGAGAGCAAAATGTCGAGGGGATGGCGTGCGATCGTGATCACTTCGGCCCCGATCAGGCTGACCAGGCGTCGGGTGACCTCGGTGGCTGGAGCGTGGATTTGGAGCAAGACATTGCCGGCAAGGCCAGATGGATCGAGATCGTCGACAGTGTGGGCCGCCACGATGCGGTGGCCGAGGGCCGAGGCGATGAGACGGTGGAGCAACGTATTGCCACACCGCGGGCTGGAAGCGAGTACTAGTGGCCGGCCCTTCTCACCAACCACCACCACCGGATTCTCGACGACGAACGCAACCTGTGGCTGAGTGCGAAGCGATGTCAGCACCTGGCGGCGGATCGTCGACTCCCGGTCATTTGACGTTGGCATCGAAGCGGACAGTATCGCTGCCAGCTCCAGGCTGCGGACTCTTCGTCGGGCCGGGAAGGCGAGCATTGCCTGTTCGACCTGGTCCGCTACGTCATTGATCGGCCACATCTGAGCGCGAGCAAACTCGGGGAGCTGCCGCTCCTGAACCATGTCTTCCATCGGTGTACCTCGGGCGTGGGGATGGGGGAACCGCCAAGGCCTTTTCTCTGCTTTCGGTGACCCTAGCTCCTTTCGAGCGGTCGGGCACCCGACTGCTCGGTCAGTTCATCTGGATGTTGATCAAAGCTGGGCCGGCATGGCATCGAGGAAGCTGCCGGCCCACGAAACGGCGTCGGTGCGCTTGGATGCCCGCCGCAAAGCCCGCATCCTCTTGCGGACCTCATCGTGGTCCATTTCGATGGCGTCGACGATGGCGTTCTTCATCCCATCGATGTCATAGGGATTCACCAACAGCGCAGTCTTGAGTTGGTGGGCCGCTCCCGCGAACTCCGACAGCACCAGAACCCCGGTGTCGTCGTAGCGGCTGGCGACATATTCCTTGGCCACCAGGTTCATCCCATCGCGAAACGGCGTCACCAGCATCACGTCGGCCGCACGATAGAGGGAGAGGAGCTGCTCGAAGGGCTGGGTCTGGTGGATGTAGTGGACAACGGGGAAGCCGACCCGTCCGTAGTCGCCATTGATCTTTCCCACCAGCTGCTCGACTCTGGCCCGTAGCGAGATGTAGGCCTCGACATCGTCGCGGCTCGGTTCCGCCACCTGGACCATCGATACCTGTGAGGGATGGATCCGACCCTCGCTCAGCAGCTCCTCGAAGGCCCGGAGCCGGACGTCGATGCCCTTGGTGTAGTCGAGCCGATCGACGCCCAACAAGACGACATGGGGCTGGCCGAGGCTGGCCCGAAGATCTCGGCTGGCATCGGTTACGGCATGATCCTTGGCCGCTTCCTCGTAACGGGCGTTGTCGATGCCGATTGGAAACGACTTCACCATGATCCTCCTGCCGTCGACCAGCAGGGTTGACTTTCCCTCTCTGGTTGCCACCCCCTGGGCCACTGCCAGCCGGGTGAAGTTGTCGACCCCGTCGGGGGTCTGGAAGCCGACCAGGTCGCTGCCGAGGATGCCTGCGGCCAGGGCCCGCCGCCAAGGGAGCTGGCTGAACAGCTCTTCGGGCGGAAAGGGGATGTGGAGGAAGAACCCGATCCTCAGGTCTGGTCGGAGCTGGCGCAGCATGGCCGGGACGAGCTGGAGCTGGTAGTCGTGGATCCAGACCTTTGCCGCCTGGTTGGCCACGGCTGCCGTTGCCTCGGCGAAGCGCTGGTTGACCCGTCGGTAGCCCTCATACCAGCTTCGGTGGAACTCCGATGGGGCGACCTTGTCGTGATACAGCGGCCATAGGGTGCCGTTGGACATCCCGTCGTAGTGGAGCTGCTTGTCTTCGCTCGATACCGGTACCGGGGTCAGACGCATCCCGTCAACGGTCACGGCCTCATCATGGGTTGCTTCATCGAGATCGCCGGCCCACCCGACCCAGGCCATCTCATCGGTATCGGCCAACGAGGGAGCGAGGGCCGCCACCAGCCCCCCAGGGCTGGTCTTCCACGTCACCTCACCATCAGTGGTGAGACGTCGAAATGGGAGCCGATTGGCAACGACGACAACCTGTTGGGAACTCTTCATCCCTCGAGCCATCCTCCAACCCTATTGGCGCTGCTCTTCGGACCAGGGGTCCGTCCATCATTGATGAGCGTCAGATCAGGATGAGAACCCCCTCAGCATCGAGGTGACCAGCCGATCCGATGGCTTCGGTCTGGGTCATGGCCGCCGCCGTCGCAGTGTCGGTGACCTTCCCCCAGGTGCGGGCGCCGGCTGGTGTCCGCAGTGCACACAGGCCGAACCGGGGGCCTTCGTGGTCATGCATAACGGTGTACGCCTCGACCGTGACCTCGCCGGAGTGGCTCTCGTCGACCACCGTCTTCGGAACCTGATCGACCCGATCCTGCACATCCTCGGTCCGGAAGGTGGCCGCTGGGGGCTCGGTCGAGTAGATGCCGATGGCGTGCTTGGTCAAGAAGCCCCCGTTTGCACTGACCAGACCAATGGCCCCCGGATCATTGCGTAGGGTGCCAGTCATGGTGGCGATCGAGTGGGTCACATAGTTGTTGAGGGGACCCCCGGCGAAGGTGAGGCCCCCGGTCTGGGTCAGCTGGCGATCCTCACCAAGTCCTAGCGACTCAGCTCCGACCTCGACCGCTGATGGGAAACAGGAGTAGAGATCGACATGGGCCACATCGTCTGCCCCGACACCCGCCAGTTCATAGACCCGACGTCCGGCCTCGGTGATGGCGGGCGAAGAGTGTAGATCGCGACGCTCGGACACCGCATAAGTGTCGTGGGCGTCGGTCCCGGCCCACGGGAAGACCCAACGATCACGGCTGATCCCGGCCGCCTCAGCCGCCTCAACCGAGCACATCAGCAGCGCCGCCCCCTGGTCGAGGTCCCAGTTGGAGTTCATCGACTTGGTGTAGGGGAAGCCGACCATCCGGTTCGACGGTGATGGCTCCCGGATCTCCTGGGCCGTCATCGGTGTCCGGAACCAGGCGTAGTCGTTGGCTACTGCTACTTGGTTGAAGCGCTCCCACAGGGCCGAGAGGCGTTGACGGTGAGCCTCGATGGTCTCACCTCGATGGGCCCTGATGGCGGAGTCGAACAGGGGATAGAAGTTGACCGGTTGCTCCATCCCCCGCCCCATCTCGAAGTCGGTGGTCATCGGTACGTCGGACCCGTATCGTTCGTCTGGCTCGACCCCTTCCTGATGGGTCGCAACCACCTCGAGGCCAGCCCGACGCTGGCGGCGCCGACTCCAGATGGTCTCAGCCCCGACGATCACAGCCCGGTCGAGCTGGCCCGACGCGATCCTGGCCGCCAGCGTGTTCACGTACGACTGGGGGGTCTGGCCCCCATTGGCCGAGATGGCAGTTCGAGCCCCTGAAGCCCCGAGTGCAGTGGCCAGGAGACGGCCGGGATCGGTATAGCGCCAAGCCCCCTGGACGACCCCGATGTAGTCGAGCCGTTCGACCAGGGATGGGTTCCCCCCATCGGCGGCCGCAGCTCGTATTACCTGCTCCATCAGGGCGACAGCCTCGACGGCGTCGGCGGGATCGTCTGGCCGCTGCTTCACCTGGGCCACACCAACGAGAACAGGGATTCGGGGATCGATCGTCATAGCCGCAAACCTAGCTTCGCCTGGCCGCTTGGATGTCAACGAACGAGTCCGGATGGGGGATGTTCGGTCGGAACTTCAAGGGTGGCGGGAAGCCGGCAGCTCTCCGGACTGGCTGGCCAAGGGTTGCTATCTGGCCGGGAGACTTGGAAGGATGTGGCCATGCCGATCTCTGCTGCGTTCCCGTACGAGAAGAAGTCTGTCGTGGTCAAGGGGATGAACATGACCTACGTCGACGAGGGTGAAGGCGATCCGATCGTCTTCCTCCATGGCAACCCGACCTCTTCGTATCTCTGGCGCAATGTCATGCCTCATCTCGCCGGTCGGGGACGGATCGTTGCCCCTGACCTGATCGGCATGGGGGACTCCGACAAACTCCCCGATACCGGACCCGACTCGTACACCTTCGTCGAACATCGGAGCTATCTCGATGAGCTATTGACCAAGATCGGGGTCGAGGATCGAGTCACCTTTGTCATCCACGACTGGGGCTCGGCCCTGGGCTTCGACTGGGCAAACCGTCATCGTGACCGGGTGGCCGGCATCGCCTACATGGAGGCCCTCGTGGCCCCTATCGCCAGTTGGGCCGACTGGCCCGAGGCCGCGACCGACATCTTCCGGGGCCTCCGATCACAAGCAGGGGAGGGGATGATATTGGACAAGAACCTCTTCGTCGATGCGGTCCTCCCCGGGTCGGTGATCCGTGATCTGGGCGAGGAGGAGATGGCCGTCTACCGGGCTCCCTACATCGAACCCGGCGAGTCCCGTCGCCCCACCCTGACCTGGCCCCGCCAGATTCCCATCGAGGGTGAGCCAGCCGACGTCACGGGGATAGCTTCCGAATACGCCGCCTGGCTCTCGACCAGTGAGGTGCCAAAACTGCTGGTCAGGGCCGAGCCAGGGGCGATCTTGTTCGGCAAGCAGTTGGAACTGTGTCGGAGCTGGCCGAACCAGACCGAAGTCACCGTCTCCGGCAACCATTTCTGCCAGGAGGACTCGCCAGACGAGATTGGCCAAGCCATCGCGGCCTGGCTCCCAACCTGATCC
>JAAETV010000529.1 GCA_024227975.1 Actinomycetes bacterium
CGGGAGACCCCCTGACCTAGGACAATCGGTGCTGTTGAAGCAGCCACCGAGCCTGGGAACCAGGGGGTCTTGTCGCGTCTCACACTACTGGCTTGGTGGTGCTCCGCTTTCCCGGGACAACTGACGGGACCGTGGCGATCCCGTGAGGTTGACCCGTTGGTCGTGGAATCTGGTGGTGGGCTCCAGGGGGGATCTTATGGTCAGGCTGTGACAGCGAGGGTGGTTGGGGTGTCGGTGGTGGTGGCTTGTTCGAGTGCGGTGGCCAGTGCTGGGAGTTGCCGGTAGCCCTTGACCCGTCGGAATTGTTGCTCGGCGGCGAGCATGCCGGTGGCTGCCCATCGCAGTCTCATGTCGCCGTCTTTCCATCGTTTCACGTTGTGGGCGTTGGCTCGGACGATCTCGATCATCGATTCGACTGGGTTGGTCGACATCACGGTCTTGAGCAGGGCGCCGGTGACGCCCAATCGGGTGACGGTGAGGGTTTCGGTGAGTCCTTCGCGCAGGCTGGCCCCTGCGTCGGGGTTGACTCCGTCGAGCTGGCGAGCGAGCGCGTTGAGCGCAGCCTCAGCCTCTCCTGGGTTGGGGTTGGCCCAGGCCTGGTGGAGCTTGCGGCGAACCCACGGGCGTTGAGCTTCGGGGAGGTGGTCCATCACGTTTCTCTCTTTGTGGATGCGGCACCGAGCGATGACGGCCAGGTTGGCGTACACGTCGGTGACGGCTTTGCGTAGGGCTTTGCCGCCGTCGAGGACGAACAGGGTTCCGCCGGTGGCGTCCAGGCCCCGGTCCCGCAGGTCGGTGATCAAATGGCGCACGACGGTGGCGTTCTCGGTTGATCCCTCGATGACACCGAGGGGGACTTTGACACCTGCGGCGGTCACGCCGAGGGCCCCGATCATGGTGTGACCAGCGAAATCGAACCCGTCGACATACACGATCAGCCACCGCTGATCATCCAAGGGGCGGGCCCGGAAGGTGGCCAGGTGGGCTTTGGTAGCGGTGATGAACCGGCGTGACACCGCCGACTGTGACGTGCCCGATGCCTGGTTGTTGATCTTGTCGCCGACCGGTTCAAGGCCCCGCTGATAGCGGCGGCCCGACAGCCCGGCCAGCATCGAGGCGACCATGTGGTCGGCCAGCAGATCGACCGAGGCGAAGGTGTCATAGGACTCCAGCGCCACCTCTCGCTCCATACCAGCTTCGTCGGCGACGGTGCGGACTCTGGGTCGACGCACCGGGACCCGCCGGCCCCCCAAGGTCACTTTGCCGTCCTCGCTGCCATGGCGATACGCCGACCGGTCCGGGTCGTGGCGGCCCTTGATACCGGCAACCTCAGTGACCTCAGCCTCGATCAACTCGCCCATCACCCCGAGACCGATCTCGACCGAGGCAGCCAACAAGCCCTCCCGCATCGTCGAGGCGAACGCCTCCAACTGGACATCAACGGTCCCGGCCAGGCGTTGAGCCAGATCAGGATCAGCCAGATCGACCATTCCGATCTCGGGC
>JAAETV010000530.1 GCA_024227975.1 Actinomycetes bacterium
GGACACGTCACCGTGTCTCGAACGTTCGGGCTCAACGCTCAATTCGATGACCCCGCAGTACCAGCCAGAGCCCTGCACCGAGCTCGAACGGGAGGTTGGGAATGAAGACGTACAGCGGGACGTCGACACCGAGTACAACTAACGCCTGGCCGATGAGGGCTAGCGGTGCGGCGACAAGACCCAGGCCGACTAGGACGCGTGGTAGAAGGCCCGAACGGGCGAACAGGATGTAGAAGATGGTGGCGCCGGCGGCGAACACCAGGGTGTGGAGTGAGTAGGCGAAGGCCTGCGCTTCATAGAGCATCGCTGCCTGGGCCGTGAGCGCCTCTGTCACCCCATTGGTCGCGGCCTGCTCGCTCGTTGCCCACAATGCGAAGACCAGTACTTCTCGCATGGCGAGCAATGCCGCCTCGACGAGGTACAAGCCCAAGGCTACGGCGGCAATGTTGCGGCCATGACGGCGAAGGACTGCGAAGAGGAGGGTGCCAAGAGCCACAATCCCAGCTGCGGTCACCATCTCCCCAACGATGCTGGCCCGGAGCAGTGACTCGCCGTCGGCGATATCGGACATCGTTCCCACCATGTCGTCAGGAGCCGAATTGGCGAGGAGATCGACGGGAGCGAGCACCAGGCCGCTGACTGCCGAGCCGATGGCCTGGACGAGAAACGCGGCACCGAGGAGTCGGAGTGTTGCGGCTCCGGGAGAGGGTTCATTCCCTGGGGCTGCGTCCAATTCGGTGTCAGCGGATTTTGGGGTGGAGTCAGCCATCATTCCTCCGGTGGTGGTGGGGAGCGAAACGTTCGCCAGCGCCGGCACGTTGGTCAGGCCCTCAGCGGTGGGGCCGCCTCCAACTCCGAGTCGGGTTCGGTGGCCTCGCTGACCCCCTTCACGATCAGCCAGACGGCCATCGCCATCTCCTGAACGGCGAGAGGTACGACCAGAAGGTTCAGAGCCGATGCGCTCGAATTGAGTGATTCGAACATCACCAGGAGACCAGACAAGAACATCAGAGGCACGCCAACCAGACCCCACACCGACAACCAGCGGGGTATGAGCCCATACCGGAGGAACGCCCAGTTCAGCACCAGGGCAGAGATACTGAAGATCATCTGGGCTCCGAGATACCCCGTCCAATCACTAGCGTTCCTGAGCGTCTCCGCCAAGACGTCGGCACCCACCAGTTCAGCCCCGTCCGCAGTACTCCAGCTCAGTGGCACCAACAACAAGCCAGCCACCAAGCCGATGGCAATCATCACCACCTCGAGCGTCCTCGCGAGCACATAGCCGAGCGCGAACGTCTCGCTGTGGCGCCTGAGTATTGGCCCGAGCAGGACTGCTGTGCCGACCATCGCAGCCAGCATGAAGAAGATGAGCATCTCACCCAATAGCAGCGAGCCTTGATTGGCCCGCGACGCCGCGAGCAAGTTCTCGTCACCGAGAGTCGACCTCATCACGAGAACGCTCAGGACCCCGGCGACGGTCGCCAAGACGAATAACCAGCCGATCTGTCGCGCTGGATCCTTGAAATACTTCACGACACACCCCCATGTCCAAGCAAGCCCCCTCATCGTGATCCGAAGGCGGCCGGTCACGTAGAGGCCAAGGTCAGTTGCCGGCTCGCGAACCAAAGGCACAGCAGTAGTGACACCCGGTAGGGCGATCAGAAGTCCTATCGAGGCTGCAACGGTTTGGCGTTGTAGGGTTCGACGAGTTCCCGCCAGGTCTCGATGTCGACCTCGGTCAGTTGTTCCATCAGCGCAATGGTGGCGTCGAGACCATCGGTGAGGTTGAGGCCAACCAGGATCTGGTTGACGGGGTCGTATCGGAGCAGGCTGGTTCCTTCGATTGCCTCGCGATCATCGAGCACGACTGCATTGCCGTTGTCGTCGAAGACCACGGTCTCGGTCTCGGTTCGTTCGTACTGGTTGGCCAGGTAACGTCCCGCTACCACTGGTTCGTAGTCGGCCCCCCGAGATCTCTCGCGCATCAGGTCGATCTGGAGTTGCTCGAATGTGATCGACTGCACCGACAATGAGACCTCGAGTGCTTTGCTTTCCCCGCCGGCGGCGTAGGCCGCTGACCACCGGTCGTAGAAGTCGGGGCCATTGCCCGATTCTCCTGGCAGCTCTAACAGCAGGGTGAAGTCGTCGTCGGCCGAATGGACTCCGTGGGAGATGTCCTCGCCCGCAATCGAGAGGCTCTCAGCGAACCGCCTCAGCTCATCCTCATTGCCAAATGGTGCCTCGATGCTCACGAAGAGGGCCCCTTGGGCGGCTGCGATGCGGATCTCGGTTCTTGATCCGCTCTCGTTGGTGGGGTCGTACATCTGGAGTCGTTCGAGGTAGCCGTCGAGTCCGGCGAACGAGAGAGGTTCCCCTTCGGGCGATTCAGCTTCAATTGGCTCGTCGGTCCCCCGCCGGTAGACCTGGACCAGCAGTTCGGGCACGGCAAAGGGGAGTGAACCTACCCGATCAGCCGGTGGGTGAGAGCGGATGAAACCCTGGGTCCAAACCAGCTCGCCAAACCCACCCGGCGGGGCGTGGGCTGCCATCAGGGCCTCGCGTTGAGCCCGCTCCTCAGCCGACCACAGTCCCATGTCGGTGACCCACCGAAAGGCCCACGGTGCGGGTAACACGTAGCGGGGAAGATCCGGGTCGTTCGCTGGATCAGACCGATCAGCCCCACTATCGAGATCGGCCACCGTGGCCGCTACCGCTTGGGCCACGGCGTCGTCGGCTCCGGCCACTGCCTGGTCCCA
>JAAETV010000531.1 GCA_024227975.1 Actinomycetes bacterium
CCGCCGGGATGGAGGCGGTGTCAGCCAGTGGAGTACTGGGTGATCCGACCGGAGCCAGTCCGGCTGAGGGTGCGCGTTTGCTCGATGACCTGGTGGCAAGATCGCGCTCCTCGATCGCCGACCTGTGGCCCTGACCAACCGCCACTTGCCTGGGTTGTCCTGCCCATGGGGTGGTAGCTTGGCCCTCGTGGCGGAAACGGCCACTCTCACCCACGGAAGGACACGAACGTGAAGACACGGGCAGCAGTAATCTGGGCGCCAGGAGAGGACTGGAAGATCGAAGAGGTCGAGCTTGGCGAGCCAGGGCCGACCGAGGTCGTCGTCAAGACTGCGTACGCCGGACTGTGCCACTCCGATGAGCATATTGTCACCGGTGACATGGCTGTACCCGATGAGATGCTGGAGTTGGTCGGGGCTCCCCACTTCTTGCCCATGATCGGGGGCCACGAGGGGGCCGGGGTCGTAGCCCAGGTTGGATCAGCGGTGACCAGCGTCGAGGTTGGCGATCACATCTCTTGTAGCTTCATTCCTTCCTGCGGCCGCTGCCACTGGTGCTCGACGGGCCGTCAAAACCTCTGTGATCTGGGAGCCGCCACCCTGGCTGGAGGCATGATCGCCGATGGACAATACAAGCACCGAACCAGGGGAACCGACCTGAACCGCCTGGCTCAGCTCGGAACGTTCAGTGAGCACCTGCTGGTCTCGGAGTCGTCGGTCATCAAGGTCGAAGAGGATCTCCCGCTCGACGTTGTCTGCCTCGTCTCGTGTGGTGTCGCCACTGGTGTCGGTTCAGCTCAGAACCGGGCTGGAGTCTCGGCTGGTGACACAGTGGTCATCGTCGGCATCGGTGGTATCGGAGCCAATGCCGTCCAGGGAGCCCGCATGGCCGGAGCGGCGAACATCATCGCCATCGACACCAACCCCGACCGCAAGGAGAAAGCCGAGGAGTTTGGGGCGACCCACTTCTACACCACGTTCGATGACGCCATGTTGAACGTGATGGAGATGACGCACGGGATCATGGCCGACTCCTGCATTCTCACCCCCGGCGTCACGACCGGTGATCTGATCGAACCGGCCGTCGGAATCGTCTCCAAGGACGGGACTGTAGTCGTGACTGGCTTGGCCCCTATGGCCCAGAGCGATGTCAAGCTCGATCTGTTCAGCCTGTCCATGTACAACAAGGAGATCAAGGGATCGATCTTCGGCTCGGGCAGCCCTCGTTCGGAGATTCCCCGCCTGTTGGGTGAGTATCGGCGTGGAGCCCTCATGCTGGACGAGCTGATCACCGAGCGGTATACCCTCGACGACATCAACAAGGGGTACCAGGACATGCGCGATGGCAAGAACATTCGCGGCGTGATTGCATTTGACTGATATCGACCAGGGGCTGGCCCGCTACGGGCCAGCCACCCTCGATGCACTCGACGCCGAAGTCGTC
>JAAETV010000532.1 GCA_024227975.1 Actinomycetes bacterium
CCGAAGACCATGCGCTCCCCCACCGCCCGGGACCCCTCGGTTGGTGATGACCTGACTCAACCCGCGTCCGTAGAGAAAGTGTTGACGCAACATGGGGACCCAACCCTCACGGTGCCGGTAGTGAACGACGGCGTCGGCGGCGTAGCCAAGCTCCAAGCCCTGGTCGAGCAGCTCCCAGGACAAGGCGATGTCCTCTCCCCGGATCAGGGAGGTGTCGAATCCACCAGCCTTGTCGAAGGCTGGGCGCGTGATGGCCATGTTCGCCGTGACCATGAAGGGCTTGCCGAGAAAGGTCGGAAGCCCATCGGGAGTGGCCGGGGGTCGCCAATGCTCCTGACCAGCAATGGCCAGCTGGCGCTCTTCTAGATAGCCGCCAACAGCGGGAGCGGCGCCGAGGGCATCGACCAGGGCCGAGATCCAGCCCGGATCGACCAGGTCATCACCATCACAGAACAACAGCCGCTCGCCCCGTGCAGCATCGGCCCCGACATTGCGGGCATACGAAGCACTTCGAAGCTCCGCCGAGTCTACGACGCGGGCCCTCAGCTCTGGTCGCGCTGCCAGCAACGCTTCGAGATCACGACGTTCAGCGGGCTCATCGGAGTTGAGCGAGAGCACTAGCTCCCAATCCTCGCTGTAGTCCTGGGTCACCAAGGCGTCGAGCTGGCCTGGTAGGTGCTCATCGACCCCACCAACCGGAATCACAACCGAGACCAGCGGCGAATCACCGCTCATCGCCGCTCCCGCCGGCGGGAGGGTTGGGCTCGCCTTCTGAGCGCGAGCAACTCACGACCCACGATGGCGAAGAAGGCCATGTCGTGTACGAAATAGCGACTGAACAATCGGCGTGGCTCCTGAGTGAAGCGGTAGAACCACTCGAGACCGAGCCGCTGCACCAGTCCAGGTGCTCTCTTCTTGAGACCCGTGTACATGGCGAACGAGCCACCGAGGCCGAGATAGAGAGGGCTGTAATCCGGATCTTGCGGTTGACGCTGCATGAGGCTGTCGACCAGGACCGCGTCCTTGGGGTGCCCCAGTCCGAGCAGGACGAACTCGGTGGTCTCGAAGTCGATCTGGCCCATGATCTGATCGACTACAGAATCCAGTTCGCTGGCGACCGTTGGGTCGAAGATGGGCGGGACCACGAACGACGCTGTCGGGTACTCGTCCCCCAACCGGATTGCAATCTCGTCCTCGGAGCACACGACGGTCAGCGACTTCTGCTCGGCCACCAGACGAGGCCACAGGAGCTCGAACAGACCACTGCCGGTGAGACGAGCCCTGAGCGGAGCACCAAGGACCTTCGACGCGGCCACAATCGGCATCCCGTCGGGCAGGATGAAACTGGCTCGCCGGAAGACATCGGCCTCGGTCGAGGCCGGATCCCTATCGAGACTGACGACAATGTCGACGTTCGGGGTTACGACGACGGGCAGACGTCCCGCGTCAAGGTCGCAGCTTTCGGCCAGAATGGCATCGACGACTGGTTCGAGTCGATCGTCATTGACCATGTCGAGACCGAAGAGGTGCTGTCGGGCCAGACCATCGGATTTGGACGACGAGCGGATCGCTCAACCGTAGCGCGCCGGAAACGCACCCGTGGGCTGCTTCTGCCACAATCTCGAAACACGATTAGTTGGGCCGCCTATCGGGTGAGGACGAACTCAACCCGGCCAAACCCGAATCCAGTACCGCGCTGGATGCTCATCCGGTCGGTTCACTGCCGGCGCCGGCCAGCAATCCGAAGGCATAGATGGCCTCGGCGTGGCTCTGAAAGACTGTGTACTCGTTGAACATGGCGACTTCGGAGACATCGAACCACTGCCACAGGTATGGCACATCGGCCGCGAGGGGCTCTACTCCAGCCGGGCCCAGCACGAACTCGTCAACCCATCCCTCATCGTCTAGGGCGTTCAGCTGGTGGGGTCCGTAGACGGGGGTTCCTGGCCAGACGGGAAGCCCCCCGTTCATGGTGTCCACGATCAGAGGATGACGGACCGGGTTCTGGCCGACTCCGGTCACGAACACGGTGTTCGTCGGATTGGCGCCAAGCGAGACCGCCGCCGACCGGAGAGCCCCAGCTCGGTAGCGCTCGTCACCCGTGATCTCGTACGCTCTGAGTAGGCCGACACTGCTCGGCGAACCTCCAGGGCCAAGACCCCAGATCAGGGGAAGGTCATCTCGTTCGAGGGCCCAGCCGAATGCCGTCTGTTGGGCGGTGGCCAAGATGGCATCGGCGCTGGCGACGAAGCTGGACTCGATGAGGGCCCTGAGGCCAGAATCGGTGGCCTCGCCATCAATGGTCAGATAGATCCAGGCTGCATCACAGCGACCGTGATCATGACACGACAGCGCCTTGTCGAGCCCCTCCTCAAGGGTGGTGGAGGCCAGGAAGTCCTGGTGCCAGTGCTGCTCGCCCGTTGCCTTGTAGAGGGCAATGGTGGCAACCGAGCGCTGCTCGGCTACCCGAGCCTCGTGGCCAAGCTCCACCGGTTGATCCCGGGCCCAGATGACAGCCGCTCGAGCCGACCGAACATAGGCTTCGGCTCGCTGGGGATCGTACGGAGCCAGAACCGCCCCCATCTGAGCCGCAACCCCGGCGTATAGATAGCTCGACCAGGGATCGGGTGCAAAGGCGAACACAGCCAGATCATCAGTCCACGAGGAGTGACCAGCCTGGGGATGGCTCGATGCCTCGATCCCGCCCCGGATGGAACCATCATCACCCTGCATCCGCTGGAAGAGGTCGAGCGACCACAACCCCTCGTCGAGCAGATCCGGTATGTGATCTCCGCTCTCGGGGATAGCGATATCGAGCGAGGCCAACTGATCTGGGTACTGCTCGACGAGTTCCGCCACCGCTCGCGCATAGAAGAGATGCTGGATCCGTCGATCCCAGTCACCGGCATCGAAATGGCCACCCCAGGCCTGGGGGACGGAGCGATCGGCACCATCGGCCACCAGCTGCTCGAAACGCTCACCGAGAGAGACAGTGAACCCGTCGAGGAGGCGGAAATCGGTGTGGTTGACGACCAGGCCATCGTCAGGGTGGTAGGGCCGAGGCCGCTGGACTGAGGTGAAGGGAGGGCCGAGAGCCACCCCCGACCGCTGGTGGTACATGGCCCTGGCCACCAGAACGGCCATATCGGTCCATGCGGTCTTTGCGATCTCGAAACCCTCCGAACAGCCGACCTCTTCGACACAGACCTGGTATCGGCCAGGGGTGTCGAGGGCGGAGAAATCGAGCTCGTAGACCTGGTTGCCGGTCAAATCCCCTCGACCGGGGCCCTCGTCAGCGGACCGGAGGCGGGTCTGACCTTGATGGATCACAGCTCGCGACTCCCAGTCGACGACCAAAAAGGCCAGCCCGGCACGATAGAGGCCTGATCCGCCGACCACCGGCCAACCGGCGAGGTAGCCGACCTTGAGTGGATCCTGCACCCCATAGCCAGCCTGATTGACGTGCACCGCTGGGCTGATGATCGACGAGGGGTCGTACACCAGCGCCAACGGCTCGACCAGCCCGCTCGAATGGTGGATCTCATAGGTGGTGCCAGGCACCAGATCGACGGGCAAGGCTAGGACCAGGTCGTGAACCAGAGCCATGATGCGAGCCTGACCCGGCCCTCGACCCGAGCCAAGGGGCCGGGAGATCCGCTCGACGTCTGCGACCTCCATCGGCTGGCCAGAAGCCGCCCCGGGGCCAGAGCCAGCCTCGATCAGCCAGATACCTCCATCGAGGCGGGCCAGATCGATGGATTCGCCGATGATCTGATCGTAGGTCTTGATGAGGCGATCGGAGCCTTCGACCGCCTCTCCAAAGGGCAGCCCAAGGCGCTCCACGGTGGGGGTGGCAAACCCGAACCGGTCCCTGACCCGATCACCGGGCGGAGGGTCGGCGAAGTCGTACTCCTGTTGGACACCCCGCAAGAGACGACCGGCTTCGATTCTGATCACGAGGCGTTGGCTCGACAGGGGGCGGGCCCAACTGGCTCGATGGAGGCCGCTGGCCGACGAGACGGCGGCTTCGAACGTGGGGTCGACCATGATCCCGTCCAGGCTGAGTGGAGAGGGCTCAGCCTCGGTGTTGGCCCGGAAGCGAGCGAACAGCATCTGATAGCCAACGTTGGCCGTCGTGAGAACGGTGGTCTCAGCCACTGGGAGCCACCGGGTGGCGGCGAAAGTGGGATCGAACCCGATCTGCATCTCAGTGGCCCCCGCTGGGGCCTCGATCTGGACCCGCAAGTCAGGGCCGGGGGCCACTCCGTTGTCGGCCATGATCGTCACGGTGCCAGCTCGAGGATCGGGCTCGATACCCAAGGGGGGAGCTGGTTGCTGTCCGGAACCGACGAGGGGGCGCTGATCCCGGATCACCAACCAGTACAAGCTAATACCAGCAACCACCGAGACAGAGACAACCAGAGTGGCCACCACAGCCAGGGCCACCCGGGGCTTGACGCGTTGCTTCACGGACCCCCGTATCAGCCTGATCACTTGCGGGCTGGGGCGGAGGCGGCGGTCTCGGTCACGCCGTTGACATGATCGGGCTCGACGAGCCTCCGTCGAGGTCGCGATCGGCTCGACGCTGGTAGTACCACAAGGCGGTCCAGCCGGCGGCCGAGAGGTAGAGCTCGCTGATGATGGTGGCCACGAACGCACCCTGCCAGCTGAAAGAAGGGATGAGCACGAAGTAGAGGACAAGGCTGACCACAGCCGACGACACATACACCATCATCCGCTTGTCGGTCCGACCCAGCCCCAGCAGTCCATTCATAGGGGTGTTGCTGGTCGCGATCAGAGGTATCAACAAGAGCAGCCACGGGACGATGTCCATGGCCTCCTTGAACTCCTCGGCAAACAGAAAGTCGAAGTAGGGAAGGAGCAGATACAAGGCCACCGCCACCAGGCTGCTGGCCACGGCCATGAGGGCCGCCAGTCTCGTGGATCGACGCCAGTGCAGACCCGGTTGGCCCTCCCCCTTGGGCAGGAACCGCTGGAAGGCCGCCGTGTCCAAAGCCAGGAGGGGAAGGGCTCCGAGCAACACCAGCCGGTAGGCGGCTCCGTAGAGGCCAGCATCGGCGTGATAGCGGAACACGTTCAAGAGAAACTTGTCGGCATCGGTCTGCAGCTTCGATGCGCCCATCGGAATCGAGAACATGGCACTCGACCGCCAAGCCAGGGCCGAAGGCAAGCCGAACGAGACCCGGTAGCCGTGTCTGGGAAGATGAATGATGAGGAGGTAGGCGGCATAGACGGTGAATGAGCTCAAGAAACCGGCGGCAAGATTGAGGATGGTGAGCTGGTCAGCAGCGGCCAAGCCCAACACGATCACCAGCCGTAGGACGATCACTCCCAGCTTGACCCTTGTGGCCGCAGGGAAGCTGGTTGCGGCCTGGACCAGCATGGCCGACACGAACACGACGGCGACCCCCAGCAACTCGGCCGCCACCACCAGCGCGATCTCGACGGTGGTGAGGGGCAAGACCACGGCTCCGATGATGCTGCCTATGACCGAAGCCGCAACCCCGATCAACAGCGCCACCGACAGGAACGACTTCAAGGTCTCGTTGGGATCGTCACCCTCACCGACCAAGCGTTGGAGGAGGGCGAGCCCGACCCCGGCGTACGAGATGGCCCCGAAGGCACCGAGCAGTCCGTAGAGCCCGATGTAGGCCCCATACTCCTCGAGACTGAGGGCCCGCTGGAGGAGGAGGAACGAGCTGAAGGCGGTGACCAGTTGGGTGAGGTCGTGGGCCCCACTCCATAGGGTGTCACCGGCCAGCCCATCGAAGGAGTACCAGACCCTCGACCAGAGCTTGACCGGGCTCATGAGCTCAGCTCTCTACTGCGGCCACGAGTGGAAGGAGATCGTGTCCGGCGAAGGCGATCGGCCAGATCACGACCAGTCGCCAACTCCATCCCGGCCTGACGCAGAAGGAGGATCCGGAACATGACCAGGATGGCCAGCCAGCCACTGCCCAGGAAAGCATTCTCCGAAAGGGACATGTAGAGCTGGGTCACCAGCGTCGCAACGATCCATGCTGCCACCGTCGGTTGGTCCCGTACTCTTCTGACACCATCGACCATCGTCGACAAGAAGAGGAGGGTGAAGATGATCACGCCCACGATCCCAAGCTGGATGGCGATGTCGAGGACCCCGTTGTGGGCATGGGGGACCCGGAAGCCGATGGCCCGCCATACTTCAGCCGTCTTGGGGCTGATGGGATCGTCGAACAGGATGCCACCCAGGCCGTAGCCCAGGATGGGCCGCTCGCTGAGGGCATCGAAGGTGGCCTGCCAGATGAAGGTCCGACCGGTGAAGGTCAGATCCTTGCCCGAAGCCGAGGTCACGGTGGCCAGTGAGGCCACGACCCCGAGGATGGCGAATAGCCCGACCGAGGCCGACGAGATCACGAACACACTGCTATTGCGGATGTCGAGGTTCTGATAGAGCTGAATCCAAACCCACACGCTGACGACGAGCATTGCACTCGATATCCCAGTCACCGAGTCCGACCCGACAAAGAGGATCCCAATGAGGGCCAGGGTACCCAGCTTCATCAACCGAGTCCGGTCAAATGTGAGCACGGTGACCAGGCCAAACACGAGGAACGGGGTCATGATGTTCTTATGGGGAAACCAGCCGTGCCAGCCGTCGAGATCCGGAGAGAGACCTGTCGGATCGATGTGGATTCGGGTTTCGGGCAGGGCAGCGACCACGGCCAGTGTCAGCACGACACTGAAGCGGATCGACCACAGCAGGGCCGGCACCAGATCTCGCAGCGATATCAGGCCACAGATGATGGCCATGCCGGCCACGATTGGCATCAGCCGCAGGATGGCGAAGGCGGTGCCTTCGGGACTGTCGGTCCACAGGGTCGAAGCCAGCATCCAGCCGACCAGGAGCAGGACTAGAAGCGAGACCGGCAACCGCATCAGCACCAGCCGCGGGGCCAACATCACGACGCCCAGGGTGCCCATGAACAGAGCCAAGGGTGTCATGCCGGGGAACACGACGAACCCGGTGACATTGAAGATGAAGATGATCGACACGAAGACGATGACCTGGGCACCGAAGGTGGCGACCGGGCCGAGCTCATCCCCCTGACCGTCGTAGATCTCGGGGCGATCGCTGAGACCCACCTTCGGAACGGGACGCAGCGCGTTCTCGGTCACGAACCATCCCCAGTCACAGGTGGGCGACCTTGATCCCAATCACACCGACCAGGATGCCAAAGGAGTGAGCAACTAGCGCACCAGCAAAGAACCACTGTGGAGGCTTGCGGGTGACCAGGCGGAACACGGCCTCGCCTCTGCGTCGGGTGCGCTGGTGGGTGCGGACATAGATTGCGATCGACCTCAGCACCGGCTGCGACTTCTCGTCCGAGGTTGGTTCGTCACTCGTTCCAAAGCATGGATCATTGAATTGGGGCACGGAGGGCTCTATCAAAGGCAGTGGGCTGTGATGTTGATCTCATCGAAACCAGGTTTCGATTGATCCCTCTACCGGCCCGGAGCCACCGCTCAACTCAACGGGGTCGAAACAGCAACTGGCGGGCACGCCAGCCTATCGGCCGCCGACTGACCTCTCGCCTGGCTCAGCCGCGGGCTAGAGCACGACGGCATCTGCTCCGAGCAGTACCCGCAATTCAGGTATCAGCCCGTTGGAGGTGTCGACGCGGTAGCCGTCGGCCAGCTTGACCGCAGTGTCGGCACTCAGGTGGATGAACACTGGTGATTCACCACCATGTTCGACCAGCACCATCTTCAGCCGGTCTATGAGTTCGTCTGACAGCTGATCGGGTCGGACGTCGAGCCTCAGCGGTGCCGCACCACTGGCCCGGTCGGTGTCGAAGACCTCGATCGACTGGGTCATTAGTTTCGGTTGGTCGTCGCGGTTGTCGACCCGGGCCCGCACGATCACGATCCGATCATCTTCGAGTAGGTGTCCGTAGTCGGCGAAGTTGCGAGGAAAGACCATGGTCTCGGCCCCATGGGTCAGATCCTCTAGCACGAACACCGCCATCAGATCACCCTTGCGGGTCCACTTTCGCTGGAGTCCGGTGACAACACCCCCCACGACCACGGACTTGCCCTCCTCGGCCCCCTCCAGTTCGGCCAACGTGCAGTCGGTCTTGCGCTCCAGGGCCGATTCCAAACCCATCAGAGGATGATCGGATACATAGAGGCCGAGCATCTCCTTTTCGAAGGCCAACCTCTGCGACTTCTCGAACTCCTGATCGGGAATTGTCTGCCGGTCATCGAAGGCCGCACTGTTGTCATCGGTCTCCTCGAGGGAGCCGAACAAGGTCATGACTCCCATGTCTCGCTCCCGGCGGGAACTCACGGTCTTGTCGATGATGTCCTCGAAAGCCAGTAGGAGGCCTTGTCGGGGATGACCCAGCGAATCGAATGCGCCTGCCTTGATCAGGGACTCGAGCGTCCGTTTGTTCAAGACCTGGTAGTCGACCCGCTCGCAGAAATCGATGAAGCTTTCGTAGGGTCCGTTGGCTTCCCGCTCGGCGAGCAGGAGCTGCACCAAGCCCTCACCAACGTTGCGAACCGCCGACAGCCCAAAGGGGATGGCGTTGTGCTCTCCCCCCTCAGGATCGGGGATGGATGCGAAATCGAGCTCGGAGACGTTCACGTCGGGCACCAAGACATTGATGCCCATCTGACGGCACTCGTTGAGGTAGATGGCGGCCTTGTCGAGGTTGCTCTTGACGCTGGTGAGCAGGCAGGCCAGGTACTCGACGGGATAGTTGGCCTTGAGGAAGGCGGTCTGGTAGCTGACGAAGCCATAGCCGTAGGAGTGGCTCTTGTTGAAGGCGTAGTCGGCGAAGGGCTCCATGGTGTCAAACAGCTCTTCGCCAAGCTTGCGGCCGTAGCCCTGCTCTTCGCAGCCCTCGACGAACCCGGCCCGTTCGGCCTGGATCTTCTCCCTGATCTTCTTGCCCATGGCCTTGCGGAGGTTGTCGGCTTGAGCGAGGTCGTAGCCGGCGAACTTCTGGGCCAATTGCATCAGTTCTTCCTGGTAGATGCAGAGGTTGTAGGTCCCGCCGAGGATTTCGGCCGCATCAGGGTGGAAGGGGACCGACTCCTGGCGACCGTTCTTCCGGTCGGCGTAGTCATTGTGCATGTTGGCCGCCATCGGGCCTGGTCGGTAGAGGGCAACAAGAGCGGCGACATCTTCGAACTCGGTGGGGGCCATCGAGCGCATCAGGGCTCGCATGGGGGCCGACTCCAGCTGAAAGACCCCGATCGAGCGGCCCTCCCTCAGTAGCTCGAACGTCTTGTCATCCTCGAGATCGACATTGTCGATATCGACCGTCACTCCGTGCACCGACTCGATCAGTTCCAGGGTGTCAGAGATCACGTCGAGGTTGCGAAGACCGAGGAAGTCCATCTTCAGCAGGCCGAGGTCTTCGACCCCATGCATCTCGTATTGGGTGACAACCGGGGCTTGTTCGATGTCCTTGCCCGATTCAGGCTTGCGCTGGATCGGCAGGTAGGTGGTCAGCGGATCCTTGGTGATCACAACCGCCGCGGCGTGGATGCCATCCTGGCGACGCTGCCCTTCGAGCCCCCTGGCCACCTCCACCACCTTGGCCACATCGGAGTCGGTGTCGACCATCCCTCTCAGCTCGGCCGCCGCCTTGTAGCCGTCGGCGTACTTCTCGCTCTCCTCGAAGCAGTACTTGAGCGGGGTGTCGCGCCCCATGACGAGGGGCGGCATGGCCTTGGCCACCTTGTCGCCGACGACATATGGGTAGCCAAGGACTCGGGCTGCATCTCGGACCGCGGCTCGGGCCTTGATCTGAGAGAAGGTGACGATCTGGGCCACATGCTCTCGCCCATAGCGCTCGGCTGCGTAGCGGATCATCTCATCCCGGTAGCGGGAATCGAAGTCCATGTCGATGTCAGGCATCGAGATACGAGACGGGTTCAGGAAGCGCTCGAACAGGAGATCGTATTCGATGGGATCGAGGTCGGTGATCCAGAGGCAGTAGGCAACGGCGCACCCGGCGGCCGAGCCTCGACCCGGGCCGACCCGGATATTGGCGTCGCGGGCATGGCGGATCAGATCCCAAGTGATGAGGAAGTAGGAGCTGAACCCCATGCTCTTGATCACGTCGAGCTCATAGACGAGGCGCTCGGTGATGGCGTCGGTGATACTGCTCCCCCAGCGCATCTTGGCCCCCTCCATCGTCAGGTGGAGGAGGTATTCATCTGCCCCCTCGAAGCCTTCGGGAATGGGGAAGTCTGGAAGTAGCGGCTTGCCGAACTCGATCTCGACGTCGGCTCGCTCGGCGATCCACAAGGTGTTGTCGCACGCCTCGGGTAGCTCGGCCCACTGGGCCCGCATCTCTTGCGCCGTCTTCAGGTAGTGCTGATCGCCGTGGAATTTGAATCGGTCGGGGTCGCTCATCAGCGACCCCGTCTGGACGCACAACAGGGCGTCGTGGGCGATGTGATCTTGACGCTCGGTGTAGTGAGAATCGTTGGTGACGACCAGGGGCGCCCCGATCTTGCGGGCAATCTCGATCAGCTTGGGGTTTGTTTCGAGCTGAGCCGTGATGCCATGGTCCTGGAGCTCGACGAAGAGATTGTCCTTGCCGAAGATGTCCTGAAGGCGAGCGGCCTTCTCCAGCGCCGCCTGCTCATTGCCGTTCATCAGGGACTGGAGGACGTGGCCACCAAGACAGCCAGTCGTGACCATGACCCCTTCGGCATGCTCGGACAAGACATCCCAGTCGACCCGGGGCTTGTAGTAGTAGCCCTCCATGAAGGCTCGAGAGGCAAGCTGGATCAGGTTCTTGTAGCCGGTGTTGTTCTCGGCCAGGGCGGTCAGATGGTAGTAGAGCTTCTTGCCCCCGTCGGTGGTGCCGCCCGAGTCGTCCATCTTGCCTCGGCGACTCGGACGCTCGAACCGGGAGTCATCGGCCTGGTACAGCTCAGTGCCGATGACCGGGTTGACACCCTGGTCCTTGCAGGCCCGGTAGAAGTCCAGGACCCCGTACATGTTGCCGTGATCTGTGATCCCAAGGGCTGGCATCCCGTCGACGGCGGCCTTGGCCACCAGCTCATCGAGACGGGAGGCTCCGTCGAGCATCGAATACTCGGTATGGACATGTAGGTGGGTGAACGACGACCCCACAGAAGCTCTCCTCTTCGCCGGATCGGCGCAGGAAGATCCCCAGCCCATCCACAGATGCCACCCACAACCTGTGGACAAATCACAAGGTTGTGATTTCGAGAACTCATCCTAGCGGCTCGCAGCGCCCCTCGCAGGGAGCGGGCCCCATCCCCGAACTCGCTCGGTTGCCCCAAACCCTATGAAACGGGTGAGTCGAACTTCTCCAGGAACTCGGCCATGGCCCAGCCCCAACCGATCACGTACTCCCCGCCCGCGCTATCACAGTCATCGAGGATCTCAGCCCCGTCGAGCTTCTTGATCGACTCGTGGTCAAAGACCAGGTGCTCCCCATCACCGAGGGCGATCATGGTCCGATCGTTGAAATCGACGGCCCCGAAGCGCTTCGATAGCCGACGCCCCCACGCACGTTCCTCCCCGTTTGCCCTCGTCTCGGGCCAGGGACGCACGTCTTGAAGCTCGGCCAGGGCCTCGAGGGGCCCTGGAGTGACGAGGCGGGTAGCCACAATCACGTCTTCGTCAGGGAATGCCATCAGCGCCTTGTGATAGGCCGCACACATCAGCGCCTTCAGGATCGTGCCCCGCTGGCGGTTCTTGGCTACCGCCGCAACCCCGATGACCAGGGCCGGCGTTCCCCCTATTCGTTCCAGGGTGGTGAACATGAACCCCCGCAGGTGTTCCTTGTCGAAGGCCTGACTGGCCAGTACCCAATCCTCGGCTTGCTTGCTCAACGGGCCGGTCTCCCAGCCAAGACTCTCGGCCGACAGGTCGGCCATTGCGGCGAAGTCACTGTCGCTGAGAGCTGTGCAGTCGGTGGTTTGAACTTCGATCGCCACGCTCGTCAATCCCCCTTGATTCCTCAATCCCAGCATCAATTGTCACCGGGTCGAGCCTCCGGCGCAACTCGACTGTCGATCTCTGTCCACGGGGGCCTCTTCAGAGGGGCCAGGTTGCCGCCCTCACCCCTTCTACAAATAGACACCACCCGATTGGCTGCCCGGAGGAGGTCCCTGCCCCGGGGGCAGAGCCTGGGATCGCTGCATCATCTCCAGCTGCTGGCGGGCCGCAGTCTGTTGGGCGAACAAGGTGGCCTGGATTCCGTGGAAGAGGCCCTCCAACCAGCCAACCAGTTGAGCCTGAGCAATGCGGAGCTCAGCCTCAGATGGGACCGCATCATCGTCGAAGGGGAGGGCGAGTCGGGCCAACTCATCCCTCAAATCCGACGACAGGGCCTCCGAGAGCTCATCGACTGATGTCTCGTAGATCTCACGCAGCCGATGACGACCTGGTTCGTCGAGGTCAGTGGACCTGACCTCCTCGAGCAGCTGCTTGATCATGGTCCCGATGCGCATGACCTTCGCTGGCTCGGACACCGTCATCTCGTCATTGTCGGTCTCCGGGGTCTCCGGGGTCTCGGGGGTATCGACGATTTCCGGGGTCTCAGGCTGATGGTCACTCATGGCAACAGTTTTAGCCGGATTCCGACGCCGCTGGCGGCCTGAAGAGCCATCAGCTCTATACCGACGCAATCAGGCAGGGAACCAGCATCTCAGCCGAAGTCAGCGATCCGTGGCGACCGATGAGCTGAAACGGGCCCCCGTCGGCGGGGTCGTCGAAGGCGTGGGGGCCAATGGGCAACAGTGCGACGTCACCGAGACGAGAACGCACATCCTCGCCCAGTGTGTGACCAAACCAGTGCTCGTCAGCCATCTGCTCGATGCCGACGACCCAGGAGTCGATCCCGTGGTATGTAGTGGCGGCTTCATAGAGGGACTCGATCCGACCCGGCTCGGCGTGCAACCATCGGAATCGACCTTCACCCGATAGGCCGGCGGTATGGGCCAGTACCTCCTCGGCGATCTGGACCAGACCGCCACCACAATCGACCTGACCATGGTCGGCGGTGACCAGGACAGTGGTCCCGGTGGGGACGGCGCTGACCACATCGGCTACGAGGCGATCGACATAGGCGACTTCGGCGTCGTAGACCGAGCCCAAGCCATACTCGTGGGCTACCTTGTCGACACCGTCGTAGTAGGCGTAGACCAATGGCTCTCCCTCGCGGATCTGGCGGGCGATCTCGTGCACCATCGTCGCCGAGGTGCGGTAGCCGACGAAGCGACCTCCCCGCAGGTGAGCTTCGGAGAACCCCGATCGGGTGAACTCGGCCCTTGTTACGAGAGGTACCACCTCGCCCATGAACGGTCTTATGGGTTGGAGCACGGTGGGGGGGATGATGGCCCTGGCATCCGGATTGGCCCCGGTTCCCCAACGGAGGCAGTTGAGGACGTCGTCATCGACCCTCATGCGATAGCCGACGAGTCCGTGCTCGGAGGGTGTGAGCCCGGTGGTGATCGAGGTGAGGGCGGTAGCTGTCGTCGATGGGGCGGTGGTGGTGATCGGCCCACCAACCATGGCACTCAGTGTCGGGGTCAGCTCGGGCCTGGCCTTCATCTGCTCCCAACCAAGGCCGTCGAGAACGAGCAGTACCCGCGGCCCCGAGGTCGGGTAGGCGACGGGCAGGGGGCTATCGCCACCGATCCCGAGGAACGCGGGCAAGAGGTCAGTGATGCAGCCGTGACCGAAAGTTGGGAGGGTGGGGGGTTCCATTGGAGCGTGACAATCCTAGTGTCGTAGCACCGTGATCAGGTCACAATCGGCCCGCTCGGGTGCCACCTAAGTGACGACGGCTACCCTTCACCCTGTGAAGGTCTCGACCCGAGGTGACTACGCCAGCCGTGCATTACTATCGCTGGCGCTGCACACCGAGGGAGGCGGTCCGACGACAGTTCGAGACATCGCCGAGCGTACCGGACTGCCCCAGCCCTACCTAGAACAGATTCTGTTGGCCCTGAAAGGGGCTGGTCTGGTTCGCTCCAAGCGAGGGGTGGGGGGCGGCTACGTCCTGGCCCGCCCCCCAGGCGAGATCAACCTGGCCGAGATCATCCGGGCCGTCGATGGCCCCATTGCCCTCGGTGACTTCGGTCAACCCCACACCGACGGTGCCTGTGATCATGAGGGCCAGTGTGTGCTCTTGTCGATCTGGCACACCGTTGGTGCCGAAATCAGGCGTCAGCTGGAAGGCTGGACGCTGGCTGATGTGACGGCGATGGCCGGCGGTGACCGACCATGGCCCGAGCCGATCTGAGCGATGGAGCTCGTGACGGCGTTGACCAGACGCCGTATGGTCAGGGCGTTCGAGCCAACCCCACTGCCTTCAGATGAGCTCGACGATGTGCTCGATCAGGCTCGACGAGCTCCGTCGGCTGGAAACACTCAGGCCATCGGTTTCGTCGTCCTGGACAGCCCCGATGCGACAGCGCTCTACTGGGACACCACCCTTCCCGGCGAGCGGCGGACCGGGTTCCGTTGGCAGGGCCTGCTCGACGCACCGGCCCTGGTGTTGGTGACGGTCGAGCCCGAAGCCTACGTGGCTCGCTACGGGGAGCGGGACAAGGCGGCGACAGGACTCGGAGCTTCAGAGGAAGCTTGGGTCGTTCCCTATTGGTGGGTCGATGCCGGAGCTGTCGTCCAGAACCTCCTCCTACTGGCCGTTGACCGCGCCTGGGGGGCGTGCCTCTTCGGCCCCTTCGACCATGAGCCAGCATTGCGACAGGCGCTCGGTGTCGGTGAAAGCACTCGGCTGGTCGCCACCGTCGCTCTCGGCCTGGCCTTGCCGGACGAACCAGGCCGTTCGGTCGATAGGGCCCGCCCCGCCCTGTCCGATGTCATCACACGGCCGCTTGCAGGACGCCGAGGGGCTGGGCCAGCTCCTGGGGAAGAGGCGAGGTGAAACGGAGCCGTTGACCGCTGACGGGGTGATCGAATCCGAGCGTCTCGGCGTGGAGGAAAGGGCGGCTGAGAGAGGCCAGGGCCTCGGGATGGGCCACAGCCCCGTCATAGTCGACGTCGCCCGCCACCGGGTGGCCGATGGCCAGCAGGTGGGCCCGGATCTGATGGGTCCGCCCTGTTTCCAGTCGGCAGTTGATGAGGGTGAACCGGGCCTGGCTGGCGATATCGGTGGATGAGGTGGGAGCGGTGTCAACCACGAAGCGCTCGATGACCTCATAGAAGGTGCGTGCCTCGAGCCCATCAGCCACAACGGCCCGCTTGGTCGCATCACGAGGTGAGCGGCCGAGGGGGGCGTCGATCAGGCCTCGCTCGGACTCCATGTTGCCGATGACAAGGGACAGATATCGGCGCTCGACGCTACGCCGCCTGAGCTGGTCAACCAGGTGCTCATAGGCCATCTCGGTCCTGGCCACGACGAGAAGACCACTAGTCCCACGGTCGAGCCGGTGGACGATGCCAGGCCGCTCGGTCTGGCCGACCGGGCGCAGATCCGGGAAGCGGCTGAGGAGGCCATTGACCAGGGTCGATCCTCCAACCCCAGATCCGGGGTGAACCACAAGGCCCGGCGGCTTGTAGACGACGATGACCTCGCTATCGACATGAATGATGTCGAATGCGACTGAGTCGTCGGCCTCCAGATGGATCTCTTCGCGCTCGAATTGGAAACTCAGCTCCTGACCAAGTTGGAGCTTGACCGATGGCTTGTCGACCGGAGCCCCGTCGACCAAGACGTCACCAGCGGCCACCAAGGCGGCCGCTTGGCGCCGGCTGACGTTGCCAGCGAGGGCAACCACCCTATCGACGCGCTGGCCAGCGAGTGCCTCTGGCACCAGCTCACGGTAGATCTCTTCAGCCACCTTCGACGTCGGCTTCGAGGAAGGAGTACACGATCAGAGCGATGACCCCGACCACGACTGCTGAATCGGCCACATTGAAAACAGGCCACCATTGGACATCGATGAAATCGATCACGGCTCCCGAGAGGAGGCCGTCGTCGGCCCTCACGATCCGATCGATGAGATTGCCAATGGCTCCCCCCGCAATCAGCCCCAACAGAACCTGGCCCAAGGCATCATTGCGCTTGCGAGCCAGGTTGAACAACACCACGCTCATCAGTAGGGCAACGAGCCCGAAGACCGGGCCCAACTGGGGCCCGGTACTGAACGCAGCTCCCTGATTGTGGACGAGATGGAATCGGAGTCCAAGTACGAGATCGATGCACTCGTCTCCTCCCGGGAGACACGGGCCCGCCGTGAGCCGATTGTCGGCCCACACCTTCGTCGCCTGGTCGATGACGATTACCAGCACCGCCGGCAAAGCGAACCGCCGCCAGAGGCCGGTTCCCCCCGTCGACTCAGGAGGTGGACTCAGAACATCGACGTCTTGTGCTGCACACAAACTGCGGCCTCCGGGATGGCCTCCAACCGCTCCTTGGGAATCACGTCATCTCCGGCGATGCAGAGGCCGTAGGTGTTGTTGTCGAGACGACCGAGCGCATTGTCTATGTCATCGACGGCTTGTCGGGCCGCGGCTGACAGGGCAAGGTCGCGGTCGCGCTCAACGGCGATCGTATCGCCCTCGCCCGACTCCTCGTCGAACTGAACGTCACCCGGTTCCCGGTCGGCCATCAGGGCCGCAGCTTCGGCCGCTAGCCGGTCAGCACTGCTGGTGTACTTGGCCCGCTCGCGAAGGAGGGCCTCGCGCTGGTCACTGAGCCAATCCTTGTCAAGCAGGTACTTGGCGCTGGCAGGTATGGTTCTGACGTTGGGTTCAGTCTTGGTAGCTATGGACCTCTTCTTGGGCTTCGGAGCGGCTTTCTTGACCTTGGTGGCCGAGGCACTTGATGCTCCGGCTGCCTTCTTCGTGGCTTGTTGGTTCTTCGACACTGCTTTCTTCGACACTGCTTTCTTTGACGGGGTCTTGGTGGCTGCGGCATTCTCGGCGGATCGACCTCGCGCCTTGGCCGCTGGTTTCTTGGCAGCTGACTTCCTAGCAGCTGATTTCTTGATCGCTGGCTTTTTAGCCACTGATTTCTTGGTCACTGGCTTCTTGGCTACTGACTTCTTGGCTACTGGCTTCTTGGAGGCAGCGCCCTTCTTCGCTCCTCCACCCTGGGATGTGCTCTTCGTCACAGGAGCCTTCTTTGCTGCCGCTGACGTCGAAGAACTCGATTTCTTGGTCGCCGCTTTCTTGGCGCCTTGTGCCTTCTTGCTTGGTGCCACTGTGTGCTCACGATGCCTTTTGTTGTCGGTGTCGCCAGGTCCCCCCGGACAAGTGCTTCTTGGCAATGACGGTTCTCCCTCCAAGCCGGTACTGATGCCGGCCGTTGTAGCAAGCATCAACATCACCACCGGGCTGGTGTGAGGTCGGCGTATTGTAGAGGATCCACCTCGCGACCACCAACGGCAGGTCCCAGGTTCGCCGAACCAGCGGGATGTCGAACCGCTGGTTCCGACCCCATATTCCGGCTCTGGGCCGAGAGGGTGCCGATATCGTGGGCTCATGGCATCTGACGCCCCCCACCAGCACTATCCCGAGGTACCGACCCGCGCCGACTTCCCAGCGATTGAGCGGGCCATCCTCGATCGGTGGAAGACCGAGGGCACCTTCGTGGCCTCGGTGGAGGGCCGACCGACCCCAGCGGAAGGGGGCAGCCAGTATGTTTTCAATGATGGGCCACCGTTCGCCAATGGTCTCCCTCATTATGGTCATCTCCTGACCGGCTACGTGAAAGACGTCGTCCCCCGCTACCAGACAATGCGAGGGAACCGGGTGGAGCGTGTCTTCGGCTGGGACTGCCATGGGCTACCAGCCGAGATGGAGACGGAAAAGGAGCTCGGGGTTTCGGGTCGTCGCGCCATCATCGACTACGGGATCGAGGCATTCAACCAGCAGTGCCGCCAGTCCGTCCTCCGCTACACGACAGAGTGGGAGGACTATGTCACCCGCCAGGCCCGCTGGGTCGATTTCGAAAACGGCTACAAGACCATGGACCTGTCCTACATGGAATCGGTCATGTGGGCCTTCAAGCAGTTGTGGGACAAGGGGTTGGTCTATGAGGCACACCGGGTCATGCCCTACTCATGGGGCGCCGAGACCCCTTTGGCCAACTTCGAGATCCGTCTCGACGATGCCACCCGTCCCCGCCAAGATCCGGCTCTGACCGTTGGTTTCACCCTCGACCCCAGGCCCGATGACCCCGGTCCGCTCAGGATTCTGGCCTGGACGACCACCCCGTGGACACTTCCATCCAATCTTGCTCTGGCTGTTGGTCCTGAGATCGACTATGCCATCGTCGCTCTCGACGATGGCAGTGGCGATCATGTTGTGCTCGCTGAGGCTGCCCTCGAGCGATACAGCAAGGAGCTCGGCTCGGCCGAGCCGGTGGCGGTCGTCCCGGGCCGAGATCTGGTTGGCCGCAGCTACCGACCTCTGATGCCGTACTTCGTCGACCAGGAAAACGCCTTCGTCGTTCTCGGCGCTGATTTTGTCGAGACCGCCGATGGCACCGGTGTGGTCCACATCGCTCCCGGGTTCGGTGAGGATGACCAGGTCATCGGTGAAGGGGCCGGTATAGAGCTCGTTGTCCCAGTTGACGAAGAGGGCCGATTCACCGACGAGGTCTTCGACTTCGTCGGCATGAATGTGTTCGACGCCAACCCCAAGGTCATCGAGAAGCTCAAGGCCGAGGGGGTCGTACTCCGCCATCAGACGTACGACCACAACTATCCCCACTGCTGGCGTACTGACACACCCATCATCTACCGGGCCATCAACTCCTGGTACGTACGGGTCACCGATCTGACTGATCGCCTCCTGGCCGCCAACCAGAAGATCAACTGGATCCCCGATCATGTTCGCGACGGACGCTTCGGAAAGTGGCTCGAAGGCGCTCGCGACTGGTCCATCAGCCGCAATCGCTTCTGGGGTGCCCCCATCCCCGTCTGGCGCAGCGACGATCCCGACTACCCTCGCGTCGACGTCTACGGCTCCCTCGATGAGCTCGAAGCCGACTTCGGGGTGCGCCCGACCGACCTCCACCGCCCCTTCGTCGATGAACTGGTCCGGCCCAACCCCGACGATCCCACCGGCAAGTCGATGATGCGGCGAGTCCCCGAAGTGCTCGACTGCTGGTTCGAGTCGGGATCGATGCCCTTCGCCCAGTTGCACTACCCATTCGAGAACATCGAGCGCTTCGAGAACCATAATCCAGCCGACTTCATCGTCGAGTACATCAACCAGACCCGGGGCTGGTTCTACACCATGCACGTATTGTCGGTGGCTCTGTTCGACCAGCCGGCCTTCGCCAACGTGATTTGTCATGGGCTGGTTCTGGCCGACGATGGCCAGAAGCTGTCCAAACGGCTGCGCAACTACCCAGACCCCCTCGAAGTGTTCGCCACCATCGGGTCTGATGCCTTGCGTTGGTACTCGATGAGCTCGCCCATTCTGCGGGGCCTGGACCTGCGTATCGACGCCGACGGTGCCGGCATCCGTGATGTCGTCCGCCAGGTACTGAACCCAATCTGGAGCGCGTACAGCTTCTTCACCCTCTACGCCAACGCCGAGGGATTCATGGCCGAGCCCTCCGTCGATTCGACCAACCTCCTCGATCGCTACATCCTGGCCAAGACCCACCGCCTGGTCATCGACACCGAAGTCGCATTCGATGCCTATGACATCGCCGGTGCTTGTGCCTCCATCCAGGGCTTCCTCGATGCCTTGACCAACTGGTACATCCGACGTAGTCGAGAGCGGTTCTGGAACACCAACAACACCCAGACTGGCTCCGCCAACGGTGACCGTCCCGTTGACTCCGAAGCTCTCAACACCCTCTACACGGTCTTGTTGACCCTGACCAAGACCATGGCACCCCTCCTCCCCCTCACGGCTGAGGAGATCTGGCTGGGGTTGAGTAGCCCGCTGAAGGGATCCAGCTACGACGACGGCCGCCTCCAAAGTGTCCATCTCCAGGATTGGCCCGACCCTGCTGCCCTGCCGGCCGACGATGAGCTGGTTGCGGCCATGGATCGCCTGCGAGATGTTGCATCGGCCGCCCTGTCGTTGCGAGACGAGCGGGGGCTTCGGGTACGCCTACCCCTGGCCGAGGCCACGGTTGCCGGCGCTGGTGTGGAGATCATCCGTCCCTTCATCGACCTCCTGGCCGATGAGATCAACGTCAAGACGGTGACGATCACCGACGATGTCGAGGACTACGGGTCATTCCGACTGCGACCGAGCGGGCGGGTCCTGGGGCCGAGGTTGGGACCAGAGGTCCAAACCGTGATCAAGGCGGCCAAAGCCGGCCAATGGGAGGCCAACGACGACGGCTCGGTCTCGGTGGCTGGCCATCATCTGGTCGACGATGAGTTCGAGCTCGGCCTCGACCCCCTTGATGGGGTTACGGCCGCTCCTCTGAGTGGCAATGACGCCGTTGTTGTTCTTGACACCGAACTGACGCCGGCGCTCGAGGCGGAAGGCTTGGCCCGGGACCTCGTCCGCGTGGTCCAACAGCTGCGCAAGGAGCGTGATCTGGCTATTACCGACCGGATCAAGCTCAGTCTGGATCTCCCGACCCAGGTGGAAGAGAGCCTCCGGCCCCACCTCGACTGGGTTGCAGCCCAGGTCCTGGCCACCGAAGTGGTGTCCGCACCGGGACTGGCCAACAAACACGATCTGAGCGGCAACATCGTCGGCTTCGACCTAGCCACGATCTCGGCCTAGTAACAACTCGAACCGCAAAACAGGCTTGGCCCAGGGCTCTTCAACCCCGGGCCAAGCCTGTCTGTCTGTCTGTTACTTGGTTGTCTGACTACTTCTTACGACCAAACCAGCCACCACCTCGGTTGGCCTGATCGTCTTCCAAAAAGTCGGTGATGGGATCGCCAACACCTGGCTCCTCAGTGGTGACCCGGCGGAGCTCGTCCAGGAAAGGGTCACCAGTTGGCGGCGGGGGGTTTGCACCGTCCTGACCTGGCGCTGAGGCCGAAGCCTGAGCACCACCGTTGGAGGATGTCTCACCGTTGGCGTTGACCACTTCGGCCGGCGCCTCTACCTCATCATCGTATTCAGCGGCATCGTCACCATCGTGGTCAGCACCGCGGACGTCGCTGGGAGCGATCTCGTCCAACTCCTCGGGCGCAATGACCTCGGTCGGGCGGCTCGTTTCCTCGATGGCGATGTTCGCCTCAGTTTCGAGCTCGTCAAGCGCTACCACCTCAACCGAGATGGGTGGATAGTCAGTGCTGTCGACAACACCGATCTCAGCTGGCTCCAACGCCTCCCTGGAGCGCAACAGCTCGGGATCGTCGAGGACGGCATTCAACTCGTCCAGTGCCTGCTTGACATCGGTCCGTCGTGCCTCCAGATGACGCTCGAAACGGGAGACGTCGGCTTGGAGCAACCCGTGGATGTGCTGGAGATCGTTGATCTGCTCCAGCAGCTGGGTTCGCTCGGACTCATGGGCCCGGGCCAGCTCCTCCTCAACGGCGTTGACCCGCTGCTGGGCCTCGTCCTTGGCGTTTTCGAGCATCTTGGCTCGTTCCGCCGCGGCATCGGCCAGGAGTCGCTCACGATGAGCAACAGCCTCAGTCGTCATTTCCGTCGCCTGGTCACGGGCATCAGCCAACAAGGCGTTCGACTGGAACTCTGCCTCGTTTCGTAGTCGCTCGGCTTCCTCCTTGGCCTCCCGTACGGTCGTGTCGGCCGTACGTTGGGCGTTGACGAGGGTGTTTCGCAACGTCTCGTCGAAATCGGGCATGGGTGCCGGGGGTGATCCCGGTGGGGCTGGCGACTGGGACGGACTTCGAGCCTCAATCAGCCGAGCCTCGGCCGATGCTGCCCTATTCTCCGCCTCTGACAGCCGAGCTTGGAGCTTCTCGATCTCGTCGGCCAGTGGCGCCAGATTGGCCAGAACCCGGTCGACTTGATCTTTGCTGTAACCCCTTGTCTCTTCTTCGAATCGGATGTCGGGGATTCTCCGAAGCAACCGAAGCTTGTCACTTTGCTGGGCCATGCCGGTCAGGCTAGCCCCAGCGCAAGCTTGGCGCACTAGGCAGCAGAACCATGGCTTCGGCCGCCCCTATCAGGTGCGACGCTCAGCGACAGAGAATCGTCTCCAAGACCTGCAGTCCGATCAAGACCAAGATCTCAGCCAGGCCGAATCCGGCCAGTGCACCAGGCAGCGGGGGCAGGGAGCGTCGAAGGGGCAAGATCACGGGATCGGTGACGACCACGGCTAGGTCACGGACACTCGACGCAGTCGAACCGCTCCCCAACGGGAAGAACGACATGACCAGTCTCAGAAGGAAGACGAACTGGAAGGCGAGCAGGAAGATGCAAACATAAGTCATAGGCCGAGCTGGATCGTAGCGCCCCGCTACTCGTATCCCCGTTGCTCCATCCGTTGCCGGTCTTCTGCGGACACCTCGACCGAACTGGGTGTTAGCAGGAACACCTGGGAGGCGATCTTCTCCATGCCCCCATCGAGGGCGTAGCAGATCCCACTGGCGAAGTCGATGAGACGACGAGCCAGGTCGCGTTCGACCCCTTGCAGGTTCATGATGACAGGCACCCCGTTCTTGAACTCGTCAGCCAGGACCTTGGCCTCCCCGAAGGTTTGGAGAGACAAAGCGCGAGGCTTGACGTAGCGAGGTCCTCCCGAAAAGGAGTCGGGGCCGTCCTCACGCTCTGGCTCGGTGCTGTTGGGTGGCACGGACCTCACAGTAATCCCGTCGTCGGCCGGATCGAAGTCGGCCGGAGGAACAGCACGGAGGGGCCGAACCGACTCCCGGTCCGAGGAGTCCCAGCGAGGCCGGGGCGAACGGCTCTCCCGTGTTGGGCGGTGGCGCCCCCCCGGCGTCGAGCCCTGGGTCGGGGCGGCCAACCAATCGGGTCGACGGCGTTGTGAGTGAGGATCCTCGTCGTCACGGACGTCGATCGTCGGATCCTGGGATGAGTCGTCGGAATGGTCCTCCTCGAGGCGGGCCTCGTCGTCGCCCCCCGAGTCGTCGACGTCGTAGAGGTAGCCGTCGTCGTAGTCTTCATCGGGGCCTAGCCCCATATACGTCAGCACACTACGCAACATCGACATCAGGTCACTCCTAGACCAAGGTCATTCCGCCGACAGTGGTGTAGCTACATCGGCTGGACCCGATTGTAGTTTCTCACGCCGCCGGTCCTCGGCGGTGGTTCTTCCTGAGATGAATACAAGTCATTCCCTCACCGGGCGAGAGCCGAACAAGGCGGAGCCGATTCGAACCATGGTGCTCCCCTCCTGGATCGCAATCTCGAAATCGCCAGACATGCCCATCGAGAGCTCGTCGACCTCGCAGAGTTGACCCAGATCCCGCAAGGCGGCGAAACCAGGACGGGGGTCGGTATCGGCTGAGGTCGGCCCGACCGTCATGAGGCCGGCGACGATGAGACCCTGCTGGCGACCACGGTCGACGAGCCGGACGGCATCATTGGCTGAACACCCCGATTTCTGATCCTCAGCAGTGGTATTGACCTGGACAAGGATCCGGTCCCCCGGTGAACGCTTGGCGATCTCATCGACCAGAGACTCCCGGTCGACGCTGTGCCACAGGGCAACGGTTCCGGCCAGAAGCTTGACCTTGTTGCGTTGGAGACCACCAATGAAATGCCAACGGATGGCGGCGGCCAAATCGGGGGCCGTCTCGGTCAGTTCGGCCGCCTTGGCTGCCAGCTCCTGGGCGTAGTTCTCGCCGAGATCGGCGAGGCCGGCCTCGATGCCGACCTGGATGTAGGAGAAGGGAAAGGCTTTGGTCACGGCTACCAGGGTGACCTGGTCCGGGTTTCCTCCTGCAGCCTCGATCCGTTCACCGATCATGGCCGCCCGTGTCCGCACCACCTCTGCTGAGGGCGGTGTCAAGGGCTCTACTGGCTCCGCCACCATGGTCCCAGCCCCTCCCCTCAGCCGAGCCAGGCAACGGCTGCCTGGCGGCTCTCGTCGGCTCTGGTGCGATGGCTGTACCAACGTTGGTCACTGGTACAGGGGGCGGGATCCGTCGGTGGCGGCCAGCCGGCCCGTTCACAAGCGACAGCGACGGCAGCCGGGACGTCGAGGGCCGGGGTTCCCCACCCGGTGCGGGCCTCCACCGTCGGGCCGAGACCGGCCACGGCCAGAGCCAGAGCCTCGGCCCCGAACTCATAGGCAGCAGCGTTGATGCAGGGGCCGAGGATGGCGGCGACGGGAGCTCCGGCCACGGCTCGCAGCTGGGATGCACTGGTGGCGACGATGTCGGCCACCAGTCCCCGCCAGCCGGCATGAATGACGGCTACCCCACCCTCGGCGATGAGGACGACCGGGGCACAGTCGGCGGTGGTGACCGACAAGGGGCAGCCGGGAGTGACGGTCACCGCCGCGTCGGCCGCCACACCAGCCAGCTCACCAGGATGGCTGACGAAGACGGTGCGTCCCCCGTGGATCTGACGCAGCCAGGTCCACGGTTCGGGGGTTATGGCCTGGCGGCGCCCGGCCACCTCAGTCAGGTGGGGGTGGTCGCGGTCGACGTGGCCGTCACCCACTGCCGCTGGCAGGGGACGGAGATCTCCGTCTGAACGGTCGGTGAACACGATATTGACGACGCCGGCTGAGGTCGTCACCGTTCGATGGTCGGACACGGTCGGTCGACGCCTACTTCAAGAACGAGGGAACATCGAACTCATCGTCGAGATCGTCCTCGTCACGATCGAACAGATCGATCTTGTCATCATCGAGCCTGATCTCGGGCTGAGTCCGAGGCCGAGATTGGGGGTACGGGGGCGGCGTCGAGCGGGGGACGAAGACCTCGTCACTGCTGCCGTTCTCACGCCCGGTTTCCTCGTAGCGATCGAAACCAGCAGCGATGACGGTGACCCGGATCTCCTCCGACAGATTCTCGTCGACGACGGTCCCAAAGATGATGTTGGCATCGGCATGGGCCACGTCATGGATGATCTCAGCCGCCTCGTTGACCTCGAACAGCCCCAGCTCACTCGATCCGGCGATCGTCAACAGGATCCCGCGGGCCCCGTCGATCGAGGCTTCGAGCAGGGGGCTGGCAATGGCGGCTCTGGCTGCGGCCAGGGCCCGACCCTCACCGGCCGCCCGACCGATCCCCATCAGGGCGCTGCCGGCATCGTGCATGATCATGCGAACGTCGGCGAAGTCGGTGTTGATCAGGCCTGGGGTGGTGATCAGGTCGGCGATGCCGGAAACGCCCTGGAGGAGGATCTCGTCGGCCATGCGGAAGGCATTGACCATCGATGTCTTCTCATCGGCGATCGACAACAACCGGTCGTTCGGGATGACGATCTGGGTATCGACCTTCTCTTTGAGCTTGGTTATGCCGGCATCGGCCTGGGAAGCCCGGCGGCGGCCCTCGAAACCGAAGGGGCGGGTGATCACAGCGATCGTCAAGGCCCCTTGGCTCTTGGCCACCTCGGCAATGACCGGAGCGGCCCCGGTACCGGTTCCGCCACCTTCACCGGCGGTGATGAAGACCATGTCGGCCCCATCGAGGGCCTGGCTGATCTCGTCACGGTGAGCCTCGGCTGCCTGCTGGCCAATGGCAGGATCACTTCCGGCCCCCAGTCCTCTGGTCAGCTCCCGGCCGATGTGGATCTTGGTCTCGGCGTCGCTCATGAGCAGGGCTTGGGCGTCGGTGTTGACGGCCACGAACTCCACGCCCCGCAAGCCGGCGTCGATCATGCGGTTGACTGCGTTGCAGCCGCCACCGCCGACGCCGACGACCTTCACGACGGCCACATAGTTCTGGTTGGTCATAGGGTCCGTTGTCCTCTGGCGTCAGTTGGCAGCCCGGCTCGGCTGCCAATCGTGCTGTGTCGAGCCGGACTCAGATTCGATGCCCACATTAGCAGCCACCTGTTCCGGCAAATGGTTCTTCATCCTGGGCTCCAAGGCCGATCCGGCTAGCGGTTGGGGCCTCGGGTACCCGTATATCGATGTTGTCCAGGCATTGGAGATCGACCCTGGCGAGCATGGTCTCCAGGGCAATGAGCTTGGCGTCGAGCTCTCGCTGGTCACCGAAGGTCGCCCGCCCGCCAGTTGTCAGCTCCACCATCAGTTGGCCATCGTCGACGACGATCTGGCTGGTGACAGCGGCCACCGCCGGGGTCAGGGCGTCAACCAGGGCAATAACACTCTCGCCCTCTGGCGACAGGGGCTGGCCCGGGACCCCAGAGGCCTCGACACCAGCGATCGGGAGGAAGTTATCCGGCCGCTCCGGGACAACTTCGAGCTGATAGCCGGTCCGATCGACGATGGCGAAACGGTGCCCGGTCGGCAGAGCCGCCACCCCAATCCGCTCGACAATGCGGATGGTCACCACACCACGCCAATCACGATCGGCGTTGGCCTCGGCTACCCAGGGCACGCTCAGAGCACCCTCGACGGCCCGATCGAGATCGACATCGATCAGGGGGTCACCAACATCGACGGCCGAGGCCGTAGCGACATGCTGCGGATCCGCTCGCACCGCCCCGACGACTTCGACGGATTCCACATCGAGCCATGAGCTATTGGTCAAGGCAATGGCGCCGACGGCCAGAGAAGCAACTGCGGCCAGTCCGGCCACCATCCACAGCCGACGCAAGCCCTGACGGCGGGCCACCGTACGGCGGCGGGCCTGGAGGCGAGGGTCGACGCGACGACTGGGGCGAGATCGTGTCGCCGTCACTGGGCTTCACCCCCTGGGATCCATGACCGACCGGGAATGTCATCGGTGACGAGCGTTTCGAGGGGCTCGAAACCAATGAGGCGGTTCTCGCAGTGCAAGACGATGCCGAACCGATCGGCGACCCGATGGCGGACAGTGCTGATCAGCCGGTAGACATCATCGGCTGAACCATCGGGATCAGCTTGGATGAAGTTGGCATGCTTCGGTGATACCTCGGCCGTCCCGATCCTGAGACCTTTGAGCCCAGCGCGGTCGATGAGACGCCCGGCCGAATCGCCGGCAGGATTGGTGAACACGCTCCCTGCGTTCTGGCCTCCCGGCTGATTGGCCCGGCGCCAGCGAACGATCTCGTTGATCTCCGCTTCGGATGTAGCCCTATCACCACGTTCCAGGGCGAGCTCGGCGAAGAGGACGACATGATGGGCCTCCAGCGCCGATCGGCGGTAGCCCAGCTCCAAGTCGTTGACGGTCCATTCTGTCGGCCCGCCGGCGGCCAGGTCGAAAACGCTGACCTTGGTCACTGAGGCGGCCATATCAGACCCGTGGCCCCCTGCATTCATCCTGACCGCACCACCGACCGAACCAGGCACGCCGACAGCCCACTCGAAGCCAGTGAGACCCGCCGCTGCTGTTCGTCTGGCTGCTATTGGGAGGAGACCGGCCGCGCCTAAGATCACGGTGGCCTCGACCGTCGGATCGGCCGACATCTCGATATGGATCTCGCTGAAACCATCACCGAGATGGAGGGCCACGCCGGGGAAGCCGGCGTCGGCGACGAGCATGTTCGAACCTTTGCCAACGACCAAGGTCGGCAGTTCGTACCGGGCCACGACGGCCACAACCGCTTCGAGATCGGCCACAGATTCAGCTTCGACGAACAGTGCTGCTTGTCCGCCAACCTTGTAGGTACACAGCGGGCCCAGTGGCTCCCCGATCCTGGCCAGGGAGCCAAGGGAGTCTGCGGCCGCGTCAAGGCGGGCGGATAGCTCATTCATGGGCTGCGAGTCTCCAACTCTTCCAACACCTGTGGGGGGATAGTGGTCAGATCACCCGCCCCGAGGGTCAGGCATAGATCACCGGCTCGAAGCTCGATCCCGAGCGAAGCCACCACCTCGTCGAGGGTCTCGACATAGCGGACATCGGCCGCGGGATGAGCCTCGCTGACCGCTCCCGCCACCAGCTCACCTGTTATCCCCCCACGCGGCTTCTCCCCGGAGGAGTAGATCCCGGTGACCAACAACACGTCGGCCTCGGTGAACGAGTCGGCGAACGTCGACCACAACTGCTCGGTGCGGGAATAGCGGTGGGGCTGGAAGATAGCGACAATGCGCCCTGGTTTCAGGCTTCTGGCCGCGGCCAGCGCCGCCTCGACCTCGGTCGGTAGATGGGCGTAGTCATCGACCAGGCGGACTCCGGCAGCCGAGCCCCGTTCCTCGAATCGGCGCCCGACTCCACCAAAGTTGGAAAGGGCATCGGCCGCCAGTTCGAGCTCCGCCCCGAGAGCAACCGCCATGACCAGGGCTGCGGTTGCGTTCCTGGCGTTGTGCATACCGGGTTGACCCAGCCTGAGCGTGGCCGCCCCTTCGGGGCCTTCGATCGACACCGTGATGCCACGTGGTGTTGGGGCGGGGTCGATGATGCGCCAGTCGGCATCGGTCGATGTGCCATAGGTGATGGCAGATGTGAGCTTGGCCAAGCTGGCCGACCCAGGATCGTCGAGACAGACAACACATGGTCCCTCGGCCTGGCGGACGAAGCGTACAAAGGCTTCTTCCAGGCCCTCGAAGCCCCCATAGTGCTCGAGGTGATCCGGTTCGACGTTGGTGACGATTACAGCGTGGCTGTCGAGCTCGACGAAGGTCCCGTCGCTCTCATCGGCCTCGACCACCAGGTGGGGCCCCTGCCCAACGGCGGCTCCACGACCCAGATCGCGCAGGTCACCACCAACGATGAAGGCCGGATCGAATCCAGACCCCCGCAGCGCCGTTGTGAGCATGGCTGAGGTCGTGGTCTTGCCGTGGGTTCCGGCAACCGAGACCGTCTTCCAGGCCCGGGTGATAGCGGTCAAGATGTCAGCCCGTCGAAGAACTGGAATCCCGCGATCCCGGGCAACCACCAATTCAGGATTGTCGACCGGAATAGCGGTCGAGTGGGCTACGACATCGACCGGTCCGACGTTTGCCTCACTATGGCCTAGTGCGATCGCGACCCCGGAAGCGACCAGGCGATCAAGGGCGGCCGAACGGCCGAGGTCGGAGCCAGAAACCTCGTGGCCAGTCCCGACCAGAATCTCGGCGATGGCACTCATACCAGCGCCTCCGATCCCGACGATGTGGATCGACCGCGGCGCGTTCAGATCGACGGTGACGGTCCCACTGTCGTCACCAGTTGACATCACTGCTTCCTCCCCAGGGGATGATTGGCCGCCTCCAAGAGCAGCTCGGCAACATGGTCAGCGGCATCGGGACGAGCAACCGCAGCGGCCGCGTCGGCCATCTTCATGCGACTCTCGCCATCGTTCACCAGTGGTCCCAACTCGACAACGAGGCGCTCGGCGTCGAGCTCATCATCGACGACGACGATGGCCCCGCCTGCCGCCACCAGCTCCTCAGCGTTGGCCCGCTGGGCCCCACGAGGGGCAATGGGCAGGGGCACCAGGACCGATGGCACCCCGGCGATGGCCAGCTCGGCCACGGTCGACGCCCCGGCTCGGGAGATGGCCAGATCGGCGGCAACCAGGAGCTTGGGCATCTCGGTCTCGTATTCGACGACCTGGTAGATCAGATCGCCGGCCGCGATCGCTGGCGGTGGGGTGGAGAACTCGTCCCAGTCCCGCCGTCCGATGACATGACGGATGGCGAGGTCGGACCGATCGGCCCAGCGCTCGGCCAGATCACGGGTAGCGGAATTGACACTCGTTGCCCCCAATGAGCCAGAGAAGACTCCGATGACGACCCGATCACGGGGAAGCCCGAGGTCATCACGGGCCCGCCCGACATCACCACTGGCCACGGATTCGACGACGGCAGCAAGGCTCGGATTGCCCGTCACCACTCCCTTGGGGAGGTCAGTGCCAGGGAAGGGCAGAGCACAGACTTTGGCAAAACGGCCCATGAGTCGGTTGACGGCACTGGCCTTGGCGTTCTGCTCGGTGACCACCAGCGGCACTCTGAGGATGACGGCCGCCATGGAGACGGCAAAGGCCGCATAGCCCCCCAGGCACAGCACCACCATCGGGCGGTGGCGGAGAACCAGCCAGAACCCCTTCACGACACCAGCGATGAGAGAGAACACGGCCCCGATGCTGGCCAAACTGATGCGCCGCTCGATCCCGCGGCCGGGTAGCAGATCGATGGAGAACCCAGCCTCGGGCACCAGGGTTCGCTCATTGCCGCGCTGACCACCGACGAAGTGGACCTGCTCGGCTGATATCCCTGCTCGAACCAGGGCTTCGGCAACGGCGATGCCGGGATTGGTGTGACCAGCTGTGCCCCCGCCGGTGATCACAAACCGTCTCCGCCATCGCCGGCCGGACGGGTCGTCGCTAGTAGTAGTGGTGTCTGACTCGTTCATTCTCGAGCTACCTTCCCCTCCTCGGCCCGGCCCCGTCGCGGGACCAGGCAGACCTCCCGGCTGGTCATCATGATCGGGCTCGCCGCGCCACGTTCGTCAGCAAGCCGGCGGCCGCCAGCGTAGTGACCAGGCTCGATCCACCAGCAGAGACAAACGGCAGGGGCTCACCCGTGATCGGCAGCACCCCCAACACCATCCCGATGTTCAAGAAGGCCTGGACCAGCAGCCACGACGTGATCCCGGCCGCCAGCAGTGCCCCGAACCGGTCAGGGGCTGACATGGCTGCCCTGAACCCGAACCAGGCGATCAGCAGGAACCCACCGATGAGGGCACTGGCCCCGATGAGGCCGATTTCCTCGGCCACAATGGCGAAAATGAAGTCAGTATGGGGGAAGGGAAGGAACCCCCACTTGGCTCGACCGGCCCCCAACCCGACGCCGAATAGCCCACCAGAGGCAATACCCACCTGGCTTTGGATGGCCTGGAACCCGATCCCTTCGGGATCTCCATTGGGATCGAGGAAGGCGACGAGACGGGCCCTCATATAGGCGTTGGCGACGGCGACGATAGCGGCGCCCATGATCCCCGGGACCAGCCAGGCCAGGAGGTTCCTGACCCGAGCGCCGGCCACATACAACACGAGGAACGTCACCGAGCCCATGATGATCGGCGTTCCCAGCTTGGGTTGGAGGAGCATGAGGCCAGACAAGGCAACGAGGATCAGCATGACTGGCCGCACAGTCAGCTCTGGAACATCCATCCTCCGCTCCCTCCTGGTCAACAGATCAGCAATGAAGATGATGAACACCAGTTTCGTGATCTCCGAAGGCTGGATGACTACAGGCCCGATCCCAATCCAACGAGTCGATCCATTGACGTTCAACCCAACCCCAGGAATGAGCAGGGCCACAAGGAGGCCGAAGGCGAGGAGCAGCAGAGGGGTAGCCAACCGTCGAAGGATCCGATAGTTGATGGCGGTGGCAATGACGAAAGCCACAGCCCCAATGGCTGACCACATGGCCTGACGCTTGAACTGGTAGAAGGGTGACTCGGCGTATTCGTGCAAGCTCGACACCGACGAAGCCGACAGCACCATGACCAGACCGAACAGGGTCAATCCGAGAACGGTGGCGGTCAAGAATGCGGCATTGCGCTCCCCAGCGTCGGTGACGGGAGCGGATGAGCGCCGCCTCGATCTCGACTTCGCCCGCTTGGCCCCTTTCGAACCTGACCGACGATTGGCCCGGAATCCAGCCGGCGCCTCGGCCGCCCGACGATTTGTGACCCGCTTGCGGGCCGCAGGTGACTTCCGAGCCGTTGACTTCTTGGCCGGCGACTTCCGAGCCGTTGACTTGCGAGCCGTCGAAGACTTCCGAGCCGTTGACTTCTTGGCCGGCGACTTCCGAGCCGTTGACTTCTTGGCCGTTGACTTGCGAGCCGTCGAAGACTTCCGAGCCGTTGACTTCTTGGCCGGCGACTTCCGAGCCGTTGACTTCTTGGCCGTTGACTTCCGCGCCGTCGAAGACTTCCGAGCCGTTGACTTCTTGGCCGTTGACTTCCGAGCCGTTGACTTCTTGGCCGTTGTTGAGTTCTTGGCCGGCGACTTGCGAGCCGTGGACTTGCGAGCCGTTGTTGACTTCTTGGCCGGTGACTTCCGCGCCGTTGTTGACTTCTGAGCCGTTGACTTCTTGGCCGGCGACTTCTTGTGGGCGGTCGATGGCTTGCGTGAGGCCTGCTTGGACCGGGTATTGGGTTGGTTGCGAACGGGGGAGGTCACGAGCCGGCGACCTCCTCACGGACCACGTGGCAGAAATCCAGTCCACGCTCGACATAGCTGGTGTACCAGTCAAACGAGGTACAGCCCGGAGATAACAGAACGGCATCACCCGGCTTGGCCGCCGAGCGAGCGGCGGCGACAGCTCCGGTCATGGATCCAGCGCTGCTGACAGGCACCAGACCATCGAATACGGCACTGACCTCATCGGCAGCATCACCGATGGCGATGACGTGATGTACCGGTGGGACGAGACGACCCAGCCCATCGAGCGACAAGCCCTTGTTGCGGCCACCAGCAATCAGCACGACCGAAGCGAAACCACCAACAGCGGCTTCGGTGGCCTGGGGCACGGTGGCCTTGGAGTCGTTGTACCAGGCCACCTGGTCCCACTCCCCCACCAGCTCGAGCCGGTGGGGCAAGCCCTGGAATGAACCCAGGACATCGATGATGGCCGACGGTGAAGCACCCGCTGCCCGAGCGGTGGCCGCCATGGCCAGCGCGTTCTCGATATCGTGGGGCTGCGACCGAGCCAGATCGCTGATATCCATCAGCAGACCTTCGGGGCCGACCAGGGAACCGTCGGCCACATGCCAATCAGCTGTCCGGTCCGAGACCGAGAACCGTTGGCAGCAGCGCCCAGCGGGAAGGTGGCCGACCACCACCGGGTCGTCGCCATTGGCGATGGCGGTCCCGTCGTCGACCAGGTCGGTCCAGATCATGGCCTTGGCCTGCTCGTAGCTCTCGAGCGAGGCATGGGCGTCGAGATGGTCGGGGGCGAAATTCAGCCAGGTGGCGACGTCGGGCCGAAACGAGCCGCTGTGACCGAGCCGGAATGACGATGCCTCGACGACGAAGATCTCGATCTCTTCGTCATCGATGGCGCTGATGAGCGGTACTTCGGTGTTGCCGACGGCGGCAGCCCGACGACCGGATCGCTCCAGGGCGTCGGTCACCATCATGGTGACCGTGGTCTTGCCGTTGGTCCCAGTGATGGCGACCAGGGGACGGTCATCCCACATCCGGGCCAGATCGAACTCACTACGCACCGGTACCCCGGCCACAGCGGCGAGGGCGAAGCTTGGATGATGATCAGGAACCCCGGGGCTGGGCAGGAGAACCGTGGCCCGCTCCATCAGCTCGGCGACCTGGTCAATGGTTGGACCCTCGACCAATTCGAAGCCGAGCTCGACTGCAGCCTGGCGAGTAGTCGCTGAGGGACGATCCTCGATGACCACCGGCTGATGGCCCCGTAGGAGCAGGGCGCGACCGACTGCACGACCCACCACGCCGAAACCAACGACGAGGGGAGACGACAGATCGGTCTCGATGGTCATGGGACTGCCATACGAGATGGCGGGACAGGACACCACTTCCTCCTCACGACCCGCCAGTCACTCATCGTCGAATATCCGCCGTTGCCACCCAGTCGGCATAGAACAGGGCCAGACCGGCCAAGGTCAGGCCACCGGCTACCAGCCAGAACCGGATGATCACCTTCGTCTCCGCCCACCCCAACAACTCGAAGTGGTGATGAACGGGGGCCATACGCAGCAGCCGCCGGCCCCGAGTCACCTTGAAGAAGGCAACCTGGGCCATGACTGATGCGGTCTCCAGGACATAGATTCCCCCGATGACCGGGAGCAGGAGATGGGTGTTGGTCACCAGAGCCAGAGCAGCCAGCCCGGTACCGATGGCCAGAGAGCCGGTATCACCCATGAAGATCTCAGCCGGTGCGGCATTGAACCACAAGAACCCGGCACAGGCCGCCAGCATGGCCACAGCCACGACACCAATATCTAGAGCGTGGGGGATGTCGTAAATGTCAACTAGGACGGTGGGGTCACTGTTCTGACGGAAGATCCAGAAGCCAATGACGGCGTAGGCGGAAAAGGAGAAGATGCCGGAGCCGCCAGCCAGGCCATCGAGGCCATCAGTCAGATTGACGGCGTTCGAGGTGGCATAGATCAGAATCACGGCCCAGATGACCCAACCGATCGAGCCGAGATCCCAACCTGGAACCCCGTAGCGAGCGAACGAGAGCTCGGTGTGCACCCCTGTCAACCTCACCATGAGCACGGCGAACAAGATGGCAACCATCAGCAGCCCAGCGGTCTTGAGTCGGGCGTTGAGGCCAAGGTTGCGCTCACGGCTGACCTTGATCCAGTCATCGAGGAAACCGACCAAGCCAGCGGAGCCGATTGCGGCCATGACGAGCAAACCGGTATTGGTAATCGTTGACCCGACGCCTGCTAGATCGCTGATCAGATCACTGAGCCCGTAGGCACCAAGGGCAGCAGCCACGATGGCCAGACCGCCCATCGTAGGAGTTCCAGCCTTGATCATGTGGCCCTGAGGGCCGTCCTCCCGGATTGGCTGACCGATCCGGCTCGTGGTCAAGACCTTGATGAGCACCCTCGTCAAGAGAGCTGACAAGACAAAGGCGATTGCACCCGCCAGCAACAACCGAATCACGTCATGGCCCCCAGTTCCTCGATGATCACCTGACGATCGTCGAAAGGCTGGACGCTGTCACCGATGGTCTGGGTCATTTCATGACCCTTTCCGGCTACCAGAACGAGGTCGCCGGCACTGGCGTTGGCGAGACCGGCAGCAATGGCTCGACGACGGTCGGCCTCGACGATGACCTTGGTATCTGGTCCGGTATCGGTGCCGTTCAAGATCTCGTCGATGATGGCCAACGGGTCCTCACTCCGGGGGTTGTCTGATGTGATGATCATCACGTCAGACTCGGACTGGGCCACTGACCCCATCTCACCGCGCTTCAGCTGATCACGATCGCCGCCACAGCCAAAGACCACGATCACCCGCCCAGCGGTTACCTGATGGGCGGCGCCGAGTACAGCAGCCAGGGCATCCGGGGTGTGAGCATAGTCCACTGCCACCTTGAAGGGCTGCCCAATGTCGATCATCTCGAAGCGCCCCCGGACCGGCTCGGTTGCGCATAGTCCGTCGACGATTACCTGCTCATCGAGGCCAAGGGCTTCGGCCGTTGTCGCCGCGGCCAGAGCGTTCATGACGTTGTGGCGCCCAGCCAATTGGAGTACCACCGGTCGACCGTGCCAAGAGAAGTGAGATCTGGGTCCGTCGATCACGAGCTTCTCGGCGTCGCTGAGACGAAAGCCTCGCAACTCGACCTCGGGATCGTCCCGGACCCGGAGGCCGAGGCGGATGCCGTACTGGTCATCGAGGTTGATCACACCAACCGAGGCGTACTGGGCTGTGAACAATGCGGCCTTGGCCTCGAAGTAGTCGTCCATGGTGTGGTGGAAATCGAGATGGTCACGGCCGAGGTTGGTGAACACGGAGGCGGCGAAACGAGTCCCGGCCACTCGGCACAGATCGAGGGCGTGAGACGAGACCTCCATGGCAACGGCGTCGGCCCCCCGGGACAGGCTCGCCCGCAGCTGACGCTGCAGATCGGGGGCCTCAGGAGTGGTCCTGGCGCCCGTCATCGTCCCGTAGACGTCGGCCCGCCTGCCTGCTTTGGCCCAGATGTCGGCCAGGATCTGAACAACCGAGCTCTTGCCGTTGGTCCCCGTCACCCCGATGACGGGCAGATGGTGTGAGGGGTCACCTTCGATCCGGCTGGCGACTGGGCCCATGGCGGCGCGAGCGTCGGCTACCACCAGTTGGGGGATATCGAGATCAAGCGTCCGCTCACACAGTAGGGCGGCTGCACCGGCTCCGACCGCGGTCTCAGCGTAGAGATGGCCATCGACATTGGCCCCAGGAATACAGCAGAACAGCCAACCCGGTTTCACCGCCCGCGAGTCATGAGTTGCTCCGCTGATCACGGCTTGGACTCCGCTATCGGGGGTGACCCCGATCACCTTTCCTACCTCGCCGAGCAAGCAGCTCATGGGTTCGCCTCGACATCGGCTGCCGTGGGGCTGGCAACGGCAGCGGCCAGTTCGAGCCCCAGCCGATCCCGTTCAGCCGGGGTGAGTCGGCTGCCGGCCGCCGCTGCTCGGACCCGATCACCCTCAGCCGACAACATGTCGGCCGTGGGGACGGCCAGGATACGCATGGCATAGCTGGCGATCTCGCTGAACAAAGGAGCGGCAATGGCGGCGGCTGTGGTATCCCGCTTCGGTTCGTCGACGACGACGACCATCGACAGAACAGGGTTCTCGGCCGGCAGGAACCCAGCGAAGCTCACCACATACCGGCGGTTGCCGTCCGAGCCATAGCCAGACTGACCTGAGCCATCATCGAACACCTTCCAGGCCGTACCCGTCTTCCCCGCTACCTGATAGCCGTCGACGGCGGCGGCGGTCCCAGTCCCGCGGTTCACCACAGCAACCAATGAGTCGGTCACTTCCTGGGTGGTCGTCGGACTGACAACGGACCGGATCGGAGTCGCCTCCTCCCCCTCCTCGAGATCGGTTCCGTCTGAGGTCTCGATCGACTCGACTAGGACAGGGGCGACGAAGTTCCCTCCATTGGCAATCACGTTGTAGACCGACAGCAGCTGGACCGCAGTGGTCGTCATCCCCTGCCCGATGGGGATCGAGCCGTGGTCTGCTCCCCACCACTGGTCGGGCGAGCGCAGCTTTCCTCTGGACTCCCCGTCGAAGCCGAGCCCGCTGGCCTGCCCGAACCCGAACGCCGTCATATAGTCGTAGATCGTCTCCGGAGCTAGTCGCTGGGACAACAGGATGGTGCCGACATTCATCGACTTGGCCAGGATTTCGGAGATCGGATACGGGGCGGCCGCATGTTCCGGATGGTCGATGAACGTCTTGCCCCCAACCGAGAGCCGGCTTGGCACATCGACCAGGGATTCAGAGGTATAGCCAAGCTCTTGGGTGGCCGCCGCCACCACGACCGGCTTCACTACCGAGCCCGGCTCGAAGCTGTCAACGAGAGCACCATTGTAGTTGGTGACCTCGCAGCCGCCTTTCTCGTTTCGAGAGACTGAGGCCATGGCCAGGATGTGGCCACTGGTGGGGTCAGCCATGACCGCGGTTGCCCCTTTGGCCCAAGCCGCGTCACAGTGCTCGATCAGGGCCTGCTCAGTAACGTATTGGATCCGATGATCGAGGGTCAGGGCCACGTTGTAGCCGGCAATGGCGGGATCGACCATACGGTCACCACCGCTGATGCTGCCGAACCGACCACCTTCGAACTGCTCCACTCCGGGGACACCCGTCATCAGCTCATCGAATTGCTCCTCGACACCGAAGATCCCTCGCCTGTCAGGGTCGACTCGGCCCACGATGGCTCCGGCCAGATCACCGGCGGGATAGATGCGGTTCTCTTCTGGCCTCAGCCAGACACCGACCAACGCCTCTGAGGTCTCGTCGGCCAGCTCCATCTCCTCGATCCTCGCCACCACCTCATCGTCGAGAGCGGTTGCCAGCAGACTGAACTGATCGCGAGCCGTATCTGGCGTCAGCTGTGTGGCCAGGCTCGCCTCCTCTTGGTCGAGGATCGGGGCCAGCAGAGCCGCCGTTTCCGCCGGCTCCGCAATCAGCGTCGGATCGGCGACCAGGCGGTGGCTCGGCACCGAGGTGGCGAGTACGAACCCATTGCGGTCGAGAACAGCACCGCGATAACCAGTGAGCTGCCGGGTTCGAGTTCGCTGGTCCTCACCAATCGAGCGATAGTCCTCCGACCGCACGGTCTGGAGATCGACGAGCAGGGCCACGAATCCGGCCCCGATGATGACGAACAGGGCAAGCAGGGCGATGAGCCGGTTGCGAGGATCGTCGGGTTTGGTTGTCCGCCGAAAAGTTGTCCGCCTCTTCGCTGCTTGCGTCCGTGCTCGTGAGCTCATTCGTCGCCGTAGGCCCTGACCGCCAAGAGGTAGACCGGCTCCTCGGCTCTGATCATGCCCAGCTGGGATGCCCGCTCCACAACAACAGCGGGCGAGGAGGCTTCGTCAACCGCCCGAACTATCCGAGCCTTCTCCGTCTCCAACTCGGCGATACGGTCGCGCATCTGGTCCAGTTCTTGCTGGCCCTCGACCAGCCGAGCATGAACGAAGGCCACCAGGAACAAGGCATTCAGGACGACGATGAACATGGCCAGGGTGGCATTGCGGCGTCTGGCCCGCCGCCGTATCGATGCCTGATCGAGTACTCGTAGCTCAGGACGAGCTGGCCTCACCCTCCGATGAGCGGGAGCATTCTGGCTGCGACGGGCCACGGCGGCGGTCATGATCGGCATTCCTTGCTATTGAGGTTGGATGGACTGTGGGCAGGCATCAGGCCGCCCTCCGTTCGATGGTGCGAAGGCGGGCGCTCGATGCTCGGGGGTTGTCAGCTTGTTCTGCCGGTCCCGGCCGACGGGCCTGGGGACGACCGAGCTGGAAGGCGGGCTCGGCGGTAGTAACGGGCAGACCGGGAGGATCGATCGATCGAGTTCGTCGACGAAAGATGTCCTTGACGATTCGGTCTTCACCGGAGTGATAGGTCAGGACCATCCCTCGCCCCCCGACGTCGAGAGCATCAAGGGCCGCTTGAAGGGCGGGTTCGATGACCCCCAACTCGTCGTTGACCTCGATACGGATGGCCTGAAAGGTCCGGCGGGCTGGATGGCCGACCCCTCGTCGAGCTCGAGCCGGGATCGCTGAGGCCACGACTTCGGCCAGGCGAGCGGTCCCCTCGATGGGACGGGCGGCGATGATGGCCTTGGCGATACGAGGGGCGAAGCGCTCATCACTGTTCTCCCTGATGAGGCGGGCCAAGCGACCGTGGTCGTAGCCGTTCACGATGTCTTCGGCCTTGATCGGGCTGTCTGTGTCCATCCTCATGTCGAGTGGGCCGTCGTTTCGGAAGCTGAAGCCTCGCTCCGCCTCATCGAGCTGGGGGGAGCTGACGCCGAGGTCGAACAAGAAGCCGCTGAGACGCTCGATGCCAAGCTCGTCGAGGACGGTCGCCAGCTGATCGAAGCGGGTCTTGCGGACCCGGACCCGACCAGCAAAGGCGCTGAGCGCACTGGTGGCGGCAGCAATAGCCATTGCGTCACGATCAAGACCGACCAGGTTGAGGTCGGCCCTTGCCATCAGCACCGCAGAGGCATGGTTGCCACCGCCTACCGTGGCGTCAAGGAAGTCTCCAGCGGGCAGATCGGCTACCAGGGCAACGACTTCATCGACCATGACCGGTCGATGAACGAACGGCTTGGAGTCGTATGAGGCAACCATCGTTCGACGGGCTCAACGTCGGCTGGATCGGCCATCGATAACCTCCCGGGCTACGGCGCACGCCAGGATTTCTCTCCTGGACGTACTCAGAAGGAGTAGCGGGCGGAGTTGTGGGGCAGAAGCACCCCTTCCCTGCATCCCGGGAGGCAATCGATGAACGATTCCGTCTCTATCGGCTTCGCCCATCCTCCTTTCTCGGTCTCAAAATCCGGTTTCTCAGTGGGTTCGTCATGGCCTACAGCCCAAGCCTGGCGACTGCGTCGGCCAGCTCAGCTGCGGTCTCATCAGTGTCTTGTTCCTCGGCGTAGGCCTCGGCAGGCCAGATCTCAACCCGATCGAACAGCCCGCTCACCACCACCTGGGATCCGAACCCCAGATCGTTGAGCAGTTCTCTCGGCAACGTGATACGGCCGGCTGAGTCGAGCTTGACCTCCCGGACGCTGTTCATGAGCTTTCGGAAGACCCGCATCGAGATGCGTGAGGCCTCCGACTCGGTTTTCCACTTCTCAGCAACGACCCGGAAGTCATCTGGACTCCACAAGCCGATGCAGCCATCGAGCTGGGTGACGTAACCCCGCTCGGCGACATGGGCGCGGAACGCCGAAGGCAGCACGACTCGACCCTTGTCGTCGAGAGCATGTTCGTGCTGGCCGACGAACACCGCTTCACCCTTTCTCCAATCGTGTTTGACCGCAGAGTCCGAGAGCTCCCGACATCGACCGCCAATTGCCCGAAGCGAATACCCGGACGGTCGATGCGGCGGGAGCCCTACGTAACACCCACGCAGTGGGACTGCCTCCCACTGCGTGACACCATATGACATTTCCCCCCACCACACAAGGGATTTGGTCCCATTCTGCGCGAATCATCCCACTCAGAGTGGGAACACTTGTTCGAGACCCCTTTCTAGAACTCCTCTGACCAGGACTTATGTTGGATTCAGTCGATAGGGGGACCTAGTGGGGCGAAGTGGGGCGAAAAGGTACCGATTTCCCGCTATGGGTGGGAGGATGACCGATGAACGCCAGACGCAGGCCCCAACGATGACGTCTACGGGGTGGCTCCTCAGCATCGAGCGAGGGTCAGCCCAGGCCCTCCACGACCGTCAGATCAGCCACCCCCCGACACACGGACTCTGGCTCAACCAAGTCGTGCGGCCAGCCTTCGTCCTCGGCCGCTCCCAGGCCGATGGGGTCATCGACGCCAACCGAACGGCGGCCGAGGGCTTCGATGTGTGTCGGCGGCACTCGGGGGGTGGCATCGTCGTGGTCAGGCCCGGACTCGACACATGGATCGATGTCGTCATCCCCGCGGAGTCAGCCCTGTGGTCGGACGATGTTGGCAAGGCCTTCCACTGGCTGGGAGAGGTTTGGGTCAACTGCCTCCAGACCTTGACCCCCGGCCTGTCGGTCTCGATGTATCAGGGCCCACTGCAGGGCGGACCAGCCGGAAAGCTGATCTGCTTTGCTTCCCTCGGTCCCGGGGAGGTGACGGTGGAGGGTCGCAAGGTGGTTGGGATCTCCCAGCGTCGAACGACACAGGCCGCCCGATTCCAATGTGTGGTGACCTGGAACTGGTACCCGGAGCTCCTCGAAGGAGCGGTGGCTCCCGACCAGCTGGGATCACTCGGGCTGATCCCCAATGAGATAGCGGCCGGGCTGAGCTTGGCCGAGCCTCCGGCGATCGAGCTCGTCACCTCGACCTTCATCGACCACTTGCCCCCAGTCAATCTAGGGCCCCGCTGAGGTACCGATCGGAGACCAGCCGGTGGCCAGGACCGGCAAAGAACCTCTCACCCGAGGCCCAGAGGTACTAACTTGACGCCATGTCCCGGGCGCTCGTGCTGAACGCAACCTATGAGCCAATCGGTGTGGTGTCGGGTCGCCGGGCCGTCATCCTCGCCCTCGACGAGAAGGTCGACGTACTCGCTGACACCGGCCACCGCATCGAATCGGCTCGGCTTTCGTTGGCCGTGCCATCGGTCATCCGCCTGCGGTACTACGTCAAGGTGCCCTACAAGCGGACAGCCCCCCTCAGCCGCCGCGCCGTATTCGCCCGCGACCAGGGCAAGTGCCAGTACTGCGGACGATCGGCAGAGAGCATCGACCATGTGGTCCCTCGGTCCAAGGGCGGGCCGCACTCATGGGACAATGTGGTCGCCTGCTGTCGTCGCTGCAACACATACAAAGGTGACCGGCTTCTGGCCGATTGCTCTCTCGAGCTGAAGACGGAACCAAAGGCCCCGACCCAATATGTCTGGGTCAAGGTGGCAGCCGGGACGGTACCCGCCGCTTGGACCCCATACCTGGAGAAGTCAGCGGCCTAGATCCTTGGGGCCCGCAACTCATGTCTTGTGACAAGTCTTGCCGACCCGAGGATCTCAAGGTGCCCGGAGGGCACACATAGAGACCTGGTGGCAGTCTGGACCCCTGATGCATCGGGGGCCAGCTGGCAGCCAGTAGGTTGGGCCGATGCAACCGACATACGCTGACCAGGCTGATGAGTTCCGACAGAAGACCCAGGTCTTCTTGGCCGAGCATCTGCCCGCTGGCTGGACCGGCATCGGAGCCCTCGACGCGGAGGCAGCGGCCGCCTTCGCCAGCCAGTGGCGTGACACCCTCAGGGACAACCGGCTGCTGGCCACGACCTGGCCTCAGGAATACGGAGGCGCTGGCCTCAGCGCCCTCGAGTCAGTCATCCTGGCAGAGGAGTTCGAGCGAGCTGGGGTCCCGACCGGAGGCAGCAACGATGCCTTCAGTATCCAGATGGTTGGCAACACCATCATCGAGTGGGGCACCGAGGAGCAGAAACGTCACTTCCTCCCCCGGATCATCTCCGGTGAAGACATCTGGTGTCAGGGCTACTCCGAGCCCAATGCCGGGTCGGATCTGGCCAACCTGGGGTGTCGAGCCGTCCGCGATGGTGATGAGTGGATCATCAACGGACAGAAGATCTGGACCTCGGCCGGCCACCTGGCCAACTGGATCTTCGTACTGACCAGGACCGATCCGACGGCGGCCAAGCATCGTGGTATCACCTTCCTGCTCTGCCCCGTCGACCAGCCCGGTGTCGAGGTTCGCCCCATCAAGATGATCACCGGTGAGTCGGAGTTCAACGAGGTCTTCTTCACTGACGCTCGAACTCCAGCCGACAACGTCATCGGCGAGGTAAACGGAGGCTGGGCTGTAGCCATGACACTTCTCGGCTTCGAGCGAGGTGAGGCGGCGGCAACCACCCCAGTGGCATATCGGGGTGAGCTCGACCGCTTGCTGGCGATGGCCCGTGAGCGAGGCCGCAGCGACGATCCCAAGATCCGCCAACGCCTGGCGTGGTGCTATTCGAAGGTCGAGATCATGCGCTTCCTCGGCATGCGAACGCTGACCCAGTTTCTGGCTGGATCCCGACCGGGGGCCGACGCCTCGATTTTCAAGCTCTACTGGTCGGAATACCATCAGGCCGTCACTGAGCTGGCGGTCGACATCCTCGGGGCCGATGGGATGCATATCGATGGCAAGCTCCCGAGCAACGCCTTCTCGACCGACTCCACCGGCGCCCCCAACGAATCGGGGAGCTGGCTCGGTACCTTCTTCAACGCCAGGGCCGGAACCATCTACGCCGGTACATCACAGGTGCAGAAGAACATCATCGGCGAAATGGTGCTGGGACTTCCCAAGGAACCGAAGGCCGACGCTGGCCCTTGGAACGAGACCAGCAGGTGATCTCACCCCGCGCCGTGATCTCGGCCGGGGCCGATCTGGTCCAACTCGGGTCAGCTGTCATCAGGCGACCCCGGTTGTGGGGAACCACCATCGCCGCCGCTCGCTCCCATCTCCCATCCAGCTGGTGGCGCCGTCGACCGTTTATGCCGCTCCCCGACCGCGCTTGGATGCGATTCAGGATCGAGACGGCCTACGGCGGTGATGGTTCAGCCCCTCTCCAGGTCGACGATGTCATCACCTGGCTGGAATGGCACCGCCGCTTCCCTCGCTGAACGTCTCTTCGACTATCTCGAGCGGGCTGATGGCTCCAAGCTGAAAGCCAAGATTGCGAAAGCCTACGGCGCCAGCCCCGATCAGGGGGCCAGCGTCGCCACATCCGGCTGCCACGATGATGGTCTCACGGCTGAAGTCGAGTTGGCAGATCCGGTCGATCTCGGCCTGCGCCGCACGAAAGAACACCTCGCCGAATCCGAGGGCGACAGAACCGGCAACCACGATGAGAGGTAGATCGAGCAGGTTCGCCACCGACCCGGTCGCTCGGCCCACCAGGGTGCCGACCTCGATCTTCTGCTGGTGGGAAGCCTCTGCTGGTGGCCGGCCGGTGTGGTGGGCAATGGCAGTTCCCGATGCTTCGGCTTCGAGCACCCCCCTGACATGATTCGGGAGTTGGAGCCCGGGTACCGAAACAACCATGTGTCCGACATGGCCGGCATTGCCTGACTGGCCGTCGAGAAGCCGCCCGTCCAAGACGATGCCACCACCGACCCCGGTCGAGACGACCATGGCCAGGTAGTTCCGCTTGCCCTTGGCTGCTCCGACCCACCCTTCGCCGAGAGCAAGCGCCTTGGCGTCATTGTCGACAAAAGTGGCAAGCTTGGTCTCTGCCTGGAGTCGGTTGGCCAGAGGAAAGGAGCGCCATGCGGGGATGTTCAAGGGCGAGATCAAGACACCACCGGCAGTCATGGGACCACCGGATCCGACCCCACAGGCCAGATACTGGTCAAACGGCCTGTAATGGCGGACCAACGTCATCAGTGATTCGAACAGATCCTCGGCCGCCAGCTGTCCTTGCTCATCACCCAGCGGCTGGTTCACCGTTGGGATCGACAATCGGTCGAGCAGTTGACCCCTCTCACTCACAACCCCGACCGCCAACTTGGTCCCGCCGATGTCTATGGCCAGGCACTGCTTGTCACCCCTGGACTCGGTTTCGCTTCCAGGGGAACGTTCAAGGGAAACTAGGGGTTCAACATTCATGGCTCATCCGAACCGTAGCGCGGCGGTGCCGACTCCCTTATCCGCTCTACGGGCGATAACCTGCGCCTTGAACGCACGGTCATGGAGGATGCGTGAGCACAACTGACGCCCAAACGTTTGATGAGACCCGGGCATATCAGCTTTCATCCGCTTTCAACGCCATTCGCGACAATATGCAATTGGTGGTTCGAGGCAAACAACATGTCGTTGAGCAGGCCTTGCTGTGCCTGTTGGCCGGAGGCCATCTCCTGGTCGAGGACGTGCCAGGAGTGGGCAAGACGACACTGGCCAAGGCCCTGAGTGCCTCCATCGGGGCCCATCTTGGCCGCATCCAGTTCACCCCCGATCTACTTCCAGCCGACGTGACCGGGGTGAGTGTCTGGAACCGGAACAGCTCGACTTTCGAGTTCAGACCAGGCCCCATCTTCACCGAGCTGGTACTGGCCGACGAGATCAACCGGGCCTCACCCAAGACCCAGTCGGCCCTCCTCGAGGCCATGGCCGAGACCCAGGTCACGGTCGATGGCACGACCCGGCCCCTCCCCCATCCGTTCATGGTTCTGGCCACCCAGAACCCCATTGAGCAAGAGGGCACGTATCCCCTGCCCGAAAGCCAACTCGACCGATTCCTGATGAAGATCTCGGTTGGCTACCCGGCCCGGGCCGACGAGCTCCAGATCTTGGAGACTCACGAGACCGATGGCCTTGTCGACCGCCTCCAACCCGTTGCCAACCTCAACGACATCATCGCCATGAATCAGATGGTGACGGCGGTCCACATCGCCCACGAGCTCCGCACGTACCTGATCGACCTGGCCGATGCCACCCGACGCCACCCTGCGGTTGCCCTTGGCATGTCGCCTCGGGCGACACTGAGCCTCCAACGAGTAGCCAGGGCTCGGGCCGCTTCCCAGGCTCGGACCTATGTCACCGACGACGACATCAAGGCCGTCGCCTCCAATGTGGTCGCCCACCGAATGATCCTGCGACCAGAGGCCGTCCTCCAAGGGACGGCAACCGATGCGGTGGTGGCCGACGTACTACGGGCCGTGCCGGTGCCCTACGATCGGATGTGATGCGCCCAACTCGTGCCGGGCTCGGACTCATTATCACCACCATTGCCTGCGTCATCGCCGGCCGGGTACTTGGACTGCTCGAACTGTTCGTATTGGCCGCCATGGGTGCTGCCGCCCTGATATTGGCCGCCATCTATACCTCAACGGTCCGCCTCGACCTCGGGGTCGGTCGATCAGCAACCCCTGCTCGGCTGAGGGCAGGCTCACCGGCCCGGGTCGATCTCGTGCTCCACAATCGCGGACGGAGGGGAACCCCCGTCATCTCGGCCCACGACAGTGTCCAGGATGCAAGAGGAGCGGCCCTCATGCTGGCCCCAATCCGCTCCGGAGGCGAAGCCAGGATTGCCTACCGTCTGCCAACCCATCGACGCGGCGTGATCAAGGTTGGCCCCCTCGATCTGACCCTGGGCGACCCTCTGGGCCTGACCCAGGCCCGGTTGCGAGCAGCTGAGGTCACCAATCTGATGGTGCATCCGAAGCTGATAGAGCTGAAGCCCCTCCTCGCCATCGCCGGCCACGATCCCACGGCTGAACAACAGCCTCGGCGAACGCTGGCCAATTCTGGCGATGAGTTCTTTGCCCTCCGTCCCTATGTGGTCGGCGACGAGCTGAAGCGAGTGAATTGGCGAGCAACAGCCCGAAGCGACGAGCTCGTCGTCCGCCAGGAGGAGCGCCCCAAGACCGGTCGAGTGACCGTGATCCTCGACCGTCGGCGCGAGAACTACGACGATGCCGGCTTCGAGCGAGCGGTCTCAGCCGCGCTCAGCGCCCTCCATAGCGCATTCCGGGGCGGTGATGCCCTCCGTTTCTTGACCTCGGCCACGGCTTCGTCGGACACTGAGATCAGGAGCCGATCCGATCTCGACGCCGTTGATGAACAGCTGGCCCTCATCGACAGCACCGAATCAGCATCGATCGTCGGCTGCCTGGAGGAGCAGACCCGGGTAGGACGGGGCGGAACCCTGGTGGTCGTGACTGGGCAGTTGGCCAAACACCTCGATACGGCAGTAGCCAGGGCCAGACGCACCTTCGGATTGGTCATCGTCATCACCTGCCATACCCTGGACGATCCACCGGGCTGGGTAACGGCCCATGACGGGATCGCTGATCTGGCGGTGGGCTGGCAGCGAGCGATGTCATCGGGCACGACGGCAACGGTCAGAGCACCATGAAGCCGGAGTCCTCGCCATCGATCGCCATCGAGATCGCCTCCGCCCTGCTCGTACCATCAGCTGCATACGGCTTCATTCGGGTGTTCGATGCCACCAATGCCGTCACCCCCCTGATCGGGGCGTCACTCCTCTCAACCGCGGTCGCCGTGTTGCTGAGACGGGTGCGTGTCCCGTTGACGCTGGCCACTCCCCTGTCGGGCCTGTTCCTGCTAGCCCTCCTGATCAACCGCTTCGCCCCCGGGACGGCGACTTTCGGCCTCATCCCGACTGAGGCCACCCGAGTCGAATTCAATATCCTGATCGATGAGCTCGTGCTCAACTTCCAGGAGTTGAAGACCCCCGTGCCGGCTCTCGATGCCTTCGTGGCCTCGGCCATGGTCGGCGCTTGGATCATGGCCTTCCTGACCGATTGGGGGGCGCTGCGTCTTCGCCTCGCCTTCGAGCCAGTCCTGCCAGCCGGCTTGCTGTTCATCTTCTCCGCCGTGTTGGGAGCGGGAAACAACAGGATCGTGGCGACTGTCGTGTTCGCAGTTGCAGTCTCGTTCTGGGCCGTGACCCAACGCTCGGTCAACCTGGCGGAGAGCAACACCTGGCTGGCCAATGACCGCCGCCGGGGTTCGTTGGGGGTCGCCCAGGCCGCCGCGGTCCTGGCCGTCATCGCTCTGCTGGTTGGTGTCATCACCGGGCCCCGCCTCCCGGGGGCGGCCGCCCAGGAGATGGTTTCGTTTCGTGACACGGGTGATCCAACCCGAGTCGTTGTCAGCCCATTCGTGAACATCGAGGCTCGCCTGGTCGATCAGACGAGCACCCAGCTCTTCACCGTCACGTCCGAACAGCCCTCCTACTGGCGGCTGGCCGGGCTGGATACCTACGAGGACAACATCTGGAAGGTCGCCGGCAGTTTCTCTCCCGAAGATGGAAAGCTGCCGGACCAGGACACCCTGGGCGGGCAACGGGACACCATCCTCCAGGACTATTCGATCGATGCCCTCGACACCATATGGCTTCCAGCCGCCTTCGCCCCGACCGAGATCATGTCGGCTACCGCCGCCGTGACCTGGAATGCCGGCAGCGGCTCACTCACCGTGGCCAATGACGTGGCGAGCAGCGACGGGGTCGACTACAGCCTCGAGTCATCGGTCCCCCGCTTCACCTCGACCGAACTACAATCGGCCCCCGACACAGTTCCTGTTGGTGCTATCGCCGACCAATACCTCCCCCTTCCCGAGATCCCGCCCATCGTACGTACCGAGGCCCTTCGGCTGACCGCTGACGCCACGACCAGCTACGACAAGATGTTGGCTCTCCAGGAGCACTTCCGCGGCTTCAGCTACAGCGTGAACCTGGGCCCGAGGATTGGCGATCCGGTCGAGCAATTCCTCGAGGAGCGGACCGGATTCTGCCAGCAGTTCGCCGGCACATTCACCCTCATGGCTCGGACCCTCCAGATCCCGGCCCGGGTCGCCATCGGGTTCACCTGGGGTGACCCCATCGGCCAGGCCGAAGATGGCCGAACCATCTATCGAATAACTGGCCGCCAGACCCACGCCTGGCCCGAGGTCTGGTTCGAAGGGCTGGGCTGGGTGGCGTTTGAGCCGACACCGGGACGAGGAGCACCGAGCGCGGTCGAGTACACCCAGGTGGCAGCAGCTCAGGACTCACTGGTTCAGCCGGACAACCCCGACGGGCCGGTCACCACTACGACGGCCCCTCAGGTTCCAGCCGAGGGAGTCAATGACGGGGCCCAGATCCCCGAGATGGACCTGGCTGAAGGATCGGGCGTATCCACCACCCCAGCCGATGGTGGGATGTCAATGGGGACAGTGCTGAAGATCCTGGCTGTGCTGGTCGTCGCTGGTGCCTACCTCGGTGGAGTACCGGGGTGGCACTGGTACCGCCGTTACCGGCGCCGCCAGAAGATCGCCAGTACAGCCGATGAGGTAGAGACAGCGTGGGCCGAGGTAGCCGAAACGCTCGAACTTGGCTTCGGTCTGAACCGTCGACCGTCGGAAACAAGGCGAGAATACGCCAGGCGCTTGGCCGCCGACATGCGAGTCCCCCGCCAGCCCATGATTGAACTGGCCGAGAAAGCAACAGTAGCTCGCTACCACCCGGGCGGCCTAGGGACAGGCGACGGTCGCCAAGCCACGACGTTGGCCACCGAGATCGAGACCTCGGTCAAGACTCGGGTCCCGGTCTACAACCGCTGGAAGCGGTTGATCGACCCTCGTCGGGTCCTCAAGCCGTCGGCCCGGATCACGATGACGAGCTCCTTGGCCAAGCTGGAACCATCCGAGTCCGCAACCAGCAGCAACGGCTCCCGGCCCCGCCAGCTTGTCTAGTGTCCTGTCAGGTTGATCCGCAACATGATCAGTCTGACAGGACACCAAGTGCGGCGGGAGGGTGGATCCCGATCTCGGGGGCCGAGAAGGCTACTCGCCAGCTTCTCCGGAGGAGTCGCTCTGACGGCCAGCGCTGGGGTTGGCGGCCCGGAACGCATTCGACACCTGGTTGATTCCAGCCCGACCCATCATCCGCAGGTTCCGCTCGAACCCAAGAGCACTCAACAGCATGAGCAGGAAGCCGCAGAAGGCGAACAAGTAGTGAACCTGGAGGGTGGCCACCATGACCGCGACACCGATGATGAAGCCCAGAACCGACCATTTCAACGAGCCCAAGGCGTGGCGGTAGACAGTTGTCTCCCCAACCTCCTTGGCCAAACGCGGATCACTCTCGTGGAGATTCTTTTCTATCTCTGCGAGAATCCGCTGCTCGTCTTCTGATAGTGGCATTCGGGTGTCCTTCAGCCGGTGCTCTTACATAGTCTCGCGCATCAATATCGTCCGGACAACGCGCTAAGCAAGAGATTCCACCCAATTGGTAGGTCCCTTGGCCTCTGACGGAGCGCTCAGCCCGAGAGCAGACATCACCGTAGCGGCAAAACGACCGTCAGGTTGGACTGGCTTCATCATCGGGGCCCCACTGCCCTTGACCTGGGATCTTCGCCCCCAACCCCGCGCTGTCGAGCAGGGTGGCAGGTCCGATCGAGGTGCGCCCAAAGCGCCTACGAATCTCGTCGACGGCGTCGTCAGCGGCGTTCCACTCCTCGGTTGTCGGCTCATGCGGCGCCACCCCGGCCAAGTCGTCGAAGCTCAGTTGATCGGCCACCTCAGCGGTCAACGAGGTAGCCCCCAAGCCGAGGAGGCGTATTCCCGGGTCGACTGTAACGGCGTCGAGGAGCTCGGTAGCGATATCAACGAGCGTCTTGGCGGAGTCGGTTGGCCGATCGAGAGTGGTGGATCTGGTCACGGTCTTGAAGCTCGGGTAGCGCAGCTTCAAGGTGACCGTTCGCCCCCTGAGGCCCGCAGCTCGCAAACGGGCGGCAACCGAGTCTCCCATCCTGACCAGTTCCCGTCGCAGAAGGTCCCGATCCTCGATGTCGCGACTGAAGGTCTCCTCATGGCTGATCGACTTGGTCTGACGATCGACATCGACGGGGCGCTCGTCGCGACCATTCGCGACCTCATGGAGATGGTGCCCGTTTGCATCACCGACGGCCGAAACCAGGACAGGGAGAGGGAGGTCGGCCAGCTCACCAACGGTGCTGATCCCCAAACGCCCAAGTCTCTCAGCCGTTTTGGGACCGACCCCCCACAGAGCTCGAATGGGAAGGGGCCGAAGGAAGTCGTCGACCTGATGGTGCTCGACGACGTAGACCCCGGCCCCAGGCCGCACCTGGCGTTTGTCGATCTGGGGCTTGGCCTCTTCTGAGGCCAGCTTGGCTACCAGCTTGGAGCTGGCAACACCAACCGAGCACGTGAGTCCCTCGTTGTCGTGGACGGCTCGGCGGAGCTTCCAGGCAATGTCGACCGCCGAGCCCAAGGCTCGGCTGGCCCCCGAGACATCTAGGAAGGCCTCGTCGAGCGAGAGAGGCTCGACGAGGGGGGTCGTATCATGAAAGAGGGCCATGATCCGACCGCTGGCCTCACCATAGAGTTGATGGTTGCCGCCCATGAAGATGGCCCTCGGGCACAACTGACGGGCCATGGCCGTCGGCATGGCTGAGCGGATCCCGTAGACCCGGGCCTCATAGGAGGCGGCGGCAACCACCCCCCGGGCTCCCGTCCCGCCGACTACGACGGGCTTTCCCTTCAGCTCAGGCCGTTCCCGCACCTCGACCGAGACGAAGAAGGCGTCCATGTCGACGTGGAGGATGGATCTCATAGGCGTTCGACTCGGCGCTTCTGTCCCCTGGCTCCCGTCATCCGATAACGGAAGAGGCGGCCGTCCTGAACCCCGTCGATGAGATGGGCCAAGAGGGGTTCGACGACCCAGGGGTGGTTGTCTCCGAGATAGGAGGCGGCGGCCACCCGCTCGACATAGGTGGCCTCGACGACGATCCCATCGGGATCATCGACAATGATCTCGCCTTCGGAGGCCAAGGCCAGGTGGGCCTCGACCTCGAGGAAGAAACCGGCTTCGGGGGCGTGAACCTCGACCCGGTAGAGGGGCCCGTTCCAGGTGCTCACCCTGACCCCCGTTTCCTCCTCGACCTCCCGGGTCAGGCCTTCGATCGGTGACTCGCCAGGATCGATGACCCCGCCCGGGGTCGACCAGTCCACGCCACCTCCGGGCCGCAGGTTCTTGACCAGCAACACCGACGACCCGTTCATGATCACACCACCAGCTACCTGCCAATGACGCAGTCCGTCTTCACCCTTCGGGGGGACGTAACGATGGGCCTCAGCCGACATAGTCATCATTGTTGCTCATCTGAACCCTGGCAGCTCGGCTGGAGCCCAAGGTTCCCGGGTCCAGACCATAGGCTGATGGCGCCACCACCGGTCATCTGGGCAGGAAGCAGACAATGACGAACTCCGAAGACCACCCAGCCGACGATCCGGCCAGCACCGACATTGCCGATAACGTCACGGACCGTCATCCTGATGACACGACCCAGACGGTTGCGAAGGGTGAACTCGAGGCAATGGGTGGCCAAGACAGGTCACCACTCCCCTTCCAAGATCTGCGGGCACCGACCGCTGCCAATCCCACCCCTCCCGTCGGCGCTCGATTCTTGGCCTTCACCTCGATCCTGATTGGTGGCCTGCTCGGCGCCCTGATCGGCTACGGGACTACCGACCTGATGGCCGAATCGTCGGTAATTGCCGCCCTGGGGGCAGTGGTCGGGGCTGCCTTGGGGGCGGTTGGGGTCGGTGTGGTCGCCGCCTTGGCGCTGCGAGCCATGAACGAGTGGGAGGTGGCCCAACACCCCGAAGACGAGCGCACGATCGCCGAGCACCAGTCCGAGGGCCATCCCATCGAGTCGGAGTCCTGAGATGAGTGATCTCGATTGGGTCGCCCTGGCCGACCTGGCCACCCAATTGGCCGGCGAGGCCGGAGCCCGAGCCCTGGAGCTGGCGACCTCGGCCCGCCGCTCGACATCGACGAAGTCCAGCGTCACCGATCTGGTCACCACCGCTGATACCGCAGCCGAGGAGCTGATCGTGGCCGGCCTCGACCGAGCCCGGCCTGACGATGGCATCGAAGGTGAAGAAGGATCGAGTCGTTCCGGAGCGACCGGCGTGGTATGGCACATCGACCCGATCGACGGAACGACGAACTATGTCTACGACATACCGGCCTGGTCAGTATCGATCGCGGCCTCGATCCCGAACCCAGCGGCCACCGAGAGCGGGCCCCGGGTGACGGTGGCGGGGGTGGTGTTCGACCCCGCCAATCAACTCCTCTTCCGCGCCATCAAGGGATCGGGGGCGACCCGCAATGGGGATCCACTCAGTTGTTCGACCAAGGACGAGTTGGAGACGGCCCTGGTCGCCACCGGGTTCAGCTACCGGGCCGAGCGGCGCCGCAACCAGGCTCAGGTCCTCGTTGAGGTCCTGCCTCGGATTCGCGACATCCGTCGCTTCGGATCGGCCGCCCTCGACCTGTGTGCGGTGGCCACGGGCCAGGTCGACGCCTACTACGAGCGAGGTCTCAACCGATGGGATCTGGCGGCCGGCCTCCTGGTTGCTACCGAAGCTGGGGCCGTGGCCGGCAACCTGGCCGGTGGCCCAGCCGACACCTCGTTCGTGTTGGCTTCC
>JAAETV010000533.1 GCA_024227975.1 Actinomycetes bacterium
AGATGTCGAGCTGACACGAACTGATGACGGATCGTTCGAGGGAGCGACCATCGCCGGTCACCTAGTCCTGTTCCCGGTCGATGCTTCGCAAGCGCCCGGTTCTCTGCGGTACGAGGTTTCCGACAAGGTCATCCGCCACTTGATCACTGGTCTCGAACCCGGAGCGTCGTACACGGTCGAAGTCGAGCAGTCGGCCGACGGGATGTTCGTCGTGTCGATTGTGTAGGGAGCACTGATGTTGCGGACAACGCAGGAGTCCTCGATTCTTGGACCCGAGGTGGTCTGGTCCGCGTCCCAGGTTGCGGTGGTGGCTAGGTGCTCTTGCGCACGATTCGAAAGACCGGGATGATCCGAGGCTCAGCCTTCTGGGCGTACGTGTCGAAGATTGGCATCTGCTCGGCTTGTGTGGCGTACAGCCGATCACGCTCTTCGCCGTCGATCAGCATGGCGGTGGCCCCGTACTCTTCGGTTCCGATCTCGATGGTGACCTCGGGATGGGCCTTGAGGTTGTGATACCAGTTCGGGTTGTTCTTGGCGCCGGCCATCGATGCGATCACAACGAGATCGCCGCCGTCGGTGGAGTAGGCAAGCGGTGAGCAGAGGGTGCGACCGGTCTTGGCCCCCGTCATGGTCACGAGAATGATCGGATAGTCCTCGAACGGAGGGCCGCACCTTCCTTCGTTGGCCCGGAACTCGGCGATGGCCTTCTTGTTCGTGGTCAGGAAATCAGGCGGCATGAACACTCCTCTTTGGCGCGACCCTACGGCCTTCGGACCCGAGTGGCCTACCCCGCTCGAAATCGTTCCCGCTTCTCGGGAGCGGAGACCCCAACGTTGCGCGACTATGACTTGGGTGGGAGACGAGTAGCGAGGGTGTGGCAATGGCCGAATCTGTAAAGGAGCCGTGGGAGTGGCCCGAAGCCCAGTGGCGGGCGACAGTGGAGCATGTCCGCGCCGGTCGGTCTCTGAAGCCGACCGAGTGGCCCGACGGGGCCCGAGTGGCGGTGGCGCTCTCGTTCGACTGTGATCATGAGTCGACGCCGCTGATCCAGGGCAACACATCTCCGGGGAGCCTCTCACAGGGTGAGTACGGGGCCCGGGTAGCGGTGCCCCGGATACGGGCCTTGCTCGAACGCCACGACATCAAGGCCAGCTTCTTCATGCCGGCCGTTGTGGCTCAGCTCCACCCGGACGAGCCCCGGGCCCTCGCAGGTGAGGGGCATGAGATCGGGATCCATGGCTGGATCCACGAGTTGAACAGCAAGCTCCCTCGTACCACCGAGCGTGACCTGCAAATGAGGGCAGCTGACGTGCTCGAACAGGCCTGCGGGCGACGTCCGGTTGGGATCCGAACACCATCGTGGGATTTCAGTCCATACACATTGTCGATCACTCGCGAGATGGGGCTGATCTACGACTCGTCGTTGATGGCCGACGACGATCCGTATGAGCTCATGGAGAACGGCGAGCCAACGGGGATTGTCGAGCTGCCGGTGGAGTGGATCCGGGACGACTATGTGTACTTCAACATGAACCGATCCTCGGCTCTACGTCCCCACACGCCACCTTCGTCGGTGCTCGAGATCTTCAAGGCGGAGTTCGACGGTGCCTACCGTGAAAAGGGAACCTTCATCTTGACGATGCACCCCCACATCATCGGTCATCGATCGAGGATCACAGTGCTCGAAGGCCTCGTGGACTACATCCGAGGCCATGACGGTGTGTGGTTCGCAACCCATGAACAACTGGCCCGCTACTGCCTAGCCCAGGCCGGTCCCGAGACGTCACCCCGAAGGACGGCGCCCACCTGATTGCGGCTCCACCTCAGCCCTTGTCAGGGGCCCGATCCCGGTTCCACTCCCGTCCCGACATCGCGGCGATGGCCTCCAGGGCTAGGCCGGTGTGGAGGTCGTCGGCCACGGCTCGCCGCAGGGGTCGGACCAGGGCGTGACGGGTGTTGCGGAGCAGAACCGGGTTGAGGCGGGCTAGGTCGGCGGCGATCTCGTGGGCTCGGGCCAGTACCTGATCGGCTGGCAGGACTTCACCAACGATGCCCAACTCCAGAGCCTCGGCCGCCGGGATCTGCTGGCCGGTCAGCAGGAAGTAGCGGCCCCGATTCGGTCCGAGCAGTAGGGGCCACACGATCTGCATACTGTCGCCGGGGACGAGCCCCCCAGTGAAGTGGGGGGCGTCCTGGAAGTAGGCGTGGTCGGCGGCCAGCACGACGTCGCACAGTACGGCCAGCTCGGAGTGCACGCTGACCGGTCCGTTGACAGCGGCGATCATCGGTACCTCGATGGCGAGCATCTGGTCGACGAGGCGGTTGCCCTCCCAGATGAGTCGGTCCCACAGGGTGGCGTTGCCTCGCCCTTCGGCCAACGGGTTGGGACCGTCAGACAGGCCGATGAACGCGTCACCGGTTCCCGTCAGCACAACAACCCGGTTCTCCCGGTCCGATGCGATGGCCATGAACAGTTCGGGCAACTCCTCGTGCGGTGGGCCACCCCACATCAGCGGCCCGTCCCACGAGTGCATACGCACGGTCAACACCCCAGCATTGTCTCGGGTGACTTCGGCGGTGGAGAAGTTGTTCTGGTACTGGTCGAGCTCCATCAGCCCATCGTTGCAGATGGGCCCGTCCCCTGGCCATGTCTCCCTATCTGCGCCGGGGCTGGATCCGACTCGGATCGCTGCCGCGGCCTGCCGTTCTTGATTGGTCACCCCTGTTGGGGCTGATGCGGATGATGGGGATTACTGTCGTCTGATGGCAGAGAATGAGCCGACGCAGCCTCTCGGCGGCGTGCGCGTCGTGGAGCTGACCGATGGTGTTGCCGGCGCCTATACAGGGCGCTTGATGGCGGTCTTGGGCGCGGATGTCGTGAAGGTCGAGCCACCAGGTGGCGACGTGGTACGCCGCTGGGGGCCGTTTCCAGGCGATGACCCGGGCGAGGAAATCGCCGAGCAGGGCGCGTTGCATCTGCACCTGAACGCAGGAAAGCGCTCAGTCGTGGCTGACCTCGCAGAGCCCGACGGCCGTGCCCTGGCCATTCGTCTGGCAGCAGGCGCCGACATCGTGCTCGAGTCGTTCGTCCCTGGCGCCGCGGCCGTGGGCCTCGACGCTGCTACGTTGCGGGCCGAGAATCCGGGGCTGGTGGTCACCAGCATCACACCTTTCGGTCAGTACGGGCCCTATGTCGAGAAGGGGTACAGGGGCTCCGAGATCGTGCACTACGCCATGGGTGGCCCGATGCATGCCACTGGCGTTGCTGAACGCGAGCCGTTGAAGCTCGCCGGTCATGTCGTCAGCTACCAGTGTGGAGCCATGGCTGCGGCGGCGACCATGGCGGCGCTGCTCGTCGCTGAGCAGAGTGGCCTCGGGGTCCACATCGACATCGCCAATTTCGAGACCCAGGCCGGGTCGATCGACCGTCGCCTCGTATTCCTCCAACAACACATCTACAACGGTCGGATTGTCGAACGCGACCCTGCTGGCGCCCAAGGCCTGCTGCCGACCGGCATCTACCCTGCGGCCGACGCCTGGGTGCAAATTGCGACGCCCCCTCCCTACGCCGACCGTCTGCTGGCCACGATCGGAAATCCCGAGTTGGCTGAGTTGTTGAGCGACCCTGATTGGGTCACCAACCCCGACGTCCCCGACCTGGTCGAGGGGGCTCTGTACGCCTGGTTGGCTGAACACACCGCGGCCGAGGCCATGGAAGCAGCGCAGCCCCACCACTGGCCAGTGACGGTGGTGCGCACACCGAAAGAGGTGGTGGATGACGACCACTTCCAAGGGCGCCAGGTCTTCGTCGAGGTCAATCATCCGGTCGCCGGGCCTGTTCTGCAACCGTCGGCGCCGATCCGGTTCGCCGGTGCCCGGCCTCCTCGGCGACCCGCCCCGTTGCTCGGTGAGCATGATGCTGAGGTTCGCGCCGAGCTGGACACCGCACCCGCAGCCCCGCCCCCGATGGGAGCTCCAGCGGAAGGGCGCCGGTTGCCACTCGAAGGCATCCGGGTGCTTGATCTCACGATGGTGTGGGCGGGGCCGTATACGACAATGCTGCTCGGCGACCTTGGGGCCGACGTGATCCGCGTCGAGGATGCCCGTCTCTACAACGGGACACGAGGTGCAGTGGCCCGCCCACCCGAGAACCAGCTCGACAACATCGGGTGGCTGTGCACCTATCCCGACGACAAACCGGGCGAACACCCTTGGAACCGCAACGCCTTCTTCAACGTCCACGCCCGCAACAAGCGGTCGGCCACCGTGGACCTTCTGCGGCCCGAGGGAAGGGAAGCCTTCCTGCGTCTCGTTGAGGAGGCCGACTTGGTGGTCGAGAACAACGCTGTCGGGGTGATGGACAAGCTCGGCCTCGGCTGGGAGCAACTCCATGAACGCAACGAACGGCTAGTGGTGTTGCGCATGCCGGCGCTGGGGCTCACCGGGCCCAAGTCGTCCTATGTGGGTTTCGGCGCCAACTTCGAGGCCCTCTGCGGGTTGACGTCGCTGCGAGGCTACGCCGACGGTGACCCGTCGCTCACCGGGTCTGTGTACTACATGGATGCGGCCAGCGGTGCGGCCGGTGCGTTCGCCGCACTGGTGGCACTGCGGCGCCGTGACCGGACCGGCGTCGGTGAGCAGGTGGAGCTCGCTCAGGGCGAGAACATGTTGAACGTCGTTGGCGAGTACCTCATCGACGCTGCCCGCACCAGGCGTACCCTGCCCCCACCTGGCAACCGGCATCTCACCGATGCACCCCAAGGCAGCTACCCGTGTGTTGGTGACGACCGCTGGGTTGTCCTGTCAGTCGATAGTGATACGGTCTGGGCCGGCCTCCAGCGAGCGATGGGTTCACCTGTATGGGCCGCCGACGAACGTTTCGCAAACGCCGCCGGCCGCCGCGGCCACCATGACGAGCTCGATCAGCGTCTCTCGGCCTGGACCGCCTCCCTTGATCGCTGGGAGGTGACCCGCCTCTGCCAAGCCGAGGGTGTCGCCGCCGGCCCCGTGCTCGATGATGCCGATGCAGTCAACGACCCCCACCTCCGAGCCCGAGGCTTCTTCCGGCGCAACGGCTCGGAGGAGGTGGGTTGGCACGACTACCCCAGCCACCTATGGCACTGGGACGGCCCGACAATGCGCCACGAAGGCCTGTGTCCGTTCGGCGCGGCCAATGAAGAGGTGTGGCGAGATGTCGCCGGCCTTGACGATGCCGCGATGGCCACACTGAGCGACGGTGGCCACCTCCTTGATCACTACATCGACGACGCCGGCAACCCTCTCTGAGCCAGCACCCCGACGGCCCGGGTCGGATCGAACCGCCCGCTTCTAGCTCGCGGGTTTGGCCACACCGCTACATGATCTTGAAGGGCTGCCCCTCCGACTCGAGCTCGGGGTGCGCCGGGCGAGGCGGCAGATCCTCGGCATCTACTTCGCCCGTGAGGTCGAATCGGTTGGCAGCCACGTCACCCAGTGGACACCCAGCTCCCCGCTGACAACCCGCTTCACCGACAAGGCCGTCATCGTGGCGTTTGCTCCCGAGACCCGCACGGCTCTGGTGTCGCTGACGGAGATGATCAAGGCCGGTGAGATCGGACCGATCGTCGATCGCATCTACCCGATGGAGGAAGTGGCCGACGCTCATCGCCTGGTCGAAACCGAGAAGCGATTGGGGGCAGTCGTTCTCGCTATCGCGGGCATGACTCAAGCGTCCGACCGCTGAGGATCTCCGTTGGATGAGCCATTGTGCGTGTTCAGGATGACACGAGCAGCACCAAGCCGGCGACGATCACCCCGCCTGCCATGGTGCGGGCACGACCGCGACCCTCGTGGAGCATCCGCCAACCGACCACTGATGCGATCAGTACGCTTGACTCCCGGAGCGCGGTGACGTAGCCGACCGGGGCTCGCTGCACCGCGAGTAGCACCAGCCCGTAGGTGATGACACTCATCGTTGCCGCCAACGCGGCTCGCGCCCACATGTCGCGGCCCATCGCAAACAGATCGCGGCTTCGTCCACCTGCAACTCCTGCGACGGTAATACAGACTCCTATCGTCACAAACGCGGCGAACACATATGAAACTCCGCCATACTCCCGTGCCGCGTGACTGTCGACCACGGTGTACGAGCCGATAGCGACGGCCACACCGATCGCGATCATCACCTGTGTCGCTGGCGCGCCGAGCGCCAGCAGTGACATGCCGGCGAAGATGAGCAAGATCGCAACGATCGCCAGAACGCTCAACTCGTCGTCGAGTAGTAGCAACCCACCGATGGCGGCGACCAGGGCACCACCACCTCGGGCAACCGGATAGGCGAGCGAGAAGTCACCGTGCCGGTAGGCCCAGGCCAACCCCAAGATATACGGGACGTGGATCAGACCGCTCAAAGCTGCCCAACCCCATGCACCGACTGGCGGGGATCCAATGATTCCCAATACGACAGCGCTTCCCGCTCCGGCCACGATGAACTGCCCCCACAGAGTGAGGAAAGGGTCGAACGCCTTCTTGGCCGCCAGGTTCCAGCCAGCGTGCAATACCGCCGCCACCAATGCGTAGATTGTGGCGATCAACATAGGAGGCCACCCACGTGGCGCAATGGTCGACCGAATCGAGTGAAGGCGACCTCACCTGCCGACCAGCAGCGCTCCGGCCCTTTCACCGTGATGCGGCGGCGACGGTGTTCGACAGCAGCCAGACGTCGGTGATGGGCCATACGCCGCCAGGCACGGGGGAGATCGCTTCCACCCACTGGGCCACCGACTCATGGTCGACATCGCTGCTGAGATCCTCAGCCAGGATGGCCGCAACGGAGCGAGCGTTGATGGCCATCGCAGCCGTCGTTACGACAGCCCTACGATCTCACCGTTTCCGTGCTCGTCAAAGGCCAGATCGATGCGCTTGGCCCCCGGCTCGGCCCCGAGCCCGGGCATGGTGCTCATGTTGCCGCAGATGGGGTACACGAAGCCGGCGCCGACCGAGGCCCTGACCTCTCGGACCGGCAGCCTCCATCCGGTCGGGGCTCCCTTCAGCGACGGGTCCGACGAGATCGACAGGTGGGTCTTGGCTATGCACACCGGAAGGTGCCCGAAGCCGGCGTTCTCGTACGTATCGAGCTGTTTCGCCGCTGCGGTGCTGATGTCGATGTCGTCGGCACCATAGACCTTCTGGGCCACGGTCCGGATCTTGTCCCGGAGGTTCATCTCGCTGGGATACAAGACGGCGAAGTCGCTCGACTCGTCGGCCGCTTCCCTCACCGCTGCAGCCAGCTCGGTTGCGCCTCGGCCACCGTCGGCGAAGTGGGTAGTCACCGCAGCCCGGGCCCCGTACTCGCTTGCGATCTCTGCGATAGCGTCGAGGTCGCCCTGGTGGTCGCCGGGGAATACGTTGATGGCGACAACCGGCGTCACTCCGTGGAGCTGCATGTTGGCCAGTTGCTTGCGTAGATTGTCGCCACCCTGATGGACCTCGTCGGGGTTCTCGGCCAGGATGGCTTCCGGCAACGGCCGGCCAGCGACGATGCGATGCTTGCCAGAGTGAGCCTTCAGCCCCCGCACCGTGGCCACCAGAACGGCGGCATCTGGGGCTAGCCCCGAGGTGCGGCACTTGATGTTGAAGAACCGCTCGGCTCCCATGTCGGCTCCGAACCCGGCCTCGGTGAGCAGGAACTCGCTCATACCAATACCGATGCGGTCGGCGACGATGGAGGAGTTGCCGGTTGCGATGTTGCCGAACGGCCCGGTATGGACGAGGGCCGGAGTGTTCTCGAGAGTCTGCATCAGATTGGGCTTGATGGCGTCCATCAGGATCACCGCCATCGACCCGGCTACGCCGATCTCCTCGGCGGTGACCGGGTCGCCGGCTTTCGTGTAGCCGACCACGATCCGCCCCAACCGCGCCCGCAGATCCTGCAGCGACGTTGTCAGGGCGAGTGTCGCCATGACTTCGGAGGCGGCGGTGATGTCGAAGCCAGTCTCCCGGGGTATGCCGTCGAGCCGGCCTCCCAGCCCGATGACGATGTTGCGCAGGGCCCGGTCGTTCACGTCGAGGACGCGGCGCCATGTGATGTTGTGCAGATCGAGCCCGAGCTCATTGCCGTGGAAGAGGTGGGCGTCGACCATGGCTGAGCACATGTTGTGGGCTGCAGTGACGGCGTGCATGTCGCCGGTGAGGTGGAGGTTGAACATCTCCATTGGCACCACCTGGCTATAGCCACCGCCGGCGGCGCCCCCCTTGATGCCGAACGTCGGCCCCATCGACGGCTGCCTGATGGCGATCGTCGCCGATGACCCGATGTATTGGAATGCCTGCCCGAGGCCGACGGTGGTCGTGGTCTTGCCCTCGCCGAGCGGAGTCGGAGTGATAGCCGAGACAACGACGTACTTGCCCCGGGGCCGATCAGCCATGGCCTCTATCGCCTCGAGCTTGACCTTGGCCGTGCCCGTGCCATACGGCTCCAGGAACTCGGCCGGGATGCCCGAAGCAGCGGCAATGTCGATCAGGGGCTTCAGCTGTGCTCCCCGGGCGATATCGAGGTCGGTAGGAAAGGAGGTAGCCACCATCGGGAATCTACTTCCTCGACTTGACGCTGTCGACCGTGAGAGTAAACAGTATTTACTGACACGGGATAAAGGGTCTACTAGCGGGGATGAAACTTGAGCAGTAGTGTGCATCCCACCTGGGTTGATCCAGGGGCATGACCGGCGACCAAGGGGGATACTCGGCATGACCGACATCGAAGCATTCGTCGGAGCAGACGGGCGGGAAGCGCAGATCGCCGAGGTCGAGAAGCAGATCGAGGCCAACGGTGTGCTGTACCTGTATTGCCAGTTCGTCTCGGTCACCGGCCGGATCATGGGCAAGGGGATCCCGGCCAAGCACTTCGGCATGATCGCCCGCAAAGGGTTCCAACTCGTCTATGGCTCGACAGCCAACCTGTTCACCGATCGCCACGGCGACTACATCGGCTACGGCCCCGAGGCTCGGGAGTTGGTCGGTATCGCCGAGCCTGAGACATTCATGCAGCTCCCGTGGGACGCGAAGACGGCCAGGGTGTTCTGCACCCTGTTCCGGGGACGAGAGGAGGAGGTCGACGGTGGTGCTTTCCTCACCTCAGACTGCCGTGGCAACCTGAGGCGGATCCACAACGAGTTCGAGGCCAAGCACGGACTCCACCTGCGGGCCGGTTGCGAGCCCGAGATGATGTGGCTGAAGCTAGACGGCAACGGTACGCCCACGGTCGAGGGCATGACCAAACCAAACTGCTATCACATCGACCAGTTCGCCGAGCTCCAGCCCCTGATCCACAAGGTCATCGAGTACTGCGAGGCCATGGGCCTCGACATGATCCAGGGTGATCATGAGGACGCCCCCGGCCAGCTCGAGCTGAATTTCAACTTCGACAGGGCCGAGCTGACTGCCGACCGGCTCACCACCTACCGGCAGGTGTGCAAGCAAGTCGGTCGGGAGCTCGGAGCCTTCCCGTGCTTCATGCCCAAGCCGTTCATGAACGTGTCGGCCAACGGCTGTCACCACAACATCTCCCTGTGGGAGGGTAACGAGAACAGGTTCATGCCCGAGGGCGACGACCCCCAGGTCCCGGGCAAGGTCGGGATGATGGCCATCGGTGGCATCATGGAGCACCTCCGGGCCCTAACCTGTCTGTCGTCGCCAACCGTGAACTCGTATCGAAGACTTTGGGACACTGGCTTCTGGGCACCGGTCTTCGCCGACTGGGGCTTCCAGAACCGAACGACCGCCCTGCGGATCTCGGCTCCCGGACGCTTCGAGTACCGCTCGGTCGACTCGGCCGTCAACCCCTACCTGTCGCTCGCCGGCCTACTCAAGGCCATGGACGACGGCATCGACCGCGATCTCGACCCGGGCCCGCCCGAGGAGCGCAACATCTACGAGGCCATGGAGGCAGGCAAGGAAGTCAAGAAGATCCCCCTCACCCTTGGCGAGGCGCTAGAGGCGCTTGACGCCGATGAGGTGATCAAAAGCGCCCTCCCGGGTGAGATGTACAAGGTATTCGAGCACTACAAGCGGGACGAGTGGGAGCGCTTCCTCCACACCGTCACCGAGTGGGATGTCGAGGAGTATCTCGACATCCTCCCCTGACCCCAAGGAGGTCTGAGCCATGTGTGGACTCGCAGGAGTCATCCACCGAGACGGAACATCCGAGCTGGGCCGAGAGCTGGTGGCGATGCTCCAGTCGATGAAGCACCGCGGGCCGGACTCGACCGGCTACGCCCTGTACGGCCCGGCTGAGGAGGGGATGGTGGTCATCCGCTTCGTTCTGGCCGAGCCCAAAGAAGCGGCCCGAGCGTTCGGTATGGCCGAGCGGCTGGAGCGCAATAGGGCCGAGGTGGAGGCCCGGCTGGCCAAGATCGGGGCCGAGGTGGCCACCGTGACCAGCGAAACCGGCTACGCCTTTCGGGCCACCGCTCGCTACAGCGGTGAGCTGAAGCCCCTGGCGGACTACCTGGAGGATGTCCCGGGTTGTGAGGTGCTGTCGCTGGGGACGTCGCTCGAGATCATCAAGGACCTGGGTGACGCCGAGACCGTCGGCGAGGACTACCGCCTCGATGGATTCGTGGGCACCCACGGGATAGGCCATGTTCGCATGGCGACCGAGTCCGACGTGGATCTGGCCTCGGCCCACCCCTATTGGGCCTACCCCTTCTCCGACATCGCTGTCGTCCACAACGGTCAGCTCACCAACTACCACCAGTGGCGGCGCCGCCTGGAGCGATCTGGTCACCGGTTCCAGTCGCTGTGCGACTCGGAGATCATCGCCGTGTACTTGGCCCAGCAGATGGAGGACGGCACCCCCCTGGAGGCGGCGATGAAGGAGAGCCTCGATGATCTCGACGGCGTCTTCACCTACTTCTGCGTAACCGCCAACGAGCTGGGGGTTGCGAAGGACGAGATGGCGGCCAAGCCGCTGGTGCTCTATGAGAGCGACGAGCTGGTCGCCGTCGGGAGCGAGGAGATCGCCATAACCGCCCTCGTTGGCCGGGAAGTCGAAACCCGAGATCCGTATGAGCGCGAAGTTCTCGTGTGGGAGGTCTGACATGGCTGGACTAGGCCGGAACGCCGGAGGCGTTCCTTCACGAGTATTCACTGGCAACTCTTCGGGTTGCTTGGGTGAAACGTCGTCCGCTGACACGTTCTCATGGACCAAGGAGGGATCATGGCTGGACTAGCAGGAGAGTCCTCGGTTACCTACGACGCTCGGGGCCTGGTCGAGCCTGATGCCGTCATGCCCGACAACGCCGAGATCGACGGCACCAGGGCCCGGTTCGACGCACTGGACCTCTCCACCCGGCAGATCAACATGCTGCTCAGGAAGCTGCTCTTCGAGGACGGGATCGATGACGTCACGATCGTCAACCCTCGCTCGAAGCACTCGCTTGGGGTCGGCATCCTCACCCGGTGCAAGCTCCACTTCGAGGGCTCGCCCGGCTGGTTCGCAGTCGGCCTGATCGACGGGCCCGAGGTCCAGATCGACGGCCGGGTCGGGTGGTCGTGTGCCGAGAACATGATGTCGGGCACCGTGGTCGTCGAGAAGTCGGCCGGATCGCTAACCGGAGCTGGACTGCGAGGTGGCGACCTTGTGGTGAAGGGCGATGTTGGGGCCAGGACCGGTATCGACCAGAAGGGCGGAGCCATCATCGTCATGGGCGATACTGGTATCAACACCGGGTTCATGATGCAGCGGGGCCGCCAAGTCATCTGCGGCAACGCTGGCCACAACCTCGGCGACTCCATGTACGACGGCACGATCTATGTTGCCGGCACCGTCGCCTCTCTTGGGGTCGACTGTGTGCCCGGCGAATGGACCGAGGCCGACGACGAGTTCCTGAATCGCAAGTTCTCTCTGTACGCGCTGGGTGATCCGCCGGGATTTCAGAAGTTCGTTTGCGGCAAGCAGCTCTACAACTACGACTCCCTCGAGCCGTCCGAGCGCAAGCTCGTCATCTGATCGGGACAGGAAGGCACCCATGGATCCGAACCCAATGGCCAAGACCCCCGAGGCACAGGCGGCCCAGGACGCGTTGCAAGCGAGCATGCGAGCCGTCAATACAGACACCGACGTCCTCGGCCAGAGCCAGATCTTCACCCCGACCGTCATCAACGACATTCATGTGAAGTCCGAGCTCGGCCGCTACCGAATGCGCGGCTTCTCGATCTTCAAGAAGATGCCGCATTGGGACGAGCTGGTGTTCCTCCCGGGAACCCTTACCCGGTTCGTCATCGAGGGCTACCGGGAGAAGTGCGAGACCAAGACCGTGCTCGGCGCCCGTTTCGCCAAGAAACCACTCGAGCTCGATATCCCCGTGTACATCACCGGGATGAGCTTCGGATCTCTGTCGATCGAGGCCAAGATGGCACTGGCCAAGGGAGCGTCGATGGCCGGCACAGCCACTTGCTCGGGTGAGGGCGGCATGATTCCACCCGAGCGCGATCTGTCGACCAAGTGGCTCTACCAGGTGATCCAGAGCCGTTACGGTTTCAATCCCCACCACCTGATGCTGGCCGACGGCATCGAGTTCTTCATCGGCCAGGGGTGCAAGGTCGGCCTCGGTGGCCACCTCATGGGCCAGAAGGTGACCGAGCAGGTAGCCGAGATGCGGTCGCTCCCGGCCGGGATCGATCAGCGCTCACCGGCTCGCCACCCCGACTGGCTCGGTCCCGACGATCTGTCGCTCAAGATACAGGAGATCCGGGAGGCCACTGACTACCAGGTCCCGATCCAGCTCAAGCTGGGGGCGTCGCGGGTATATGACGACGTCCGTATGGCGGCCAAGTGCGGGCCTGACTCGATCTACCTCGACGGTGGTGAGGGTGGTACCGGGGCTGGCCCCCACCTGGCAACCGAGGAGACCGGCATCCCGCTGATGGCTGCCATCCCCGAGGCTCGCCGGGCCCTGGAAGATGTCGGCTTGGCCGACGAGATCGACCTGGTCGTGGCGGGGGGGATTCGCAACGGCGGCGATGTCGCCAAGTGCATAGCCTTGGGGGCCAAGGCGGTGGCTATCGGCTCGTCGGCCCTGATGGCGCTCAACTGCAACAAGGAGATCCCCGGCGTCACCGACTATGAGGGCACGGTTGGCGTCCCTGCTGGTCAGTGCTACCACTGCCACACCGGTCGGTGCCCAGTCGGCGTCGCCACCCAGGACGTAGAGCTGCGCAAGCGCCTCAATGTCGACGACGCGGCGCTGCGGATCTACAACTTTCTGATCACGCTGACCATGGAGGTGCAGATGTTGGCCCGGGCCTGCGGCAAGACTGACATCCACTCGCTCGAACCCGAGGATCTAGCTGCTCTGACCACCGAAGCGTCGGCCATGGCCAAGGTTCCCCTATGCGGCACCGACTACATCCCCGGTGTCACCGAGCAGAACGCCGTCGACGAGATGCGGGAGATGTTCACCAAGTATGTCATCAACCAAGGAGGGGCATGATGGTCACCGCAGGCGATGGAACCGCCGACACCGGGTTCCGCACGATCTCGATCGACGCCGAGCAGCTTGCCGGTCGCTCCTTCGACTACCAGCACGACATCTCCCTGGTGGAGGACATCGACCTCATCGCCGCAACCCCTGGTGACGATCTCAACTGGCTCGAGGACATCGAGCTACTCGAAGAGGACGACGTTCCTGCGGTGTTCGACCGCAACTCGAACTCGTTCATCAAGATCTACTTCGATATCCCCGAGGGGAGGGAGAACGAGATCGCCCGCAAGGTCCTGATCAAGCACCTGATTGATGGCAACTCATACGGCATCGGGCTCAAGTCGGTCCACTGCAAGTTCCCCCAGGCTGATCTGGGGCCGTGGGTCGACAACCCGGCGACCGTCGGCACCGACTGGAAGCAGCCTGTGCTCGAAGGCTGGGAACCACCGGCCACCCACTGAATCGGAGCGCCCCTCCGTCCGGGTTCATGAAGGAGAACACGACATGACCACCCTTCCCCCCTCGGCTCGCTATGTCATCGTCGGTGGTGGCATCCACGGGCTGTCGACGGCCTGGCATCTGGCCAAGGAGATCGGTTCCGGCGTTGATGTCGTGGTCTTGGAGAAAGGCTCGCACATTGGCTCGGGGGCCAGCGGCATCGCCTGTGGCGTGATCCGCAACAACTACTTCCAGCCCGCGATGCGGGAGCTGATGGCCTACTCGGTGAGGGTGTGGGAGTCGGATCCCGAGGCCTTCTCCTACCATCCGGTCGGTTACCTACAAATCAGCCACGAAGGCATGCACGATGACGTGGCAACGATCTACGGCCAGCAGCAGGCCATCGGCTACGAGTCGAGCTTCATCGAAGGGGCCGATACCTGCCAGCGGTACATGGAGGGCATCTTCCTCGACTGGCAGGCCAAGGGCATCACATCCGTCCTTCACGAGAAGAAGGGTGGCTACGCCAACAATATGCGGTCGCTCGAGGGGCTGAAGGCCAAGTGCCTGGAGCACGGCGTCTCGATAATTTTTGACGTGAAGGTGGAGGAGCTGACCACCGACAGCGAACCGGGGCCGGGCGCCGCGGTCACGGCTGTGGTCACCGATCAGGGCAGCATCGCCTGCGACAATGTGGTGGTCGCCGTCGGGCCCTGGGTCCAGAGCTTCTGGTCGATGCTCGATCTGCCGACCGACACCTCAATGAGGGGGCCGGACGGGACGCTCTACCGCCGTCCGACATGGACATACTGGGCGCTTCAGGAGGGAACCCTCGGTGTCGACCCCCGCTACTTGGTCGACAACGAAGGCAACATGCCTCCCGTCGTCCACATCGACACCGACGCACCGCTCTACGACGACAACGGCGACCTGGTCACCGAGGAACCGTGGGGTATCTACTACAAGCCGGACTTCTATTTCGGTGGCGTCCAGGGCGGTTACATGCCCTACATCGTCGACAAGCCGGCCAGCGAAGTCGCGGTCGACCCCTATGGCCCGGCGTCTCCGGACTTCGTCGTCGGTGGGGACTTCTACCGCACCTGGACCGCGGCCCTGGCCCACTGCCAGAAGCGGTTCGAGGGTCAGTCTCACCTCATTCGGGAGGAGCCGTCAGGCGGTATCGGCAGCTTCTCGCCCGACAGCTTCCCCATTCTCGATACGTTCAACCAGAACGTGTTCTTCATCGCCGACTCAAACCACGGCTACAAGATGATCGGGGTCGGGGCGCTCGTGGCCAAGGAAGTCCTCGGCCAACCCCAAGCGCTGTTGGAGCCGTTCCGATATAGCCGCTACGCCGAAGGTAGGCTCCACCCCGTGAGCAACAGCCCCTATCCCTGGAGCTGAACCGAGGGTTCGACGATGGATGTAGCCGGCCTCTTGATCGACATCGACGGTGTCCTCACCGTGTCATGGGAGCCGATCGATGGCGCCGTTGAGGCGTTTGGTGTGCTGAGGGAACGGAGCATCCCCTTCCGGTTGGCGACGAACACCACCACCCGCACCAGGAACGACATCGCCGGGCTGCTGACCGGGGCCGGCTTCCCGGTGGAGGTCGACGAGATCCTCACCGCTCCCACTGCCACCGCCTCCTACCTGCGGGAGCACTGGCCCGACGCCCCCTGCTTCGTGCTGTCGAGTGGCGACGTGCTGGATGATCTGGCTGGGGTGCGCGTCGTCGGTCTCGACGAAGTGGCCGACGTGGTGGTGCTAGGTGGGGCCGGCCTCGTCTACACCCACGATCAGCTGAATCACGCCTTCAACCTGCTCCTGGGGGGCGCCACCTTCGTCGCCATGCATCGCAACATGTACTGGCGTACAGCCCGGGGGCTGGAGCTGGATACCGGGGCCTACGTGATCGCGCTCGAGGCCACCACTGGCATTTCACCCGTGGTGATCGGGAAGCCCTCACCGTCGTTCTTCCAAGCGGCCCTGCACGATCTCGGTCTGCCGGCCCCTTCTGTGGCCATGGTTGGTGATGACGTTGAGAACGATGTGCTCGGTGCCCAGGCGGTGGGTATGCAGGGGGTGCTCGTCCGGACGGGCAAGTACCGGGAAGAGGCGGTGGTGGCTGCTGCCGGGGCGCCCGATCATATTGTCGACTCCTTCGCCGACCTCCTACCGCTGTTGGTCTGAGGGGTCAGTTTGGAGTCGCTTCGGGCCGAGAGGCCATGATCGTTCGGGTGAGGTCAGCCAGCAGGAGAACGGTGGCGATGGCGAAGCCGATGGCAGTGATCCAGAGACCGAGACCGATGTCGGCTGCAGGGTTATCGTTGACCCGTACGGCATCGCGAACGGCAATCGCAGTTCCGAAGCCGACGGCGATCCAGGCGGGCCGGGCGCCGATGAACGCCGCCCCGAGACCGATAACCCCGACGACGAGTGCCATGACGCCGTCGCCCTCCTCGATGCCGATTCTCGCCGAGCCGACTGCCTCAGTCCCGGCCGGTTCGATCCATGTCAAAAAGATGCCGACGATAGCCAGCCCGATACTCGCCATCGCCGCCATTCTCAACGGCGAGACGTCGCTTTGGATCAAAGACCGCCGCCTCCAACGGTCTGGATGGCGATGAGCACGAAGATGATGCACACCGCGCAGATGCCCCACAGGGCCAGCTCGAACGTGCGGGAGTGGCGTTGGTTCTTGCCGAACTCGATCTGCTTGCCAGCCATGATCAGTTGATCCCCTCTTCGCGAATCCGAGCGGCGTGCTCGTTGAGTCGTGCGTTTTCTGTGACGACGAAGGTGACCATGACCGCGAGCATGAAGATGATGCCCAGTATCGTCAAGAAGATCGTGGCGGCGTTGCCCCCTGGTCCGAAGGTGAAGTAGCCCTCCCCGTTCTCCATGGCGGCGGTAGTCGCCTCCTCCCATGAATCGTATGGGAACGAATCCACGTCAGCTCACCCCTTTCGCGGCATGAGCCGCATCTCAGCTTGTTTGGCTTGTTTGTTCTGTTCGTCTTGTGCAGCAAGGCGGGCCTTGGTCCGCCGGTACCAGATGGCGGCGCTGCCGACCACGATGTAGAGCAGGACGATCGATCCGATGAGCTCGGCCATGGCTCCAGCCTCCCGCTAGGCGGGGGCTTCTCCCGTCGCCAAGGCATGTCCGGTGACCTCCTGGTAGGCCTCCATGAGGTACGGGGCCGCTGGCACCTCTGAGCCGTCGGGAAGGACGATCTGCTCGTCGGCGTGAGCGAACTCGGGGAAGAAGTCGATGTCGTACTCGACCTTGTCCAGGCCGATGAGCTCTACCTCGGGCGGTACCCGGAGCAGGTTGGCCTTCTTGAGGAGCCACGCCACGACATAGCCCGGGATGAAGCCCAGTGGGAAGAACGTGGCGATTCCGATGAGCTGCCCGAGGAGGCTCGAGTCGACTCCGACGCCCTCGTTGCCGAGCCCGGTCGGGAACCCGGCGGCGAATATGCCGACGTATAGCAAGCCCAGGAAGCCACAAGCGCCGTGCACGGCGACCGCACCGACCGCATCGTCGATACGGGCCCGTTTCTCTAGTGCTGAACCGACCCAGAAGGCGAATGCTCCACCGAAGGCGGAGAGTAGATAGACCAGCGACGGGCTGTAGATGTCGGCCCCAGCCGACACGGTGATCACACCGGCCAGCCCTCCCGACAGGGTCCAGAACGGGTCGCCCTTGGAGACGAAGTATCCGCCGGTGAACCCGCCAGCGAACCCGATCGTGATCGTGAATGTGATGGCCGACAAGGTGGCGGGTGAGAAGTAGATGTTGGCCCAGCCTGGGAATGTGGTCGATTGGATCACCAGGCAGGCGGAGTAGAAAGCATAGAACCCGGTGAAGATCAGCATGAGTCCGAGCAGGGTGAGATGGGTGTTGTGGGGCTTGAAGGCCCTCGCCGATCCATCAGGGCCGAACTTGCCCAGTCGTGGCCCGAGATTGAGTAGCACCCCGAGGGTGAAGGCACCGGCTACACCATGAACGACACCCGAGGCAATGGAATCGTGGAACCCGAAGTGGATCACCATCCAGCCGCCGGCGCTCCAACCCCAGGCCGCGTCGAGGATCCAGACGGCCGAGCCGAGCACGGCGGCGAGAAGCAGGTAGGCCGAGACCCTGGCTCGTTCGATGATCGCCCCCGACATGATCGACGCGGTCGTCCATGAGAACAGGAGGAAGGCGGCCCAGAACACGCCACTGATATTGTCACCGAGGTTCGGGCCGAGATTGGCGTCCCACGGCACTGTCGACGCACAGAAGGCGCCGTAGAAGCTGTCGCTGGTGGCCGACGGGAGGAACCCCTCCTGGAAGCACCCGTAGACCCACCATCCGAAGTAGTAGAACGTCGGGGTGACCACGGCGATGGTCATGATGTTCTTGATTGTCGTCGCCATGACGTTCTTGCGTCGGCTGGCACCCGCTTCGTACGACATGAAGCCGACATGGATCAGCCACATGAACACGACGGTCCAGAAGTAGTACTGCTCGGCGAGGATCGCGCTGTCGAGTGCCAGCGCGTCTTCGACGCCGGCTTGTGCTAGTAGTCCCACGTAGTCCCCCTACGACTAGCTCTTGTATGTCTACCCATGGTGAAAGTTGTTCACCGTAGTGGGGCGGACTCTAGCAGCATGGTCTGTTGGCTGTCCAGGGTGACCTGGGTTTCTGCCTCTAGCTGGGTGCTGTCGGGGGCAGCTCCCCCTTGCGTCGTGTTGCCCAGGCGTGGCTACTATGCCCCGATGCGACTGTCTTCGGGAAGGAGGCCGGGTGGGCCTCATCATGCTCTTCGACGCCCAGACCAGTTCGATCATGTTGCTGAGCCTGTTGGGGGCTCTCGGCTTGACCTACTGGGAATGTCGCCAGCACGAGCTGGGGATTCAGCGGACACTGTGGTGGCTCAGCCTGGTCTTGCTCATCCACGTCCCTGGGTACCTCGCCCTCCGAGTGTGGACCGCCTGGGGTCATGAACGAGTCATCAATGAGTGAGCCCGATGGCCCGAGCGACACCGAGCTGGTAGCCGCTCCGCCCGGCCGCGGGTTTGCTCAGCGGCTCAGCGGGATCTCGCGTCCGGCCAAGACACTGATCGTGCTCGGCACGGTGCTCGTCATCCTGGCGCTTACCGGGTTCCTGCAGGCCGATCGTGACTTGGAGATCACCAGCGAGCAAGCGGTAGAGATCGCGCGCCCCGAGATCGAGTTCGAGCCGGGCCAGACAACGGTCCGCCTCGTGAGGCAGGGCGCCGGACTCAGCCCGGTGTGGGCTGTCTCGTTCGCGGTCGAGGCCGAGAACGTCGACGGCTTCGTGCGCCTGTCGGTCGTCCGGATCGACGCGCGCAGCGGCGAGGTCCTCGAGGTCGTTCACGAGAAGTGAGCGGTCCGACTCATAGTCGTTGTCCCATAGGAAGAGCCTTCAGCGGAGGAGTTGCGCAGCAACTCCCGAAGGACCGCCTCCGGCGGTCCGACTCAGTCCTGACCGGGGATCCAGCTGGTGCCGGCTAGCGGCACCCTGGCCATGGCCGCCGCTTCCACGGTGAGGGCGGCGAGATCCTCTGGCTCGAGGTTGTTGACGTGTGATTTGCCGCAGGCCCGGGCCAGCGTCTGGGTCTCGAGGGTGAGCACATCGAGGTAGTTGGTCAGCCGTCGGCCGGCTAGGACCGGGTCGAGGCGGGCTGACAGTTCGGGATCCTGGGTGGAGATGCCCGCAGGGTCGGTCCCGTCTTGATAGTCCTCGAAGTACCCAGCGGCCGAGCCTTGCTCCCGGTACTCGTCGTCGAGGGCCGGGTCGTTGTCGCCGAGGGCGATCAGGGCCGCCGTGCCGATCGAGACGGCGTCGGCCCCGAGGGCCAGGGCCTTGGCCACATCAGCTCCGGAGCGGATGCCACCGGCGGCGATGAGCTTGACCTCACGGTGGACGCCGAGCTCTTGCAGAGCCCGGACGGCTTCGGGAATGGCGGCGATGGTCGGGATGCCGACATGCTCGATGAACACGTCCTGTGTCGCCGCCGTTCCCCCCTGCATGCCGTCGACGACCACGGCGTCAGCCCCCGCCTTCACCGCCAGGGCGGTGTCGTAGTAGGGCCGGGCGGCGCCAACCTTGATGTACACCGGGACCTGCCAGTCGACGATCTCCCTCAGCTCGATGATCTTGATCTCGAGGTCGTCGGGTCCGGTCCAGTCGGGATGGCGACAGGCTGAGCGCTGGTCGATGCCCTCGGGGAGGGTTCGCATCTCGGCCACCCGCTCGGTGATCTTCTGGCCTAGGAGCATGCCGCCCCCTCCGGGCTTGGCTCCCTGGCCGACGACGATCTCGATGGCGTCGGCCTTGCGCAGGTCGATCGGGTTCATCCCGTAGCGGGAGGGGAGGACCTGGTAGACGAGGGTTGCCGACTGGCCCCGCTCCTCGGGGGTCATGCCACCGTCTCCGGTCGTTGTCGAGGTCCCGGCCGCCGTCGCCCCCCGACCAAGTGCCTCCTTGGCAGTGGCCGACAATGAGCCGAAGCTCATGCCGGCGATCGTGATCGGGATGTCGAGTTTCACCGGTCGTTCGGCATTGGCTGCGCCGATGACCACATCGGTGCCGCACGCTTCGCGATAGCCCTCCAGCGGGTAGCGAGACATCGACGCCCCGAGGAGGACCAAGTCGTCGAACGTCGGTAGCTTCCGTTTCGCCCCGAAGCCCCGGATCCGGTATACGCCAGTGTTGGCCGCCCGTTGGATCTCGGCGATGGTGTTCCGATCGAACGTGTACGACTCCCTCAGGTTCCACCCCTCGCGGCTCACCTTGATACTCCTCTCGCTGCGGCCACTGCGGCATCGACGTCGTCAGGGTGGAAGTTGTACAGCTCCCTGGCCGATCCATAGCGGGTGAAGTCGGACGGGTCGGCATCCATGGCCGCGGCGGCCAGGAGGTGGTGCAGGATTTCGATGTGCTCGGGCCGCATCTCCTTTGACACGCAGTCGGCCCCGAGCGATTCCACGTCGCCCCTGACGAAGATCACCGTTTCGTAGAGCGAGTCGCCGAGGTCGGCGGCGGCGTCACCGAGGACGACCAGGTTGCCCGACTGGGCCAAGAAAGCGCTCATGTGACCGACATCGCCCCCGACGACGATGTCTACCCCCTTCATCGAGATGCCGCAGCGGCCACCGGCGTTGCCCTCGATGACCACCAAGCCTCCGCAGCCCGAGGCTCCAGCCGACATCGTTGCGCTGCCGGTGACGTGCACCTTGCCCGACATGATGTTCTCGGCCAACCCGGTCCCAGCATCGCCGCTGACACGAACCGTTCCCCGCTGGTGCATACCGGCGCAGTAGTAGCCGACTGACCCGTCGATCTCAACGGTGATGCCGCTATCGATGCCGGCCGCCAGGGCGTGGGCCCCACGCGGGTTCAGTAGAGCGAACGAGCCGGCATCTGCCTCGTGCAGCATCTTGTTGGTCTGGCGGAGCGAGGTCTCCGCCAGGTCGATGATGGTCGTATCGGTCACGCCGCGAGGCTCCAGGTGTAGATGCGGGCCGGCTCGGGGGCCCAGACAGTGGCATGGGTGACGTCGGGCAGCTGGGCCAGGGCCCGGTACTCCGACGACATGGCCACCCAGTCGTCGGTCTCGGCAACGACCGCTGGCTTGCATGCGATTGGGTCACGCAGGATGGCGAAGCCGCTCTCGATCCCGATGGCGAACGTGTAGAAGCCGTCGAGGTCGTCGAGGGCGGCCGTCAGTGCTTCATTGATCGTGTCTCCCTCCCGGAGGCGCCACGACAGATAGCCGGCGGCGACCTCGGAGTCGTTCTCGGTCTGGAACGACTCACCATGCTTGATCAGCTGGCGGCGGAGCTGGTTGTGGTTCGACAGTGAGCCATTGTGGACCAGACAGGTGTCGGCCCCGGTTGCGAAAGGGTGGGAACCGTTGGTGGTTACCGCCGACTCGGTGGCCATCCGGGTGTGGGCAATGGCGTGGGTACCCGTCCGGGTGGCGAGGTCGTACCGCTCGGCCACGAGATCGGGGTCACCGACCGACTTGTATAGCTCGATGTGGGTCCCGTGGCCCAGCACGTCTACGTCGGCGACATTGTCGATGATCCACTGGCGGGCCAATCGGCCGTCGCCCGTTGTGTCCAACACGGCGTGATCGAGTAATGGCCGCACGATGACCTCGGCCTGGAGCACCGTTTCGAGCTCGGCCGCCGTCGGCCCCCAATCGAGCGTCTGGCCTTCGGCCAGCACGGTGAGCCGGGTGTGACCGGGGGTTCCCTCGTCGTAGACGGCGAATCCAGCGCTGTCGGGGCCCCGGTCCCTCATCTCGTGGAGCATCGCAGCAGTGAGGCGGCCGAGTTCCCCTCGATGCCGATCCGTCTTCAAGAACAGGCCAACTATGCCGCACATCTCGCCTCCCGCAGGTCCGTCTGGTGTTTGGCCTGGTTGCGCAGTCTACCGAGTCCTTTGACACAGGTAAAGATCCTTCACCTATAGTAGTGGCTCCTGGGGAACTCGGTCAGCCGAGGAAGGCGAGAGAGAGGGGAGGCCCATCGTGGGTTCCATCGAAGAGATCCGGACCAAGGCCGAAGCCGATGGGGTCGAGTTCATCTACGCCATGTTCGTGGAGATGCACGGCAAGCCGTGCGCCAAACTCGTGCCCATCGCCAGCCTCGAGGGCCTCATGACCGACGGCGCCGGCTTCGCCGGGTTCGCCGCCGGTCCCATCGGGCAGGACCCATCGCATCCCGACATCCTGGCCCTGCCCGATCCGGCGTCGTACACCCAACTGCCGTGGCAGCCGGATGTTGCCGCCATGCAGTGCGACCCGACCGTCGAGGGGGAGCCCTGGCCCTACGCACCGCGGATCATCTTGGGGCAGGCCATCGACAAATTGGCCGAGCGCAACCTCGTGCTGAAGGCCGGCGTCGAGGCCGAGTACTCGCTCGTGGTCCGCAACGACGATGGCACGATCTCGGTAGCCGACGAGCGAGACGTCGGTCCGCTGCCCTGCTATGACGCCCGTGGTCTGACCCGCATGCTCGACCATCTCACCGCCGTCTCCAAGAACCTCGATGCCATGGGGTGGGGCAACTACGCCAACGACCACGAGGACGCCAACGGTCAGTACGAGCAGAATTGGCAATACGCCGACGCCATCACGACCGCCGACCGTCTCATCTTGTTCCGGCTCATGATCCACACCCTGGCTGAGCGGCAAGGTCGCTACGCCACGTTCATGCCCAAGCCCTTCTCGGACAAGACCGGCAATGGCCTCCACCTCCACATCAGCCTGTGGACCGCCGACACCGACGAGCCCCTGTTCGTCGGTACCGGCGACGACTCCAAGGGCCTCGGCCTCAGCGAGTTGGCCTACCAGTTCATCGGTGGGTTGGTGACACACGCCCGGGCTCTTGTCGCCGTCACCAACCCGATTGCCAATTCCTACAAGCGGATGGGGGTCGGCGCTCCGACCTCGGGCGCCACCTGGGCTCCGGCCTATGCCGCCTATGGAGGCAACAACCGCACCCAGATGATCCGCATCCCGGAGCCGGACCGGATCGAGCTGCGGTTGGGTGACGGTGCGGCCAACCCATACCTGGCCCTTGCCGCAGTGCTGGCGTGTGGTCTGGATGGCATCGACAACGCCATCGATCCCGGTGAGCCGAATCGAGACAATCTCTACGCCCTCGCGGCCGAGGAGGTCGCCGCTCGCGGCATCGAGGTCCTGCCGCCGACGTTGCTGCACGCGGTCGACAACCTAGCGACCAACGACGTGCTCGGCGCCGGCCTGGGCATGACCTCTGATGGGCCATACCGGGACTACTACGTGAGGGTCAAGCGAGACGAGTTCATGGCCCACCATCAAGAGGTCACCGCGGGCGAGGTCGATCAGTACCTCACGATGTTCTGAGGAAACGACCCATGGGCGCTGAGCCGGCGAAGCTCACAGCGGACGAGGTCACCAGGACAATCGCGCAGCGGGTACGTGAGCTGCGCCTGGGACTCGGGCTCTCCATGGAACGGTTCGCCGAGCGGGCAGGTATGTCGCTGGGGATGCTGTCGAAGATCGAGAACGCCCATACCTCGCCGAGCCTGTCGACGCTGACCAACCTGGCCAATGCAGCCGGGGTTCCGTTCACCGCCTTCTTCCGTGGGCTCGACGAGGAGCACGATGCCGTCATCGTCCCTGCTGGGCAAGGGCTCGACATCGTCCACGAGGGAAGCAACGACGGCCGTCGCTACCAGGACTTGGGGTCGCTACGCGGCCCCCTGCGTGAGATCGAGCCTGTGCTCGTCACCATCACAGAGCCGAACGAGGTGTTCCCCCTCTTCCAACATGGTGGCGTTGAGCTGATCTACATCGTGCGCGGGGCCGTTGAGTACGGCTACGGCTCAAACCGCTACGTCCTTCGCACTGGCGACACCATGCACATTCGCGGCGAGGTGGCCCACGGCCCAACGGCCCTCATCGAGCTACCTCTCCAATTCCTGTCGTTGAAGGTGCACCCCCTGCCCGAGGCATAGGACCGGTCGACAACTATCGGTGGGCGGCCAAGGGGTCTATTGGCTGGGATAGACCTTGATCGAGACAAACCGGACCGGCGCATCGGGTACCGCGACTGGACCGTGGGCCACCTCGCCGTGGAGCTGCATGGTGTCGCCCTCGTAGAGGGTGAAGCTCCTGTTGCCGTACTGGTATTCGATCGAGCCGGAGAGGATGTGGATGAACTCGACGCCACTGTGCTGGTAGAGGGGGAACTCCTCGTCGATCTTGCTCAGGGTGGTGATCGTTGGCTCGATCACCCGGGACGGGCCTCGCAGCGTCCCTAGGTCCTGATAAATCCGGTTGGGACTGCTGCCCTCGTGAAGGATCTCGTGGCCCTCACCCTTGCGGACGATGACGATGTCGTGTTCCTCATCCAGGCCCCGGAACAGCGACGTGACCGGGACGTTGGCCGCGCTGGCCAGACGAACCAGGGTCGACAAACTGGGCGCGGTCTGACCGTGCTCGATCTTGGACAGCATCCCCAGCGACAAGCCTGCCCGCTCTGCGAACCTGGCCATCGTCATGCCGAGGTCCTGGCGAAGCTCCCGAGCTCGGGCACCTACAGCTCGGCACACCTCGGCTGAGTCGATTTGGCGTCCTGCAGAGGTCATATTGTCGTGGATAGCTCCAGGCTAGCGTCACCAGCCAACCAGTTGGAGACGGCGTCGACGGCGGGGGATCGGGGCCGGTTGAAGGGGGTGTGGAGGTAGATGGGCCGACCGGTTGCAACCTGCTCCGCCACGGGACGAACCAGTACACCGGTGGCGATGAGATCGGCAACGATGTGATCCCAGCCGAGGGCGATCCCATGCCCGGCCTGCACCGCCTGCAGGAGCACCGTGTAGTCGTTGGCCACGGTTGTTCCCCGCTCGGGCCCGAGAGCGATCCCCATTGTCTCGAACCACAGTGCCCAGGTCAGGCGGGACCGGTGGCGCTCCTGGACGTGGAGTAGCGGCTGGCGAGCCAGCTGGGATAGGGATAGGGGTAGGGGACCGAGTGTCGCGGCGTGATCGGCCGAGCAGATCGGGTAGACGACCTCGTGGGCCACGGCCCAGCGCTCTTCGGAGGGCCATCTGCCCCGGCCGACGGGGATGAACAGATCGAGGGAATCTAGATCGAAGGTATTGGTGTCGCTGGTGATGCACCTCACTTCGAGATCGGGGTTGGCCAGCTTGAGCTGGGCCAGCCGGGGGATGAGCCAGTAGGCAGCTGTCGCCGTGGAAGCGCCAATCGTCACCGTTTGATTCGTCGCCCGGCGACGGCGACCTAGCTCGCCAATGCCCCCCTCGATCGTCGCCAGGCCGTGGCGTACGGCGTCGGCCAACACCCTGCCCGATTCGGTGAGCTCCACTCCCCGGTGCTGCCGCAGGAACAACGCCTCGCCGAGCATGCCTTCGAGCTGGCGGATGGCATGGCTGATGGCCGGCTGGCCGACGCCGAGCTCCTCGGCGGCCGCGGTGAAGCTGCCGTGGCGGGCGGCAGCGTCGAAACTGGCCAGGGCTGGGAGCCATCGGCGCGACTCAGCCGGCCCACGAATGTAGCTGACTCGAGTGCTGGCATCGATATCGCTCATGTCAGAGGCAGCATATTAGGCGTTCACAAGCGGCAGCCAGCGGTTCTAGGCTTCGCCCCATGAATCCCATGAAGTTGTTGGCCACGACCCTCGGGAGCCGGAACGGCAAAAGGGCTGGTCGCCACTCGGGTCGGTACTCGGCGGCGGGCCTGGTGAAGCGGGGGGTGACGGGTGAGGCGTGGCCTCGGGCGTGGCGTCACCACGAGTTGGGATCGGCCTACGATGTTGTCATCGTTGGTGCCGGTGTCCATGGCTTGGCCGCCGCCTACTACCTGGCAGCCAACCACGGCATCACTCGGGTTGCCGTGCTCGACAAGGGCTATGTCGGTGGCGGCGGGTCTGGTCGCAATACGGCGATCGTCCGGTCGAACTACCTGACCCCGGAGGGGGTTGCGTTCTACGACCGGTCGCTCGAGCTCTACAACACGATGGCGAGCGATCTGAACATCAACGTGATGTTCTCCGAGCGGGGCCATCTCACGCTGGCCCACACCGACTCGGCCCTTCGGACGATGCGGTGGCGGGCCGAGGTCAACAAGCTGCAGAACATCGATTCCAGCGTGATCGGGCCCGACGAGGTGAAGGCGCTGGCTCCCAGCATCAACACCTCCAGCCACTCCCGATACCCGATCCTGGGTGCCCTGTACCACCCACCAGGGGGGACGATCCGCCACGATGCGGTCAACTGGGGCTATGCCCGCGGGGCCGACGCCTTGGGGGTCGAGATCCACCAGAACACCGAGGTGCTCGACATCATCATCGAGGGTGGTGAGGGGGGTGCAACGGCCAACGACGGGAAGGGTGCCGGTGGTCGGGTGACCGGGGTCAGGACGAGCCGGGGCGACATTGCCACTCCGGTTGTTCTCAATGCCACCGCGGGGTGGGCGTCGCTGATCGCGGCGATGGCGGGGGTGAAGCTCCCGATAACGACCCATCCCCTGCAGGCGGCGGTAACCGAGCCGGTGAAGATGTTCCTGCCAACCGTCATCGTTTCCGGCTCACTGCACGTGTACGTGAGCCAGACCGATCGAGGGGAGCTGGTGTTCGGGGCATCGGTCAACCCCTTCGCCACCTATGACGTACGGGGCAGCCTTGATTTCACCGAGGAATTGGCCGGCCATGTCCTGGAGCTCATGCCGGGGATCTCCAAGATGCGCCTACTCCGCCAATGGGCCGGCCTCTGCGACATGACTCCCGATTACTCACCGGTGATGGGGTTCACCCCGGTTGACGGCTTCCTGTGCGACGTCGGGTGGGGCACGTACGGGTTCAAAGCCGGCCCGGTTTCGGGGGAACAGATGGCGGAGTGCATCGCCACCTCCTCGGTGCCGAAGCTGATCGCCCCATTCGCCCTCGACCGGTTCCCCGCCGGTCGCCTGGTTGGTGAGAAGGGCGCAGCGGCCGTCGGCCACTGACGCCACTGACAAGAAAGGACAAGACGATGCTGCTCGTTCCCTGCCCCAACTGCGGTCCCCGCAACGCTGCCGATCTGCGCTACGTCGGTGAGAGCCCAGCCCGACCCGACCCCGCCGGTACCGATCCGGAATCGTGGCGCCACTACCTCTATCTCCGTGACAACCCGGCGGGTTGGCTGGCCGAGCTGTGGTACTGCCGGGCCGGGTGCCGGCGCTACTTCACCACCGAGCGTCACACGGTGACCAACGAGTTCCGTGAGTCACCGCTGCCGTTCGCCAAAGGAAGGCGATCATGACCATGCGTCTAGCCCCGCGACCTTCGGAGCTGATCGATCGGACCGTCCCTCTCCGCTTCCGGTGGAACGGTTCCTCGGTGACCGGGTACCAGGGCGACACGATCGTGTCGGCCCTTGCTGCCAACGGTGAGCGGATCTTCTCCCGATCTATGAAGTACCACCGGCCCCGGGGGATTCTGACTGCCGACTATTGGGATCCCAACTGCTGGTTCCAGGTCGGTGACGAGCCGAACGTGCGTGCGGCCCATCGCTTGCTAGCCGAGGGGATGGACGTGTCGGCTCCGAACGCATGGCCTTCGCTCCGGTTCGATCTCCGGGCCGCCAACGGGCTGGCGTCGCGGTTCCTCACTGCGGGTTTCTACTACAAGACGTTCATGAAGCCAGCCCCGCTGTGGCCGATCTACGAGAAGGTACTGGCCACCTTTGCTCCCGGTGGCACCGTCGACCTCGACACCCCTCACGGCTACTACGACAAGCGCTACGCCCACCCTGACGTGGTCGTGGCCGGTGCCGGTCCAGCCGGACTGGCTGCCGCCCTGGCTGCAGCCGACCGGGGAGCGGAAGTGATGCTGGTCGAGCACACCCACCACCTCGGCGGTCACCTCCTGCTCGGTGAGGAGCACGAGCGATCAGTGGCCGCCGAGCTGGCCGGCGCGGTGGCTGAGCACCCATGGATCGAGGTGTTGACCGATTCCACCGTCACCGGGCGCTACGACGACAACTGGGTGGCGGTGGTCCAGCGCTCCCACCCGATGGCCATCGAGCGGCTGATCAAGGCCCGAGCCAAAGTGCTCGTTGTTGCGCCGGGGCTGATCGAGAGGCCCTATGTGTTCAGCGGCAACGACCGTCCCGGGGTCATGTTGTCGGGGGCGGTTCGCCGACTGGTCGATCTGTACTCGGTGAAGCCGGGGGAGCGGGCTGTCGTGGTGACGGCCAACGCCTCGGGTGACGCTGCCGTCACCAGCCTGGAACGGGCCGGAGTCGACGTGGTCAGGGTCGTCGACGCCAGAGCGGGCCAGACCGTCAAGACGGCCGGGGGCTCACCGAAGTCGGTGGCATCGGTCGAGCTCGGCGACGGTTCAACGGTTGACGCTGATCTCCTGGTCACCGCGGTCGGGTGGACGGCACCGACCTCACTGCTCAACATGGCTGGCGACCGTCCGGTCTACGATCCGGCCGGCGCTCGCTTCGTTCCTGGTGGGCAGGTCCCGGACAGTGTTCTGGCCACCGGCGGCCTGGTCGGTGATGGCTCGCTCGACGAGCTGCTGGCCCACGGCCGGGCGACCGGGGAGCTGGCCGCCGGCAGGGCAGCGGTCGTCGCCGCCACCATCCGGGGTGCGACTGCTCGGGCCAAGCCGCTTGAGGGGCCGGTCCCCGAGCTTCCCGATGATGCCCGTCCGGTCTTGGGGCCCCAGCCCCATCCCGAGCTGTTCCGGTCGAGCACCCATGGCATCGTCGACTACTCAGAGGACATCAGCTCGAAGGATCTGATGGCAGCGGCAGCCGAGGGATACGACTCGGTGGAGTTGGTCAAGCGCTACACGACCTCGACCATGGGGCCTGAGCAGGGCAAACTGGAGACGGTCAACACCGTTGCGGTGCTGGCCGAGGCCCTGGGGGAGACGATCGCCGAGGTCGGGACGACCGTCTGGCGGCCACCGTTCGCTCCGATCACCCTTGGTGCCCTCGGGGGGCGGGTCTTCGAGCCGACCCGGGTGTCGTCGATCCAGCCCTGGCACGAAGCCAATGGCGCTACGCCGATCTTGGCCGGTCAGTGGATCCGGCCCGACCACTACGGCGACCCGGCAACCGAGGTCCGCAACGTCCGCAACAACGTTGGCATCATCGACGTCACCCCGCTCGGCAAGCTCGACCTCCGGGGGGCCGACGTGCCCAAGCTGCTGAGCCTGCTCTACACCAACAAATGGATGAAGCTCCCGATCGGCGGGGTCCGCTACGGCGTCATGTGCGCCGAGGATGGGGTGGTGATGGACGACGGTGTGACCGGTCGCCTCGGTGAGGGGCACTTCTTGATGAGCACCACCTCGTCGGGAGCGGGCGCGATCTGGGAGTGGGCCGAGAACTGGCTCCAGACGATGCACCCCGACTGGGAGGTCGTCATCACGCCGGTGACCACCGCCTATACATCGATCAATGTCGCTGGGCCGAAGAGCCGCGAGCTGATGGTCCGCCTCACCGATGTCGACCTCGACCCCGTGGCGTTCCCATACATGAACGTCAGGCAAGGGACCATCGCCGGCACCGATGGTTGTGTCATGTGGCGGATCGGGTTCACCGGAGAGCTCAGCTACGAGCTCCACGTTCCTGCCGGTCATGGCCTGCACGTGTGGGAGGCTCTGTTGGAACACGGTGCCGGTCTTGGGATCGTGCCGTTCGGGCTCGAAGCCCAGCGGATCATGCGCTTGGAGAAGGGGCACTTCATCGTGGGCCAGGACACCGACGGCCTGACCAAGATGCCATCGACCGGGCTCGGCATGCTCGTCAAACACGACAAGGACGATTTCGTCGGCAAGCCTGAGCTGGCCTGGAGCGCTGATGAGCCTTTGCCGAAGCTCGTTGCCATCCAGCCGACCGATCCTTCGATCGTTCCCGATGAGGCCTGCCAGATAGTCAGGGCTGGGACCAATGAGATCCTCGGGCGCATCACCTCATCTCGCTACTCGCCGACACTCGAACGCTCCATCTGCCTCGGACAGGTCCTTCCCGAGGCGGCCGAGCCAGGAAGCGAGCTGACGGTCGCCCTGACTGATGGCACCCGCATCTCGGCCCGGGTCATGGAGCACCACGCCCACTTCGATCCGGAAGGAGAGCGCCTCCGTGTCTGACACCCCGACGTTCGCCAGTTCCATCCTGACCACCGAGGTCGTCGAAGACGAGGCCCCACTCGAGCTCAACGACCTCAGCCACCTGACCAAGGTCGTGGTCAAAGCCACCCCGGTTCACCCCTCTCGGCTTGAACCGACATTCGGCTCGAGTGCGGTGGTGGGGGATGCCCTCGTCTGCGGGAGTCGACCCGACGAGTGGCTCGTGCTCGGTCCCGCCGATGCCGTCGCCGCCGTCGTCGATGGCGCCGGTGGTCATTGTGTCGATCTGACCCATGGCCGGGTGCTGATCGAGGTGGTCGGGACGGTCGCCACCTCCATGCTGGAGAAGGTCTGTGGCCTCGACTGGACCGACGACATGATGCCCGACGGGGCCGTCACATCGGCCTCGGTGGCCAAAGTCTCATGTGATGTCATCCGCTGTGACAACGACGGGGAGCCGGCCTACCTGATTGCTGCCGACCGGTCGTTCGGCCAATACCTCTACGACGCTCTAGCTGACGCCGCGGCCGAATTCAGACGCTGAGCGGCGTCCAAGGGCAGCTCCACGAGCCCTCCTCCAGGACCGTCTACTGCGCTGTCGCCAGCATCATCGGGGTACGGGTCGATCGACCACCGAACACCTGGAACGCGGCCGCGGCGGCGAAACATCGTGGATCATCCGAGCTGAGCACGCTGGTCCGCGCCTGCAGCATCGCTTCGTCGACCGAACCTCCAGCGGCCAAGCTGCTGTGCAGTTTCAGTGAAACATCTACGGCGGCGCGGTCGTTCACCACCACCGAGGGGGCGATCACGATCCGAGCCCCAAGATGTCGGAGCTCGGTTGCTGTCCCGACCACCACACCCTCGTCGCTTCCGACTGCGGCCCCAGTGGCCGCGTCGCACGAAGCAAGCACCACCACGGTCGGCAACTGCTCCAACTCGGACAGCTCGAGAATCGACAGTGGCCCATCGGCAAACCACAACGACGAGAAGAACGGGTTGTCAGCCCGGAACGCACCATGGGCTGCAATGTGTACCAGATCTGCCGTCGCAAGCAGGGTCATCGCATGGCCGCACGTGGCTATGCCGCCCGCCCGCTCACCCAGCCGCCACAGAGCGGCGATGGCGTCGAGCTCGTCGCCCGCCCGGGCCAGGCCCGGCCCTTCGAGCAGCCCGATCTGGCCAACCCGTGGCTGCTGACGTTCGGCGTCCCACTCTGTGAGGCCCGGTGCCAGCGTGACCGACCGATTCCGCAGCGACGGCAAGGCCCCCCATACAACGTCGTGCAGCGAGGTGGGCGGGGTCACGACGAACCGCTCTGCATCCGCGACGGGGAGCACCTCGATCAGCATCCGACTCAGATCAGCACTGGCTTCGGCCAGTGCCGCCAAATGACGGTCGACCTGACCGGTCCGCTCATCGGCTAGGCGTCGCAGGGCTCGCCGCTGGACCCGGATCAGGGGACGGGCCGCAGCAACCGGGGCCACGTCGACCAGCGTGGTCGACGGGCCGAAGCGGGCGATACCGAGGATTCGCTGGTCGTGGACGGCGAACGTCACATAAGCGGTGTCGGCTGGCAGCTCGACATCGGTGGCGGCTGTCGCTCCCGGCCCACTGGTTCGCTCGGCCGTCTGGGACCGGCGACGGCCCAGGATCCGACGTTCCAGCCGCTGAACGGTGGCCGCCGCCTCGGCCACATTGCCGCCTTCGAGCTTGACCTGGTCGAGGGCGACCCGGGCCGCCCTCAACTGCCCCAGTTGGTCACTATCGACTCCAGCCTCACGGTCGGGCCCGCTTCTCGGCCGCCGCGCCACCCGGATCCGCTCCAGCACGCCCAGAACGACGGGAGCCGGATCGTCCGAGCCGAGGGCCAGCGATACTGCAGCATCTCGGATGGGGCGGGCCCGGTGGGTGAGGACCGCTCGTATCTCGACCGACCCGAGGAGGTCCCGTTGCTGGCCCAGTGCTTCGAGCGCTGCGTCGAGCGCTTGGTCACCGGCTTCGGCGTCGGCCTCTATCTCGGCTCTGACCAGCGCCCCCAGCGCCCGGTTGACAGGGTCGACGTGCAACCCGGTAGTGAGCGCCTCGACGTCAGTCATGAGGTCCTTGGCTGCTTCGGGATCAACCCGGCGGAGCTGGAAGGCTCTGTTGAGGGCGAACTCGTATGCCTCCCGGACCCACCCGGCGGCCAGGAACTGCTCGACGCCGTCGGCCAATACGTCCTCGGTGTCGAGGCCGATCTCGGAGGCAAGGTACGCGGCCCGTAGCACCCACGGGGCTTGGCCCAGCCGGTTGGCCAGCTCCACACCCCGTTGGAGAGCCCGGGCGGCCCCGTTCAGCTCCCCCAGCTTGAGCAGCGACTCGGCCAGCATCACCCGAGCTTGGGTCTCCAGCATCTGGTTGTGGCCGGCGGCGGCCGATCGCGCCGCCCGTTCGGTGGCATCGACGGCTTCGACAGCCAGGCCGACGTCGAGCAGAGTGCGGGCGTGGTCGAGTTCGAGCACAGCAACGAGGAGATCCACGTCACCGAGCTGTTCGAAACTGACCCGAGCACTCTCGTACCAGCGGAGAGCGGGGGCGAACCTCCCCCGGCGCGACTCGAGGTCGCCGAGATTCCCCTCGATCCCAGCCGCCACTACTTTCTGGCCCGTGACCACTGTCTTGTCTCGGGCCTGGTCGTACCAGCGCTCGGCCTCGTCGAGGTGGCCCATCATCGACGCCACCGCCCCCAGGTTGACCATCGTGCGGGTCTCACGGTTGTGGTCTCCCGCGTCTCTGAGCAGAGCGAGCGCCTCCTCCATCTGACTCATGGCTTCTGGCAGCCGACCCAACTCGGTGAGGATGATCCCCCTCTGGTTGCGGAGCTGGCCGGCGTGACCTGCTTCCAGCTCCAAGGCTGGATCATCCAGCATGAGCAGGGCCTCGTCGGGCTTGCCCTCTTTACTCAAAGCTGGGGCCAAAGTGAGGAAGATCTCAGTCAAAGTGGCCGGTTCCTCGGCCAGGGGGACTGCCTCTTGAAGTAGTCGGACGGCGTCCGTCATCTGGTTGGCGTAGTAGGCCGAACGACCAACAACGAGAAGGGCATCAGCGCGCTCGGCACTGGTAACTGAGTCGGATTTTAGGATTATCTGAGCGGTACTCAATGCGTCCGCCGGTGCAGCGTAGACTTGCTCGGCGTAACCGGCAGCCCCTTCTTCTCTGTCGCTCACTTGCCCCCTTGCGAGTCGGGTTGTTAGGCGTTTTCCCGGATTTCGTGTATCTCAACTCAGAGATGACACTCAACTGAGAAACCACAAAGGAGTGGGTGCACCTTGCTGCCAAAGAACGACAACGATCAGCCTGACCAATATCACCAAGATGTCGTCTTCCGTACTGACCTTTCCGGCAACGGCATCGCGATCAGACCGAAAACGGTCTTGATCGATGCCTCGGGTGGTCTCAACCCCATCTTCACCGTAGTGGCTCAGATCGCAGCAGAGATCGATGGCCGAAAGCGCGACCCTGGGAAGGAGCAGAGTCTCGTCAAGGAGGGGCAGGCCATTGTCAGCATTGGTGAGCAGGTCCGGGGGGACTGGTTCGTCTTCGATCTACAAGCACCGATAGATGTCCTCCGATTGGTACGGGGGCTGCGGGATCGAGGCATCCGGGCCCAGCCGAACCACACCTACTTCGTCAACTCGCTGCCGAAGACAATGGCGGGCTATTTCAACCCCAATCTGTTCGCCCCGAATCTGTTCGCCCCCAATCTCTTCGCCGGAAGTGGCGCCAACACGTCATGTTGTTGTTCACTCGGCCTCTCGACCGAGGAGCCCCGGATCATCCCCAAGCTGGCCGCCCGGCCTGCTGAGGCCCCCGGTCTTGGAGCGGCGCCGGTTGGCAACCGCGACGTCGAGATCTACCTCGTCGACGTCGCCAGCCCCGTCGATCAGGATGATGAGTTGCATCCTGGTTTGATCGACGCCAACCACGACGGGTGGGCTGACCCGGCCATGGGTCACGGCGACTTCGTCAAGAGCATCATTGAGTGGAACAGCGGGCTGACCGCCACCCTGGCGGGGCAGGCCGGCTCACTCGGCGCGATCGACGATGCGGCATTGGTGATGGCGCTCCGCAAGATCGATGATCGGGCCGATGAGAATGCCAAGAGGATCCTCAACCTGTCTCTCAGCGGCTACAACGAAGACGACCGCCCCGGGACCATCCTCGCCGACCAGATCGCAGCCATGATTGCCAAGGAATGGCTCATCGTGGCCTCTGCCGGCAACAATTCGAGCTGCCGTCTTGCCTGGCCGGCCGCACTTCCCGAGGTCATCGCCGTCGGGGCCATGGACAACTGCCAACCAGCCTGGTTCTCCAACTTCGGGCCCTGGGTGGACGCTTCCGCCCCCGGGGTCGACATCGTGGCCGAGTACCCCGACCTCTCCGACGTCGAGGACATCAAGGTCGCCCTCGATGACAAGTGCATGATGCTCGACGCCGACGACTTCGATACCGGTTGGGCTTCGTGGAGCGGCACCAGTTTCTCTGCTCCGCTGGTCACTGCCCGCTTGGCCCTCCGTCTCCATCAGGGCGATACGAACGAGCAGGCCGTGGAGGCGGTCATCACCGATCCCGACCTACCCCGTCTCTTGCACTACGGGACAATGGTCAGATGATCCCCGACGAGGAGTCGTCGGAGCCACGACCGCGGCCCGCGGGGCAGTGCGCAGTGGGCGAGATGGACTCCCAGTCGGCCACTGGCCAACTGCTGGCGGCCGCTCTGGCCGGCGACCGCGACGCCTGGGCCCGTATCGTCAAGGACTACTCGAACCTGCTGTGGTGGATCGCCCGGAGTCACCGGCTCGATGACGCTACCGCCGCCGACGTTGTCCAAACCGTGTGGCTGCAGCTCGTGCGGTTCGGCGACCGCGTACAGGATCCCGAGCGCTTGCCGTCATGGCTGGCCACGACAGCCCGGCGGGAAGCCCAGCGCCGCCTCTCGAGCCGGGACATCCCCTCGGGCTGGATCGGGGACGAGGTCGATAGAACGGTTCCGGCCGCCGACGAACGAATCATCGACGACGAGACCATCGGCGTCGTGCTGGCCGCTTTCGCCCACTTGTCAAATGATGACCAGCGGCTCCTTCGACTGGTCTGTGATGTACCCCCCAGGAGCTACGAGGAAATCGCCTCGTTGCTTGGCAAATCGCAGGGTTACGTCGGACCGACTCGACAGCGGGCACTGCGCCGGCTGCGGGCCCTGCTCTCCGAGATGGGGTTATGGTGACGACCGAGCATCCCAACGCCAACGACGACATGGCCATCAGCCTCCTCCGTGAGGCGCTCCAGGCCTTGCCAATGGTCATCGACCCGTCAGAGCATCCACCAGCCACGGTGATCGACGGGGCGACCTGGGTCCACGACTGGCTCAACATGGAGGCCGAACTGGCCGAGCTGACCTTCGACTCCACCGCCGACCTGGGGCTGGCTGGGGTCCGATCTGACGGCACGCTGCGCGAGCTGACCTTCGTCAGCGGCCAACACACGGTCGAGATCGAGATCGAGTCTGCCGGCCGGACCGTCATCATCTCGGGCGCGGTCGAGCCACCAACCCCTGGTGCCATGCAGCTCGTGGTTGGGGGTCAGGTCTATGCCGACAACCTCGATTCGGCCGGTTCGTTTGAGGTGAATGGTGTCGCCCGAGGCACCGTGTTGGCATTCATAGAGACACCTTCGAGCAAGATTCGACTCGGATCATTCGAGGTCTGACAGACTCCAGCCACTACTGCGGAATTCCGTGGTATCGATCCGTCGGAGAGCATCATTCTGCCTGAATGATGCTCTGTGTCCTGGAGCCTCAGACTGGCCCTAATCCTGCCACATGCTTCTCGAACAATGCGCATGATGGAACGTCAACGTCAACGTCAACGACGTTATGCCTGCCTGTCGATAGTTCCTTCCGGCTTGGCTGGGACTCGGTGCTGGCACCCTGGCCCGCAGATCCTGCGTTGTTGCCGCTGATCGACAACATCACCAACCTGACTCGCTTATTCACCCTGTCTTCTAGACCCCTGTCGTTGGTCTGGGCGTCAGGTGGAGTGGGCCCAAACCGGCGGGGTTCGCTCGGCCCAGCGGTACTCGGCTTCGAGTTGGGCGGCGAGGCTCAGTAGGAGATCATCGCGGCCGTGGTTGGCCACGAATTGGACGCCGACGGGCAGGGAGGTCTCGGTTTGGCCGAGAGGCAGTGAGATGGCGGGTTGACCGGTGATGTTGAACTGCCAGGTGAAGGGGGTGAGAGGACGTAGGGTGGTCGCCCGTTCTTTGGTGGTACCGGCGGTGAGCGTACCGATCGTAGGGGGTTCGGTGCCCAGAACAGGTGTGACGAGGATGTCGTATCCATCGTCATCCCACCAGGAGCTGACCTCCCGTGACCAGGTAGTGAGTGAGACCTGGGCGGAGACGAGTTCGGCAGCGGCCCGTCGTTTGCCTTTCTGGTAGTTCTCCCACGTCCCTGACTCCATGTCGGATTCCTGCCAGGGGCGATCGATTCGGGGCTCGTAGCTGGAGAGCAGGGCGGCGATGTTGGCGGCCATGACGCTCCCGAAAGGCCATAGCGGATCCTCGGTGGTGAGGGCCTGGGGGTAGGTGGCCTCCACGGTGTGGCCCAGAGACTCCAGCGTTGTTGCCGCCTGCTCGACGGCCGCTTTGCAGCTTTGGGCGGAACTGGTGAACTCGAAGTCGGTGGCGAACCCGATCCGCAGTCCCGTAGGGGGCACCGTGATGGCTTCGAGATTGGAGCCAACGGTGTGCAGGGGCCTGGCCGTGTCGCCGGTCTCGGGACCGGCGAGAACGTCAAGTCCCAGGGCGCTGTCACGTACTGTTCGAGTGATCACCCCGTCGGTTGCGTATCCAGACCAGGCATCTGCCCCAGGTGCGGCCGAAATACGGTGCCGGCTCGGCTTGAGACCAACCAGACCGCAGGCCGCGGCAGGGATTCGGATTGATCCCCCACCGTCGCTGCCGTGGGCGATGGCCACGATTCCGGCGGCCACCGCAGCAGCAGAGCCTCCACTGGATCCCATTGGTGTGCGTTCGGTGTCCCAGGGGTTTCGTGTCGGCCCGTAGAGCTCGGTTTCGGCGCTCGCAGGGCAGCTCCCGGCACCGAACTCCGGAGCGTGGGTGGTGCCGAGATTCACCGAGCCGGCGTCGGCGAGCCGGAGCGCGGCCGAGGCGGTGTGCTGAGGGCGGACGTTGAGTTCCTTGAGGGTGCGGTTCCCCATGAACACCGGTGCCCCGGCGATCTGGAGGTAGTCCTTGATCGCGATCGGCAGGCCGGCCAGTGGGCCTGAGCCGGGGTGGATCGACCTGGCCTGTTCGAGAGCTTGGTCATAGTTGGGCTCGATGATTGCGTTGAGCGCCGGGTTGATCCGCTCGGCCCGCTCGATGGCGGCCTCGACCGCCTCCGCCGGTGAAACCTCACCCGACTTCAGCTGATTCAACTGATCGATGGCATCGAACATCGGCTCACTCCGCGATTGAGACAGGCGATGGAATCCGACTCATGCTCTCACACCAACGAGCCTCTTCGCACGGGACCAGATCGGCTGGCCGGTCATGGCGCACCCAGATCGTCGAAACCCTTGATGACGCGGCCCCAGAAATCGGTAACCAGTTGGAGCGAGTCGAGGTCGATCCGCTCGTTGTTGCCATGAAAACGCGACCCGAAGTCGGTCATGTCGATGTCGGGTGAGAAGATGCCCGCCCCATAGACAACGGCTCCCTTCGGTCGGTAGTACCTGGCGTCGGTACCGCCGACGATGAGACCAGGATGGACCTTTGCCGCGGGGTCAGCAGCATGAACCGCTCCCTCGATGGCATCCCACATCGGGGTGTGCTGGGGAGACCGAGACGAGGGTCGGTCGTTCAGTATCTCGATTTCGACGTGCTGGGCCAACTCACCGATGGCCTCGGTCAGCTCCTGGCGGACATAGTCGGCGTCTTGGCCGGGAAGTGTCCTGATGTCGACATCTATGGTCACGGTGTCAGGAATCACGTTCAGCTTCTGGCCGCCATGTACCACGTTTGGCGAGATGGACATGTGTGAGCAGGCATGGAGCAATCTTGCGCCGAAGCCGCCGGCCGCTTCAGCCGCGTCCCAGGTCCGCTCGGGGTCCATCAGCGCGGCCCGCATCTCACCTTTGAGGCCGAGGGTGTCGAGCAACCCGACCCAGAGATCGTCGAGCTGTGGCATTGGCCGGTGGGCCCCGAGTCGTCGAAGCACTTCGGCTGCCTTCAACAGGGCGTTGTCGGCGCCGAAAGGCATGGACCCGTGACCAGGCGTTCCGCTCACAGTGAGGCGGACCCCTCCCGAGCCTTTCTCGGCGACATTGATGATGACCGATCGCCCTGAATCGTGGTTGAAGCCGAAACCACCCATTTCGGTGAGGACATAGTCGGCCATCACCGCCTCGGGTTCGTTGTCGAGCATCCACTCTGCTCCCCAATGCCCGCCGGCTTCCTCATCGGCGACAGCGAAGTAGATCAGGTCACCTCGGGGCTTGTACCCACTTGTTGCGAGGTCCTTGAATGCCACTGCCATCGACGATGTCAGGTTCAACATGTCTATGGCGCCACGGCCCCACAGCTCACCGTCGATAATCTCGCCGCCGAAGGGGTCGTTGTCCCATCCCGCGGGGTTCACCGGAACCACGTCGGTGTGCCCCATCAGGCAGATCTTGGGAGCCGACGGCTCCGATCCTTCGATACGGGCCACGAGCGAACCGCGACCAGGGGCAGGTTCGTAGCGTTGGACGTCGAGTCCCGGCCCCGACAGGTAGTTGTCGAGCAGATCGACCGAACGGAGCTCGTTGCCTGACTCCACGGTGCCTTCGTTCACACATTCGTTTCGGATCAGATTCTGCAGTAGTTCGATGGTCGTGTTGACGAGTGCTGCCATTATTCCTCCCTGGTTCGCCTCGTTTTGGCTGTACGTGTTGGTGTGACCAGCTTGGCACGACACCACGCACCGTCGGGCTCCTAGCCCACCGACCGTCTCCGCAGGGGCAATACCAGAGATCGGGTGGTCGGGCGTTGGGTCCGCAACGACCGATCCGACGACCAGGGGGCATAGGGGGCCGAAACCAGAGCGCTGAGAATGAGCAGTGGGACGTCGTAGTTGACCCGCCAGCCCTGAAAATCGCGCCACGCTTGCTCCCGATCGGCCACCACAGCCAGACCATCGGACTCGAGTCGAGCCACCGCAGTGTCGAATTCCTCTCTGGCCACGCTGATCGGATCATTCGGTTGAGGGTCCTGAGGCACCTCGATCCGGTAGGCGCTGGCGATGTCGCGCAGCGCTGAGTAGCCAGCGCGCAGACACAACGCACACCGAGGGTCGGATGGCTCGTCCAGCACCGACAACCGCAGCGCAGCGGCATCGAGTACAGCGCCCCCGGTTGTAATCCAGGAGCGAGCCGGATTGGGCGACCGGAAGAGGGGCAAGGCCGTGAACGAGGTATGGGTCTCGGCTAGCTCGTTGAACCACAACTCGAAGTGAATCCAGATCTCGACCAGGTCGGATGAGTCACCGATGCGGTACAGACGCTCCAATAGCCCTACCCCCGATGGTGGGGTCCCGGCCCGCACTGCCATATACGACACGGTCTGCTCCCGGCGGGAGAACAGGCTGTACATCGTTGGTAGGTACGAGATCAGTAGAGCCACGAGGATCAGGCCAACCACGGCCTCGCTGACCGAAAGGATGGTGCCTGGCCAGTCACCGCCGGTCGAGGCAAACCCCAAGGTCGTGACCGATGAGCCACTGATCAGAAAGGCATCACGCCACGAGTCAGTCCCGATGGCCCAATACATCGGCGCGAACGCCATCGTTATCAGCCCGATCCAGGCGATGGGCAGCAACACGAGTGAGAACGGCGCATAGTAGGACAGCACCCGATGGCGGTCCTCCCACCTGGTTGCTCGGTTCAAAGCCGGCGTGAACAGCCCCCGCATGCAGGTGAACGCCACCCGCTGGAGGAATAGGGCCTGGGCCCGGGGTACCACGACGGTCCGGACAGCCGAAGAGAACGTGGATGCAGCAGCGACCAGCCCAACGACGAAGGCGAACACCCGAAGAGCCATCATTGGATGCGACCATACAACTGATACCGGGCCAGAAACTCCATTGACCAGGTACGTGCCGATCCTGGTTCAAGCTCGGTCCAAGGGGGAAACCAGTCTGGTCTGAGCCCGCCGAGCTACTCCCACCATCTCTAGGCGGGCGGCAGGTGAGCTGAGATCTGGAAGGCCTGCATCGGGGCCGCTACGGGACCGGGACCGAATTCCCCCGCTATCGCATCGGCGACGGCTTCGACCGCCTCCTCGAGCGAGAGCGTGCCGCGCTCGGCCACCTGGTTGGCCAGAGGCGACCCAGCCACCAGACCCCAGGCAACGTGTCCTGCTTCCGGTGCCTGGCTCTCGAGTGGCTGAACTGAGATATCGATGGTTGTGAATCCAGCCTCGCTGCGTCGTCAGGTGTCGTGTCACGGTGCCGGTCCCACAGGCTGTCTCCAGTACCGCCCCACCCGCTCGAACCCCTACCCGTGCGGCGAGGTCGGCGGCGTAGTCATCGAAAATGAGCGGAACCAGGTAGCGATCGTAGTTCTCCGGGACCGATGCCCCCTCGTATGGCTTCTGCTTGTGATTCATCTCGCTCACAGGGTTCCTCCTTCGGATACCTCATTGGTGCTGAAATCAGATGTAGGGATGCCCGCTCTGCCGATCGAGTACAGTTTCTGGACCTGTCCGGTAGTCTTTTTGGACCACAACCGCGGGTGTGGCGTTCCAGAGGGGTTCCAATGACGAGCTATGGCCAGTACTGCCCGATCGCCAAGGCGACCGAGGTGCTCGGTGAGCGATGGACGATGCTGGTTGTTCGTGAGCTGCTGCTTGGTTCGCGCCGATTTGGCGACATCGCCCGCGGTCTACCCACGATGTCGCGCACGATGCTCACGAAACGACTGCGACAACTCGAGGTAGGTGGGATCCTCGACCGACTCGACGGGGAGTACCACCTGACCGAAGCTGGCCAGGAGCTACGTCCACTCGTATTCGGACTCGGGGAGTGGGGAGCGAAGTGGCTGCTCGAGGAACCGCTCGCTGAGGAATGCGACGCCGAAATACTCATGTGGTGGGCTCATGCTCGGCTGGACACAGCACCACTGCCCGACCGGCGAACCATTCTCCACTTCGTGCTTCGCGATGACCGCCGCCAGTTCTGGGTGGTGGTGGAGGACGTGGGTTGTTCGATCTGCATGCACGACCCGGGGTTCGATATCGATGCAGTCATCAACACCGACTCGCTGACCCTGCATCGAATCTGGTTTGAATTCGAGACGCCCCGTGACGCGCTACGGGCCGGGCGGCTCTCCTTCGATGGGCCATCGGCCATCACCCGTCGCCTCACACAGGTGCTCACCATCGCCCCAGCCAGTCTGATGGGCGTCGATGACGACTCCCCTCGTCCCCGAATGCGCGAGTCACAGGCCATGAAGTCGACGAGGTAGCGGCGATCGAACGATCGGTCGAGGTTCAACCATGACCCTTCTCTATCCAACCGTTGCTTCCAATTCGTGGACACGGATGCGACCGATGTCAACGATCCCGGTTCCTTCCGGGTTCTGGGGAGCGAATGACGCATCTCTACCGCCGTACATCACGACTGGGTAGGCCCTCGTCCAGAGTCCAGCACCGTCCAAGGCCCACATGATCTTTGTCAGGTGCATCACTTCTACCCAATCGGCACCTTCCTCCTTGACCAGGTATCGGAGTGAGCCGTTGTGCTGGCCTGGGGTGCCGGCATCGGCTTCGAGGCGGACCGAGTAGAGGGTGTCAGGTTTGATGGGCGGTCCGTTGCGGGCGACGATTTCGACCGTGCGGCCCACGTTGGCCGTGCCGTTGTCGATCGTGAAGCGCGGATTCGGCGATCCGGCGTAGGTGATGTCTTGGGCGCCAGTGAGCGGGCCGAGGTAGAGGTAGGCGGACCAACGGGGTCCGTTGCCGTCGTCGCTGTTCTGGACCACCCGCACCGAGAAGTTCTGATTGCCGTGGTGGCCACCTCCCGGCCATTCCACCCAGTCAGGGTTGTTGAAGCCGACCAGGCCCGGGTTCTTGAGGGTTCGGAACGACTCTCCTGAGCGGTGGGCGACATCGAATGTGATCGACACCTGTCGGAGACCACCGGTCGACGGGTTGGCCTGATCGAGGTGGAGATGCTGTTCCATGAGCGTCGTGGCCGAGTGGGAAGGGTGCCCCGCACGGGTGAGGGTGAGCCGCATCATGTCGGTATCCAATGCTTCGATACCGGCCCAGCCGTGGTCGAGCTGGCCCTGAGGGCGTGTATATGAAGGCCAGGAAGTCGGGTACGGGTGGCCATCACCGTCGAAGAACCGGTCGCCGAGCTGGCGTCCCGTGTAGTCGTTCCCGGCGACGAGGTGTGGGCCGGAGACGATCAGCCGCCCATCGGGTGCAGGTTCGACTCCCGATCCATTGGCCGTAGCCGGGGTTTGCTCGATCTCGTTCCCGGGGGTCGCATCGTCATGGTTCGGTGTCGTTTGGCCGGGCTCGGCCCCGTACCTCGCCGTCAGGCTCGTCTGGGTCACTGGGTCGATACACCGGATCTTGTCCAGCGACAACCGATCGGTACTGCCGTCGCCATAGTGGACCCAGGCGCTGACGGGTCGGGCGTGCCGGGTCGGGTAAATGGCTCGGTAGATGACGACACTGTTGTCGTCTTCGACTTCGGCCGTGACGATGTTGGTGGCCGGAACGGTCCAATACGAATCGTCCAGGTCATGACCATCGGTGTCGGAGACTGCAAAGGCCGTATGTACGCGATTGTCGAAGGCGTATTCGTGAGCGCCGAGCCCATAGGCCAGGTCGACCCGCCAGTCGAGATCGAGGTACTCACCGACTTCACAGATCTCAATGGTGAGACGGTGTCCTGGGTCCCAGGCTGGTCCGTGGGCCAAGTGACTAGCGCTAGCAGGACCGGCCAGCGCTGCTAGTAGCAGTCCAGCCGCGACAATAACGAAAGCTTGCTTCATGGGGCCTTTCGGTAGGTTCGAAAGCCCGCCCCCGCGGGGTCACCCTAGTCGGTGACCCAAGCATGTCCAAGCGAGTCGATTCGGGTCGCTGATCTCAGCCCCGGCTCCGCTCTGGCTCACAGGCCCCGGTGCCTCCGAAACAGCCCCAACTCGGTCGCGGTTCAGCGGGGCTGTTGTGGTTGGTCGACGTAGTGCTCGAGAAAGCGCTCGATCATCGAGTTGACCTGATCGGGTACCTCGAGCATGTTGAAATGCCCAGCACCAACGGTTTGGCCGCTGACGACGCTGGGGATCAGGGCCCGTAGCGCGCTGGGTGAACAGGCCGGCCGGGCCGCGGCGAGGTGGAGGACCGGTACCAGGCATCGCCTTGCCGTTGCGCCCCCATCCCAGTCGCGTAGCGAAGCGATCTCGGCAGTGAAGACCCGGTCAGGAACTGCTGCCGCCCGCTGGCAGATCTCGGCCAGCAGCGCAGGGTCGTGACGGTCGAGGAAGAAGTTGCCGAAGGCCCGGCGCCGAGTCGAGTCGACCCCGTGTTCGGCCATGGCATTGAGCATCTTCTGGAACCCCACCCGGTTGTCGTTGACCGGCGACGGGTCAACCAGGACCAGGGCACGCACCAGGTCGGGGCGGTCGGCGGCCAATTGGAGGGCGATGGCGCCACCCATCGAGTGGCCGATGACTACGGGCCGATCGAGTTCGAGCTCGTCGATGGTCCAGGCCACGTCGTCGGTGTACCCACGGATGGAGTAGTCCTGCTCTGGCTTGTCGCTTTGACCATGGCCCCGGAGGTCCAGTGACACCACGCGCTGGTTGGTGGCAAAGTGGTCGAGCTGTTCGTGGAACGACCACCAGTCGCAACTTCCCCCGGGTACGAAGAGTAGGGGTACGCCTCCGGATCCAGCTTCTTGGTAGGCAAGACGAACTCCGCCACGTTCGAGGGTTTGCATCACGATGCCTCCTGAATTGAAGTCATCTTGGCTGATACCCGAGCCGGACGCCTCATGAACCGGAGGACACTTCCCGAGCATGACAGAGCGCCACGGCTAGGCGGTGCGCGACCATGGTCTCATGCTTCTCGAAGGAAAGACTGCCATTGTCACGGGTGCCGGTTCGGGTATCGGCGCCGCTTCGGCCCGACGGTTCGCGGCCGAGGGGGCTGAGGTGGTATGTGCCGACATCCGCCTCGATCGAGCCCAGGAGACTGCAGATGCCATCGCCGCCGCCGGTGGAGTGGCCTCTGCTATCGAGGTCGATGTCCGTGACGCGACCCACAACGAGGCGATGGTCGATGCCGCGGTGGAGAGGTTCGGCGGGGTCGACGTGGCGTTCTTCAACGCGGGGACCATCCGCCCAGGCAACGCCGTGAAGCTGTCCGAAGAAGATTGGGACATCGTGATGGACACCAACGTGAAGTCCATCTTCCTCGGGGCGAAGTATGTGCTCCCGCTGATGGCCGACGCGGGTGGTGGGTCGATCATCAGTACAGCTTCGGTCTCGGGACTGAGGGGGGACCCATCGGGCATCGCCTATGGCGCGAGCAAGGCTGCGGTCATCAACCTGACTCGATGTCTGGCCACGGATCACGCCGCTCAAGGCATCCGAGTCAACTGCATCTGCCCTGGGGTCATCGACACCCCGCCGGTCAAGCGGATGCTGGCCGATGGCTCGGTCCGAGAAGATGTCGGCCATTCCCATCTGCTGGATCGCATTGGTCAGCCGGAAGAGATTGCATCGGCGGCAGTCTGGCTGGCGTCAAACGAATCGGCCTTCGTCACTGGTGAGGCTCTGGTTGTCGACGGGGGTCTCACGTCTCGAGCGGCCCGAATGAGCATGGGTGACCCCAGACCAAACAGGCTCCGGTCGCGCTGATCGACCTCATAGCGGTTGCCGGCCGTCAATGATCTGGTTCTGCGGCCTCCCTACGCTCAGCAGGGAGAAGGGCGAATGGCGCCCTCAGCCTGTCAGACGACGTCGAACACGGAGTGTTTTGGAGCATCGACACCGCAAAACTGGCAGATGTCGGATTTCGGATTGACCTTGGCCCCACAGTCACAGTTCGAGGCCACGGGTTGTCGCCGCCCATCCTCGATCCCGTCCAGTTGGTCCAGATGGCGGATCCGTTCGGCCAGGTCGTTTCCGTCAAGCCCGGTCTTTTCGGCCAAGAGTTGCCAGACCGCTTCGGTGATCAACAGAAGACGATCGATCCGAGCGTCCAGTTGGTCGATCTCGTCACGATTGCGCCGATGCCGGAACTCGTTGTCGTCCTCGTTGGCCGACACCCGTTGATTCGTCTGACGAATCCTGTGCTGTTGATACAGATCGAAAGCAACCATGAGGTAGTTATCGGCCAGGGGTAACCCAGATCTTTACGACCCGAGGTCGTTTCGTCGTTCTCGCCAATCGATAGACACGAAGTTGCCCCCTCCGCTCGGCGGCAGCGCTAGAACATAGGGGTGAAGCTGGGCATCAACCTGATCAACTTCGGCCCCGCCGCCAGCCCTGACCTGTTGGCCGGGTGGGCCGAGCTGGCCGAGAGCCTTGGCTATCACTCGCTGCTGACATCGGATCATGTGGCCATCACCCCCGACGTCACGGAGCGCTACCCGGCTCCGTTCTACGAGCCGATCTCCACCCTGGGTTGGTTGGCCGGCATCACCGAGCGGATCGAGATCGGGACAACGGTCACCATCGTCCCGTACCGCCACCCTCTCCAGACGGCCCGGGCCTTCGCCAACATCGATCAGCTCAGCGGTGGTCGCCTGATCTTCGGGGTCGGTGTCGGCTGGGCGACCAGGGAGTTCGAAGCCCTCGACGTGCCCTTCGCCCGAAGGGGCGCCCTGACCGACGAGTACCTCGACGTGATCATCCGCCACTGGACCGACGACGAGGTATCCCACGACGGCACCCACCACTTCGAGGGCGTCGACACCTCCCCCCGGCCGGTCCGCCGACCCCACCCCCCGATCTGGGTTGGTGGCGGGAGTGACGCGGCCCTGCGCCGGACCATACGTCTGGGGGCGGCATGGCATCCCATACGTCAGCGGCCAGAACAATTCCGGGACCGCTCCATTCCTCATCTACGAGCCCTGGCTGAGGCCGCGGATCGCCAGATGCCAGAGTTGTGCCCGCGCATCCAGTTCGACATCCGGGAGCGGCCCCTTCCCGAGGGTGAGCGCCTGCTTGGGGAGGGGACATTCGAGCAGTTGAGGGCCGACCTGGCTTTGCTCGAGGAGTTGGGTTGTAGTCACGTGATACTCGATTCGTTCAATGCTGCCTGGCAGGACGCTTCGGCCACACTCGCCTACGAGCGCATTTGGGAGCGATACCGGACCGTGGCCGGCGAGGTCTTCGACCTGGATGCTGGCACTGTTCGCTGACCACCCTGGGCTCGGATCGACGTTGGTGGCCAAGCACCTCCCAGCGGGAGCGGTCTGTCTCGGCGGCCATCAACCAAGGGTGTCGTTCCACTGCCAATGTTGCCGATCGTGGTATCGGCAATGTTACCCGGCTCTTCGATATCGAAGGATCGCGCTGTTAGCGTTCGCCCAGGTAGGACCTGGCTATCCCAACGGGGAGCCAACAAGAGCCAGGGCGGTTAGGACTCATGGATACCCCGATTGGGGCGAGGCAGAGACCAACGAGTCACGTCGGCCAGCTCGTCAACGGATGTCGCGATGGCGATTCGGATGCTTGGGAGTGTCTGATCGATCGCTATGAACGGCTGGTATTCGCAGTGGCCGCGGGCGAGGGCCTTGGGCTCGAAGACGCCGCCGATGTCACCCAGACGACGTTCGAGGCACTTCTTGCTCAGTTGGATTCCTTGCGAGACGACGAGCAGGTCGCTTCTTGGCTGATGACCGTCGCTCGTCGTCAGGCGTGGCGGGTGCTCAAGAAGAGGCGGCGTGAGCAGGCGTGGGCTGACGCCGAGTCGGTGACAAGCCCCTTCGAAGCGGTCGATCCGATCGGAGACCATCATGTGGCCTTGGGCGTGTACGAAGCTGTCCAAGAGCTCGGTGAACCGTGTCGGACATTGGTATCGGCTCTCTATTTCGACCCCCGGAGTCCGTCATATGCTGAAGTGGCGGCCCAGATCGGGCGGCCTGTAGGGAGCATCGGACCGACTCGTGCTCGATGCCTCGAACACCTGAGGGAGATCATGGGCGACGCCGAGGCCTCGTGAGCATGCCATTGCAGCGGCCTTCATTCGAAGAATTGCTCGACTGGATCGAGGGGCGCCTCGATCCATCGGACGCGGCCGCGATGAAGGCCCGTGTCGACGCCGCCGATGAGGAGACTCAGCGGGCCGTCGCCTGGATCGAGTGCTTCTTGGATCGGAGCCGGGCGATGCCTCTGCCGGCACCTCCACCCATCGTGCGCCAACGCCTCCGGCAGGTGTTCAAGTCACATTTCGAGTCGCGGTCCTCGGTCGAGACCATCATTGTTGATCTCGTATTCGACAGTCGAGAGGGTCGCGAATTGGTCGGTGTTCGAGGCCCCGCTTCGACAGACGATCAGTTCCACCTAGGGTTTGAGTGCGCCGACGGCTACATCATGTTGGATGTCGCTCGGACCGGGGGCGAGGAGATGGACATCGAGGGTCAGGTGCTCCTGGCCGGCGTCGGTCCGCCCGTTTTCGAAGCCGTTGCCCGGCATGGTGCGAGGGATCGTTCCAGCGCTCTGGGTGACACCTTCGGCCGGTTCGCCCTCACCGCGGTGCCTGCCTCGATCTCGTCACTCGAGCTCTCGAACGGTGAGATGGTGCTCGTCGTTCCGCTCGACCTCGATAGTGGCGGCCAGTGACAACCCCGGGGGGGTCAGTCTTGGCCGACGACCTCCTGGCCGCCGGATCCGTCGATGAGCGCCGAGCCCAATTGAGCAAGGCAGGCATGTTGAACCCGGGCGGTCTGGGTGATCTCCTCTCCCTGGCCACCGAGATGGCCCACACCGATTCCGACGCTGCCCTCATCCTGCTCGACCTCTGTGAGACAACAGCGGGTGACGCCGGTGCGCCAGAAACACGCCCCGCGGCTCGATACGTTCGCGCCCGGGTCACGCTGAACAGCGGAGATCCCGCGACTGCGCTCGAGCTGATAGGTCACTGCCGGGAAGGTTGGCTGGAGCTCGACCGTCCGCTCGACGCCCATCGCACCCAGCTCGGCCGGATGGCGGTGCTGGACGACCTGGGCCGCCACGAAGAGGCAGCAAAGGTCGCCCAGGATCTCCTCGCTGAGCTCGACTTGGTCGCTGTTGGTACCGACGAAGTCGAGCAGCTCAGATGGATGCAAGCCGCTGCTCTCGAGAATCTGGGCGTCGCCTCCGGGTTCACAGGCCAACATGAACGGGCCCTGGAGGCCTACCGCGACGCAGAGCGGGCCTACGCCGAAATCGGGCTGGAACCCGAAGTGGCCCGGGCCAGAGCCAACCGTGGTGTTGAGCTCGTCGCCGTGGGGCGGGCCACCGAGGGCCTCGATCTGCTGGTGACGGCGGCCAAAACGTTCGAGACCGGGGGCGACCAGCTTTCGTTCGCCAAGTGCCTTGGTCACCAAGGCGATGCGGAGATGCTGCTCGGACGCTACTCCAGCGGTCTGACAACCTACGAGCGGGCTCAGCAGATGCTCGATGAGCTGGGCGCACGCACCGAGGCGAACCGACTTCGACTCGGAACTGCGTCCGCCTACCTGGCTCTGGGCCTCACCGACGAGGCGGCCGTTGTTGCCGAGGAGGCCGGACAGCGATTCGCCGAAGCCGGCATCAACCATGATCTGGCCACGGCGCAGTGGACTGTCGCTGTCAGCCGGTTGAGAGCGGGGCACGCGGACAAAGGACTCGAGCCCATCAATGAGGCGATATGTGGTCTCGAGGCTGTGGGCGACCAGCCCATGAAAGCGCAAGCCCTCCTGACCAAGAGTGAGATACTCCACCACCTCGGTCGCCATGAGGAGGCCATGGAGTCGGCGATGGAGTCATCCGGTCTCCTGGAGCTCGGGGCCTGGCCGGTCGGTCGGGTTGTGGCCCAGCTCTGGCTGGCAGAGCTGTCCGAACCCGACCTGGAGCAGTGCGAGACTCACCTCCTGGCCGCGGCCGAGTTGGCTGCCGAGGTGGCACTTCCTCACCTCCTTCATCCGGTTGCCTATCGGCTGGGTCGGCTCCGTCGAAGGCAGGGCCGAAGAGCCGAGGCGATCGCCCAGCTCGAGTCCGCCATCGCCGTGGTTGAGGGCCTCCGGGCCGCTATTCACCATGAGGCGGTTCGCACCAGCTTTCTCCACGGTCGAACCGCAGCTCACACGGAGCTCATCGCTTTGCTGCTCGATTCAGGCTCGGCCGACGATCGACAGCGAGCGTTCGAGTTGGCCGAGCAGTCAAAGGCGCGCACCTTGCTCGACGTGATGGCGGGAACCACCAGGGTCGACAGCCCGGCGCTGTTGGGCGACGATCCGGTGTCGATACGGCTGGCAAAGGACGTGGACGATCTGAACGCGGCCTACGGGGAGCTGCTTCGAGTCGAAGCACACCACTCGCCGGCCCGCCGGCGCCTGGTACGACGTCGAGCCGATGAGCTGGAACAGGCGGTCAAGCTCGGTCGGTTACGGTCCCAAGCGCGAGACACCACCACTGATGACAACTCACGATCGTCGGAGCTAGCCCATCCCAACCTCGGTCGGCCCAATGTCGAAGGCTCTGTTGTCGCGTACCACGTCCTCGACGAGGAGATCATGGCCTTCGTGTCAATTGGTGGCCAGATCTCCGCCCACCGCCATCTCTCGACGGTGGCCGAGCTCGAAGGCTTGCTGGGTCAGCTCGATCAACAGTTCACGCGCTATCGACTGGCGGGCCGAGACCTGGTCGGTCCCCAAGCCGATGTACTACTCGAAACCACCCGCCAGGTCCTCAGGCAGTTGTACGTCGCCTTGCTGGGGCCACTCGAAGACCATCTCTCCCTATCCCAGGACCTCTCCGAAGACGACCTGCTCCTCGTTACCCATGGCCCACTCCACCGGGTGCCGTTCCAGGCTCTGTACGACGGTGAGCGGCACATGCTCGATCGCTGGACGCTGACCGTTGCCCCCAGCATCGCGGTGGCCGATTTTGCTGGGAGACGGAACCGGCAGCACAAGACGCAATCGCTGGTTCTGGGCCTGCCCGACAGCGCCATCCCGTCGGTCGCGGCCGAGGCCAGAGACGTAGCCGCCGTTCTGCCCGACGCGGATCTCCTGACCGGCAGCGAGGCATCGTTCGAAGCGCTCCGCAGCCGAGGTGTCGACTGCGACATCATCCATCTCGCATGTCACGGCATCTTCCGTGACGAGAATCCGATGTTCTCCGCCGTCCAACTTCACGATCGATGGATGACCTCGATGGACGTGATGTCACTCAATCTGGAGGGTGCACTCGTCGTGTTGAGCTCATGCGAATCCGGGCGCCAGAGCGCTCCAGGAGCCGGCGATGAGGCGGTTGGCCTGGCTCGCGCCTTTCTGGCTGCCGGTGCCCGCGCCGTGGTGGTGAGCCTGTGGCTCGTTGACGACGACAGCGCGGCTGAGCTGATGGGCCGGTTCTATCGACTCCTGGTTTCAGGCCACCCGGTGTCATCGGCCTTGCGACAGGCCCAGCGAGCTCTTGTTGCCGACAAACCCCATCCCTACCACTGGGCTCCGTTCATCGTTGTCAGCGGTCTATCGCCGACAAGGAATACTTGATGTTGTATCGAGGTGTGCCCTCAGTCATGACGGTCGGCCGTTTGGCCGTTGCCACGATCGTGGCCGCGACCCTGCTCGTGGCTGCTCCTTCGGCGGCGGTAGCCGGTGAACCGAAGCCACTCGCCATCCAACCCGGCGAAGTGGTAGTGAAGATCGAGCGAGGCGCGACTATCGACGCCATTCACGCCGAGTATGGCACGGAGGTCATCACCACCTTGCTGGGGACTCGTGGTGTCTACCTGCTGTCTGTGCCCATCGACACGACGAAGAAGCCGAAAGATCAAGAGAAGAAGACGAAGGACTTGGCCAAGAAGATCTCCAAGGAGGATCACGTCGTCTACGCCGAGCCGAATTTCGTGACCGACGTGGCGGAGGGTGACCGGTTCCATGCCTGGCCCGAGAGTGACCGGTTTCATGCCTGGCCTGGGGCCGATTCGTTCATCCCCTGGCCTGATGATGGGGGAGTGGAGGCCGGCTCATCGCCGGCATTCTGGACCGATCAGCCGGCCCTCGAAGGCCTTGGGCTCGACGAGGCCCATGAGATCGCCCGTGGAGGCGGCGTCACTGTGGCCGTGCTCGACACCGGTGTCGATCTCGACCATGGCGCTCTCGTTGATCATTTGGCTGACGGTGGCTATGACTATGTCGACGACGATGCTGTGCCAAACGATGACGCCGACGGCGTTGACAGCGATGGTGACGGCCTCCTCGATGAAGCCATGGGTCACGGGACTCATGTAGCTGGCATCGTTGCCCTCGTAGCCCCTGACGCTCAGATCTGGCCGGCTCGGGTTCTCGACTCCAACGGCCATGGCAGCGTCTTCCTGGTGGCCGAGGCGATCCACGATGCGATCGCGGCTGATGTCGATGTCATCAATCTCAGCTTCGGGATCGACCGAAAGGTCGAGTCGAAGCTATTGGCTGAAGCCATAAAGGCGGCCAAGGAGGCCGGGGTTCTAGTCGTGGCGGCCGCCGGAAACGATGGCTCGGGGGCGAAGCACTACCCTGCTGCTGGCAAGGACATCATCGGGGTGGCGGCGATGGACCACGCTCGAGAACGGCTCGCCGCTTTCTCGAGTCATGGCAAGTGGGTTACTGTTGCCGCCCCCGGAGAGGCCATCGTCAGCCCGGTTCCCGGTGGGTTCGCTATCTGGAGTGGGACCTCGATGGCGGCACCCTTCGTCTCCGGCCAGGCTGCTTTGCTCATCAGTCTCGATCGAGGGGCCAGTTTCGACAAGGTCCGCAAGGCCATCGCTGAGTCGGCCGACAAGATCGACGACGGGCCCAAGGTGGAGAAGGGCATCATCGATATTGTGGCCAGCCTGGTCAAGCTCTGAGCTAGTTCGACCTCCCAGGTGCGGCACGACCAGCGCCTCGTTTCGATACCCCTGGCTAGCCGGTTGAATGTCGCTGGGGTGAAGCGGTTTCTGGCGGTTCGCCAAGGTCCGGCCCGCGTGTATTTCTACCGGGTAGTCAGTGCACTGGTAGAGCGTGAAGGTTCTTGCTATTGGGGCACATCCGGATGACATCGAGTTGGGTTGCGGCGGGACACTTCTCGCTCACCGCCGACGCGGTGATGAGGTCAGTTTGCTGGTGATGAGTACCGGCGAGCGGGGGCCGCGCGACTCGCTGCCCCGCACCATCGAACAAGAACGGGCGGCTGATGTTCTCGGGGCCGAACTGCACTGGGGTGGGTTCGAGGACTGTGCTGTTCCGCCTGGTCGGGAAACGATCGATGTGATCGAGAACGTCCTCCTGTGGGCCGGTGCGGACGTCGTCTACTCCCACACTCCGAACGACAGCCACCAGGACCATCGGGCCGTCGCCACTGCCACCCTTGCCGCCGGTCGACGGATTCCTCGAATCTGCCTGTACGAGGCACCGACGACGACGGAGTTCTCGCCGGCCGTCTATGTAGACGTCGACGGGTTGGTTGAGGACAAGCTCGAACTGCTACGAGCTCACGAATCACAAGTTCTCAAGAATGGACTGGTCGATCTCGAAGCGATCCAGGCCATGGCCCGATGCCGAGGTTTCCAGGCCAGGATTCGCAACGCCGAGGCATTCGAGATCGGACGTTTCGTCTGGGATCTCAACGCCGCACCGCTCGAGGGTGTGCTGTCCGACGCAACCATGCATAGCGAGCCCAGTCAGGTGGCTAGCCGATGAGTCCTGATCGCTGTGTCTGTACTACTTCGAGCAGCCACCAAGGAGGCTGAAATCAACATGAAACGCATCATTGTTCTGGTATTCGCGGTGATCACCGCCGCCATCGCTCTACCGGCACCGGCTAGCGCCCAAAGTGTGCCAACCCCAGCGGACTGCGAGCGGCAAGGGGCCAAGATCTACTACCAGTTCCTCTACAACGACGGCCTCATGGATATCGGCTGCGCCGACAAG
>JAAETV010000534.1 GCA_024227975.1 Actinomycetes bacterium
AGGTCAGCAGGCCGAGCTCGAGGAAGTGCTGGAAATCTCGGTAGTAGACGTTGAGGGCTGATAGCAGCAGGCCGAGCCCGGTGGCCATCATCAGGGTCACCACCAGGGCCGGGATGATCAGCCACAGCATGGACCATTCCGGAACCTGGCGGAAGGCAGCCATGCCCAGCATGAGGATCACGAACTGGAAAACGAAGGTGATGAGGTTGGCCCCGATGGCAGCCAGGGGGAGGATCTCGCGGGGAAACCACACCTTCTGGACCAAAGGCCCATTGCCCGTGATCGACACGGTGGCCCCCGTCAGGCCTTGGGAGAACAGGTTGAAGGCCAGCAGGCCTGACAGCAGCAGGAGCCCGTAACGGGGTACCCCACTGCGCAACACCACGGCGAACACGATCGTGAACACAGCCAGGTACAGGAGGGGGTTCAGCAATGTCCAGACGAAACCGATGACGCTGTTCTTGTACCTCACCTTCAGTTCGCGTCGTATGAGGTTGGTCAGGAGCTCCCGGTAGGACCAGACGTCTCGAACTCGAGCGATGGGGTTCGGGGGACGGGTCCCGTTCTCGAGCAGGGGAGGTAGCTCGTGGGGGTGTGCGGCGGTCATCGTGGAAGCCTACTGGCCGCCGCCGATGTCCTTGAGCAGGGTGAGCATCCGCCCACCCTTTCACTACGGGAGCAGGCGCCTGCTGGAGGGGCGGGAGGGCGGCCGCCCGTCGGTAGTGTCGCAGTAACTCTCGATCGGCAGCCGTCGCCGGGATGCGGGGCTGGGGAGTGCAATGACCTGGGGAGTGCGATGACGATGCAGTTGGGAATGGTTGGACTGGGGCGGATGGGGAGCAACCTGGTTCGCCGGTTGCTGGCCGATGGGCACCATTGTGTTGTCAGCGATCTCAATGCTGACGCCGTCGCCGGCGTGGAAGCCGAGGGGGCGGAGGCGGCTCGTGACCTGGCCGACTTGGCGGCCAAGCTGGAAGCGCCCCGAGTGGTGTGGGTCATGGTGCCGGCGGCGGTGGCGCCCAAGGTGATCGACGCTGTCGTGGCCGAGCTCGATGAGGGTGACATCGTGATCGACGGGGGCAACAGCAACTATCGCCATGCCTTGGATCGGGCCGAGGCCCTGGCCGATGCCGGCATCCACCATGTCGATATCGGTACCAGTGGCGGCGTCCACGGCCTCGATCGTGGCTTCTGCCTGATGGTGGGCGGAGACGAGGCGGCGGTGACCCGCTTGGAGCCGATCCTCAACTCATTGGCCCCGGGGATCGACTCAGCCGAGCGGACCCCGGGCCGCAGCGGCTCCCCTTCTCCCGGTGAAGCCGGGTGGCTGCACTGTGGCCCGCCGGGGGCCGGTCACTTCGTGAAGATGGTCCACAACGGCATCGAGTACGGGATGATGGCGGCCATGGCGGAAGGGATGAACATCCTCAACTACGCCAATATCGGCACCGAAGACCGGGCCGCCGATGCTGAGACCACTCCCCTGACCGAGGCCAAGTACTTCCAGTACGACTTCGACCTCGCCTCCATCACCGAGGTGTGGCGGCGGGGCAGTGTGATCTCGTCCTGGCTTGTCGATCTGACCGCGGCCGAGCTGGCCGAAGATCCCGAACTGGCTGGATTCGAGGGTCGGGTGTCCGACTCCGGTGAAGGACGTTGGACGGTCGACGCCGCCCTCATCGAGGGTGCTCCCGCCCCCGTCATCGCCGCCGCCCTCTTCCAGCGATTCTCCAGTCGGGGCCGGGCCGACTATGGCGACAAGGTGTTATCGGCCATGCGGCGAGGCTTCGGCGGCCACCACGAGAAGAAGGACGAGGCCTGATGGGCACCCTGGAACCAGCCGATGCCCTGGTGATGTTCGGCATCACCGGAGACCTGGCCAGGAAGAAGCTGTTCCCCGCCCTCTACGCCCTGGAACGAGACGATCGGCTCCACGTCCCCATCATCGGGGTGGCCCGCTCCGACTGGGACCGAGCCGAACTGCATGCTTATGCCGCCGAGTCGATCGCCGAGTACGGAGACGGGCTCGACCATGACCCCAAGATCGTGGAGCGGCTCACTAGCCGCATGGACTACATATATGGCGACTACGCCGACGCCGCCACCTACACCGAACTGGAAGCGAAGTTGGGGGCAGCCCGCTCCCCCGTCGCCTACCTTGCCATCCCCCCGTTCATCTTCCCCAAGGTGGTCGAAGGCCTG
>JAAETV010000535.1 GCA_024227975.1 Actinomycetes bacterium
GGCCACACCGACGTAGCGTCGCCGTCGCCTTGGTCGCCACCAGCGACTGCACCATCGGTAGTTCCCTGGTCGTCACCCAGAGCGTCGTCATCGGCGGGGGCCTCATCGTTGGCAGGCATCTCGATAGTGAGGTCGTCATCGAGTGCTTCGTCCGCGGGGTCCGTGCAAGCAGCCATCACGAGAGAAAGGACGGCGAGAGCTATCCCAATCTTGATGTTCAGTCGGTTCATCGCTTCAGCATGGTGTGAAGGGAAGCCATCTACAGGCATCTAGGCAATTCGTCCATCCCGTGGGTGCCCGACACCGCGGAAGTGGCGGAACTTGTCGCTGAGCCGGACTACCGGTGTCAAAGTGGCGAGTTCGGGCCGTCCACTAGGCCGCTCTCGTAGGCAATCACAACCGCATGGACCCGGTCGCGAGCGCCGATCTTGGAGAGCACCCGCTTGACGTGCGTCTTCACCGTGCTCTCAGCGATGAAGAGTTTCTCGCTGAGCTCGTGATTGGAGAGGCCTCGCCCGATGTGTTTGAGAACTTCGCGCTCTCGATCGGTGAGGCGCTGGACGCGCTTCTCGGCCTCGTTCGGTCGCGGCGAGCTGAGCGTGAACTCCTCGATCAGCCGCCTGGTCATTGCCGGTGAGAGCAGACCTTCGCCCCGGGCTACCGTCCGGATCCCTTCGATGAGGGCGTCCGGCGCCGCACGCTTGAGAAGGAAACCGCTCGCCCCCGCTCGAAGCGACTCGAAGACGTAGTCATCGACGTCGAAGGTGGTCAGCATGATGACGCGCGGTTGGGGTCCGCGTCTTGTCATCTCCCGTGTCGCTTCGATCCCGTCGAGACCAGGCATGCGGATATCCATCAGCACGATGTCGGGCTTCGTCGCTTCCGCCACAACGAGCGCAGACGCACCGTCGGACGCCTCCCCGACGACCTCGATGCCATCGGTGCGATTGAGAATCAGACCAATTCCGGCTCGCATCAACTCGTCGTCATCGGCGAGCATCACCGAGATCATGATGACCTCACGGGAAAGCGACAGGAGATCTGGACGCCTCCACCAGCACAGCTACTGATATCGACGTCGCCGCCGTGTAGCGCCATCCGCTCTCTGATGCCTCGCAAACCGTGGCCTTCGATGTCTCCGGGATCGAGACCCGAACCCGTGTCGCTGATGTCGAGGGTGACGACCGAGGAGCTCACCGTGAGGTCAACCGAGACCTCAGCCGAACCCGCGTGTCGCAGCGTGTTGGTCAGGGCGGCCTGGGCGATGCGGTAGGCACTGACCCCGACACTGCCCGGGACCAGCGCCACGTCGCCGTGCACTCGAAGCTCGACTTCCAAACCAGCCGCCATCAGCTCTTCCTGAAGGCGAGGCAAGTCCTTGAGGCCGAGGGCCGGTTCGCGCCCACTCGACTCTGAACCACGGTGGAGGGTTTCGAGCAGAAGATCGAGTTCCGTCATTGCTTGACGGGCCGTTGCGACAATGGTGTCCAGGGCAAGCCGTGTTGCCGCCGGATCGTCGTCGAGGGCCAGCCGACCCCCTTCCGCGTGCACCAACATAAGGTTTACGGTGTGCCCGATGAGATCGTGGAGATCACGAGCCATGCTGGTTCGAGCCTCTTCGAAATGAAGTCGTTCCCGCTGGGCCACCGCCAGCGCTTCTGCCACCGAGCCGGCCTCACGTAGCCCCTCCTCACGAATCCGGGCTCCGAACAACAGGCTGACCAACCAGACGATCGTCCAAACAGCAATAGTGGCGATGAACACAGCAACACCGCCCTGACCAGGGATTCGGACGAAGTAGAAGGCCACCACGGCCAGAGACAACACCAGGCCCGCCCACTGTTGCACCCGGCGCCCGTAGGCGGCGATGGACCAGACCGTGATGAGGCTCGTCCACTGGATGAAGTTGCTTGGGTTGCCAAGAGCGACCAAGACCAATATGCCGGCGAGATTCACGAGCAAAGAGCGGAACGGCCAGACTCGGCGAAACGCCAGTGCCATGCCGACTGCTAGCGCCGCAACAGTTGCGACCACCGGGTAGTCGGTGTCTGGTTTGAACAACCAGATCTCGAGCTCGATGAGCACCGTGAAGAGCACGGCGAGCCCCACGTCACCCAGGGGGAGCGCGGCCAGACGTTCTACGAGATCGTTCGTTGCGACACCACTCACCCTACGCATCTGAGCGATGACCCCCTTTCAGCCAGTCGTCGCCACGCTAACCCGAAGATACGACTCCCTAGAGACAACTACATCACCCCTCAGGGGGATGTCATCTACCCCAGGTTGTGAGCGCTGGGCCGCCGACGGTCCGAGAGAGGGTAGGGCATATCCCTCCCTGGGGTGACGATCCGGACCGGCGGGCTTGCTACCGTCGGACTGTCATGACGATGGTCGGGAAATCAGGGACTCGACGCTTCCCGCCAATCGATCGCATCCAACTCCATGTGCGGAAGGCGGTGCGCCAATCCACGCGAAGCTTCATAATGGTGCTCGCCCTGTTGGTCGCGATCTACGTCGTCTCCGAGGCGACTGGTCAGGCTGACGCGAATCTCGTCTTGGGGTGGATTCTTGCGTACGTTGCCTTCATCGTGATTCTGCGAGCGCTTGGCGCGCAGCCCCGCAC
>JAAETV010000536.1 GCA_024227975.1 Actinomycetes bacterium
CATCGATCCATGGATTTGGAGAAGGCGTCTTGTTGGCCGGGGGCATAGCCGAGGGCTTTGGCCGCATCGCGAACCGCCGACCGCCCCCGGTAGGAGATCACATTGGCTACCTGGGCGGCATGACGGCGACCATGGCGCTCGTATACATACTGGATCGCCTCTTCCCGTCGATCGGACTCGATATCGAGATCGATGTCCGGCGGACCATCACGCTCTGGCGACAAGAAGCGCTCGAACAACAAGCCGAGCGAGACGGCGTCGGCGGCCGTGATGCCGAGGACGTAGCACACGGCCGAGTTGGCAGCCGAACCTCGCCCCTGGCACAAGATGTCGCTGCGGCGGCAGAAGTCGACGATGTCCCACACCACGAGGAAGTAGCCGGGAAAGCCAAGCTTTTCGATGAGGGCGAGCTCACGATCGAGCTGGGCCCAGGCCACGGCCGCCATCGGGTCGTCTCGACGCCCATAACGATGTTCTCCACCCTGTTCCACCAGATGACGGAGGTACTCCATCTCTGACATCTCGTGCTCACAGGGGAAAGGAGGCAGGTTTGGGGCCATCAGCGAGAGGTCGAAGGCACAGTCCAGTCCCAGCTCGGCCGCCCTCTCGACCACCCCCGGGTAGCGGGCGAAGCGGCGCCCCTGCTCCTCACCAGAGCGGAGATGGGCGGAGGCCATGGCCGGGAGCCACCCCGACAGCTCGTCGAGGGAGCGCCGGGCCCGAACCGCGGCCATGGCTGCTGCCAGCTTGCGATGGGCGGGCTTGGCGTAGTGGACATTGTTGGTCGCGATCGGCTCGACCCCGGCCCTCATGGCCAGATCGACCATGGCATCATTGCGGGCACTGTCGAGCGGGTTGCCGTGGTCCCACAGCTCAACAGCCACATTGCCACGCCCGAACCGCTCGATCAGGTGGCCCAGAGCCCGTCCTGCCGCCCCAGGGCCCTCCCTCTCCAGGGTGCGGGGAACCGAGCCCTTGCGGCACCCCGTCAGTACCAGCCAGTGCTCGAGGTCAGCTGATGACACCCATCGATCGAGGTCGGACATGGTGAACCGGGGTGCCCCCTTCTCCCCCGCCAGCTGGGCCTCACTGATCACTCGGGCCAGGGCGGCATAACCTTGGGGATCGCGGGCCAGGACCAGCAGGTGTGATCCATCGGGGTCGGCCTGGCCCGGTGAGATGTCGAGCTTGTCGACGGTCAGCTCGGCTCCGAACACCGTTTTCAGGCCAACGGCCCGGGCCGCCTCGGCAAAGCGGACGACCCCGTAGAAGCCGTCATGGTCGGTGATGGCCAGGGCTTCGAGCCCGAGCCGGGCCGCCTCCTCAGCCAACTCCTCAGGGTGGGAGGCCCCGTCGAGAAAGCTGAAGCTGGAGTGGCAGTGCAGCTCGGCGTATGGCACCGCCGACTCGGCCCGGGTCAGGGCCGGGGCGGCATAGGGCTGTCGTTTGTAGGTCCAGGCCGGGCTGTCGCTTCCGTTGGCCGCCGGACCGAAGGGAACCGCATCAGGGGCCTGATTCGAGCGCGACGGATGGTCGGACAAGCGGCGCTCGATGTCACGCCAGGGAACAGGGGGATTCTGCCAACCCATGTCGTGAGGGTACTGCCATCAGGATCGAAAATCGAACACATGTTCGTCCAGTTTCACCTGACGGGTGCTGACCCCAGGACTACGCTGCCACACCATGGGAGTCCTCGACGGTATAACCGTTCTCGATCTATCGATCCTCATCCAGGGGCCGCAAGCGGCGGCCATGCTCAACGACCTGGGGGCGAACGTCATCAAGATCGAGCTGCCAGAGGCCGGTGACCTGGCCCGCTGGATCCATGTTTCGGACGACGACGACCGAGCCCCCGTGTTCGAGGCCTGCAACCGGGGCAAGCGATCGGTGACCCTCGACCTTCGCCAGCCCGGGGGCAAGCGGGCCCTGGAGAGGCTGGCCAGCCAGGCCGATGTCCTGATCCACAACTTCGTCCCCGGGACCATGGAACTGTGGGGTCTGTCCTATGAGGAGCTGGCCGCCATCAACCCCGGTCTGATCTATGCCAGCGGTTCGAGCTACGGCCCCCTCGGCCCACGGTCAACCATGGAGGGGGCAGACACCATCGGCCAAGCCTGGGGTGGCTTGATCTCCGCCACCGGAACCGATGCCGGTGAACCGACCCCCATCGCCGCCCTGATCTCCGATCACACCGCCTGCCAGAACATGGTCACCGGCATCCTGGCTGCCATGATCCATCGACAGCGGACCGGCGAGGGGCAGAGGATCGATGTCAGCCTCCTGGGTGGCATGATCTGGGCCCAAGCCTCGGAGCTGACCTACACCATGTTGAGTGGCGAGGTCTTGGGCCGCGCCAACCGAGGCCACCCCCTCATCAAGGGGTTGTTGCGCATGATCCCTACAGCCGACGGCTGGATCCAGCTGGTCGGCGTTCCCCCTCACCTGTGGCCGGGGTTCTGCCGAGCTATCGATCGGCTCGACCTGATCGACGAGGAGCGCTTCGCCACCCTGTTCCTTTCGTCCGAGGCCCTGGCCGAGCTGTGCCAACTGGTCGATGAGATCTTCCCCACCCGGTCGACAGCCGAATGGTGCGAACGGCTGGCGGCCGAACACCAGCGGTTCGCCCCAGTACGAGACCATGGGGAGGTGGTGGCCGACCCTGATGCGGTCACCAATAGCTACATCGTCGAGGTAGATCACCCCGAATGGGGCCCGATCAAGACCGTGGGCTCCCCCCTCCGGATGAGCTCGACCCCGACCGAACCTGGGGTCGTAGCGCCAAACTTGGGCCAGCACACCGAGGAGGTCCTGCTCGAAGCTGGTTTCAGTTGGGACGACATAGCCCAGCTACAAGCCGAAGGCGCCTATTGATCTGGGGCGAGGGGCAACCCGATGGATCAATCGTTCGAGCCGCGAGCTGAGCCGGCTCTAGGCTCCCCATCGACGGCGGTGACCGAACAGAGCACAACCCGATCGTCGAGCTCATCCCAGCTCTGACGGGTCGGGAAGATGGCCGACATGTCGAGGACCGACACATCGAACGAGACCCCGACAAAGGGTTCGAACTCGGCCAGGCATCCTTCGATCCACTCGTCCTCAATGACCGCGGGTCCCGGGTACGGACCGTCGTCCAACATGAAAACGTGGTACACCTCGAAGTCATGGGGCTCGACACAAGGGACGACGAGCACAACCTCGACCTCACCTGACCCAGGGTCATTGAAACAATCGCCGAGCAGAAGGTCGAACGCACGCAAGGTGCCACTCTCGACGACGACGCCGTCGTCGTCCCGCGTCGGGCCGGAATCGGAAAACAGCCCACATGACGTGGCCACCAGCACCACTACGAGCAGCACAGCTCTCACTGAGCAGATCCGACCCACGATCCCACCGCGCCATGTCTAGACCGTGCAGGCATCAATACCCACCCCTACGGGCTGATTGCCTCATTCGTCCATCAGATCCACGTGCGATTCATTGTTGAGGTCCAAGGCGTCGAAGGGGGGCCCAGCCAGATTGGCTGCCCCAGCCCGCGAGGCGAAGAGCGAGTCGGTTCGGGACGCCCCCGACCTCACTATTCGATGACCAGCCAGCGACAATGGCCGACAGGGCGGGCTGGTCGCCTTCCGAAGTGGTAGAAGACCAGAGCCTGGTTGAAGCCCCCTGTCCTGGCAATGGCCCGAACGCTGGTACCGACCAGACCCTCCACCCTGACCGTATCCAGGGCCGCGTCGATGATCCGATCTCGGGTTTCCAAGCCGCTGCGGCTGCTCTTGCGTTCCCCCATGGGTATCAATTCTGGCCTCCAGACCCCGCATCTGCTGGATCGAACCAATAGGGACCCGTGTTGCTCGCAACGGCCGAGGCCCCTGGGGCTCCGACTCAGAGGCTGAGAGCGAGCCGGAGCTCGCGCCGCTGCTGCTCGCACACTCCACGATGGCTGGCCACCGGGATCGGGGCCTGGCGAACGAACTCGGTGAAGGCGTCGCGACGGGATCCGTCATCGAGGAGCCGGCCCAGGGCATGCTGCTGGGTCCTGATGGTGAACAAGACGTAGCCGGTTCGAGGTAGGAGACGGAAGGTCTGGCGCTCGCTCCGGAGGTACAGCCCGCTCAGGCAATCGGGGGCGGCGACAACCCGATCACGGCTCTCGGGGCGCCCAGGCTGGAAAAGTCGAGGGTCAGGGTCGAGAAACCAGTTCCGGCGCCAGATGACCTGCTGTTCCGAACGATCGAAGAGCCGGTCGACCCTGCCGACGAGATCGCTGGAGTAGCCCTCGACGGGGGCGTGGACGTCGAGCAAGGTGTGGCCGACCCTCTCGGCCAGCGACCAGCTCGACGGGAAGCACACCGACCCGGCAGACAAGACCCAACCTTTTGAGGTCCGGTTCAAGAGGCAGAGATCTTCTTGCACCAGCCGACCGGCGATGTCGAGGGGGTGCAGCTCAGCGCCCGAAGAGTCGGTCAGCTCCGCCTCGACCGCACTGGCCTTGACCTCGGTCGGACCGGTACCGACGATGAGATCAAGGGCCTCTTGGCCTGCATCCTCAGTACCGGGGAGGGCAATGAAGACCTCGTCGTGGCGATCGGTCAACAACACCGACTTGAATACCAGCTCGGCATCACGTTGATCGTCAACCACGAGCCAGGGCCGCTGGCCCAACGCCCGAGTTCCCATGTATCGCCAGTGTCGATCGGGATCTAGATCGATCTCGTAGAGCCAGTCATAGCTCCGACGAGGATGCTCCGCACTCATCCCCTATGAGGGTAGCCAACCCACAGGTCCTAGCCTGAGCGATGTGACCCCTCCTTCGGTGGATCCCCTGGTGATCGACCCCCTCAGTGAGCAGATTGACCTACTGGCCATGACGATCCGAGACATCGGACCACTCGTCGTTGCCTTCTCCGGTGGCGTCGACTCGGCCCTGTTGACGGTGGCCGCCCTCAACGAGCTCGGTCCCGACGGGGTCCTGGCTGTCACCGCGGACTCGGCCTCGCTCGGCTCGGGTGAGCTCGATCACTGCCGGGCCCTGGCC
>JAAETV010000537.1 GCA_024227975.1 Actinomycetes bacterium
AGTGGGTCTGCCCCGATTCCGTAGACACTTTGGTTAGACCGTGAGACCCGGCTCCTCCGGATCTCTTCTTCGTTCAGTAATGAACGGGGGTTCGGGGGCGGAGCCCCCGAGTCTTCCGTTTCCGTTCTTGAGCTCGAATTCCAGGGGGCTCTGGTAGCCCAGCGACGAGTGGCGCCGACGGACGTTGTAGAAGACCTCGATGTAGTCCGCTACCGCAGCCCGCGTCACCTCGGCCGTCTGCAGAGGAAGCTCGTAGAGCAGCTCCGTCTTGAGCGTTCCGAAGAAACTCTCCGCAACCGCGTTGTCCCAGCAGTTGCCCCGGCGACTCATGCTGCACGTGATCCCGGCTTTCTCCAGGGCCTCCCGGTAGTCATGGCTGGCGTACTGGCTCCCTCGATCCGAGTGATGAATGAGATCGCGTGCTCCTGGCCGGCGATCGAGGGCGTCGCGAAGTGCTTCGAGCACCAGGGTTCGATCGATCCGCTCGCTCATCGCGTAGCCCACCACCCTTCGCGAGAAGAGATCAAGGATCGCCGCCAGGTACAGCCACCCTTCCTGAGTCGCGATGTACGTTATATCGGTGACCCATGCGGTATCGGGAGCATCCACGTCGAACTCTCGCATCAGGACGTTCGGGGCCACCGGGAACCGATGCCGAGAGTCCGTCGTCGTTCGGAACCGGCGCTTGCGGCGTCCCTCAAGACCGAGCTCCTGCATCAGGCGCGCCACCCGCTTGCGGGAAACCCGGTGACCTTCATCGCGAAGATCGCGCAGAACACGAGGGCTCCCGTAGGTCCGGCGGCTCGCAGCATGCGATGCCGCGATCTCGATCTTCAGCTGAGCATCCTGCCGAGCGCGAGCACTCGGAGCGCGCCTTCGCCAGGCGTAGAAGCCGGACCGTGAAACGGCAAGGCACCGACAGAGCAACCGAATCGGGTAGTTGGCCTTCTCCGCCTCGACGAAGCGGAATCTCACTTGCTCTCCTTGGCGAAGAAGGCCGTCGCTTTTTTCAGGATCTCGCGCTCCATCTCGAGCGTCTTGACCTGCTTGCGCAGCGCCGCCAGCTCCTCGCGCTCCGCGGTCGTCAAGGCCCCAGGCGGCCCGCCGCCCGAATCGATCTCGGCCTGCGCTACCCAACGCCGCACCGCCGTCTCCGTCAAGTCCAGTTCGCGGCAGATCGCTCCCACGTTCTTCCCGCTCTTGCGGATCAGCTCCACGACCTCGGCCTTGTATTCATCTGTGAACGATCGACGCTTCCGTTTTCCCATGACACACTCCTACCGCACTTTCGTGCGATCCGGGGTGTCCACGAGACCGGGGCAAGCTCAG
>JAAETV010000538.1 GCA_024227975.1 Actinomycetes bacterium
AGAACAGCATCGTCAAGAGCATGGCCGTCCCTGGTATGCCGGCCGGATCGTCGATCTCGAGCCCGCTGAGAGGCCGCTTGATCCCCTTGGGTTGGCCGGTGGTTCCCGAGCTGTACAACATGGTCTCGCCCCGGGGTTGGGTAGCCAGCGGCTCGGCCGGGTGGGCGGCGACGGCGTCCTCGTAGGGCTCGAAGCCATCGACGGGGCCGTCTACGCTCAGCAGGATCTTGCAGTCCGGAGCCATGGCGGGAACTGGGGTGATCAGCTCAGCCATAGCAGCCGAGGTGAATAGGGCCTTGGCCGCCGAGTCCCGGAGGATGTAGGCCGTTTCCTCGGGCTGGAGATAGCGGTTGATGGAGGTGAAGTAGAGGCCGGATCGGGCGGCAGCCCAGAAGCACTCGAAGTAGCGGATGTTGTTCTCCATGAAGATCGATACATGGTCGCCGGGCCGCAGACCAGAGGCGAACAGGAGCTGGGCCAGTTGAGCCGATCGCCGGTCGAGCTCGGCGAAGCTGAGTTGCTCGCCACTGGCGGCCATGATGACGGCTGGCTTGTCTGGTGTCGTTTTGGCGAAGGTGCCTGGGTGCATGGATCAGGTCCGACTTTCATGAGGGGCCATGACTGGGTCACGACAATAGGCAGTTCTCGATCGGATTGGCAGTTGAGAGCCGGTGGCCATCATTGGCGAGTATTGGAGCTGGCCGTCGAACCAGAATCACGGTGTGGTCCGACTGGGTGATGTAGCCTTGCCTCGTTCGTCAGCTCGGCAGGGAGTGAGAGGTGTTGATGGTGTACGCAACGGCAGGTCTGAGGTGTCTTTGAAGTCGGTGTTCAACCGTCTCCACCCGGCCGGCTGGGTCACCGTAGGCTTCCTCGTTCTCTCGATTGTGGCCACCGTTTTCACCGACACAGACTTCCTGATCGGCAGGCTCCCCTGGTGGTTGTGGCTCGTTCTGATCCTGATCGTTGGGCTGTCGGCGGCTCCCGACTTCCTACACCGAATCCGACTGGGTTTGGAGGCCGTCAGCCGCTTCACCGGATCAATTGTGTGGAAGCTGGCCTGGCTCGTATTCATCATCCAACTCTTCAACGTCATCACCCGCTACACCAACAACTGGTTCGAGACCGACATCTTGTTCGGTCAGACCACCAGCCTGGCCTGGATGTCATTCGGGCTGCTGTTCCTGATTGGTGTGAACTACGGGGTCTGGGCTGGGGTGAATCCCCGCATCGACTTCTGGTGGGCCAACTTCTCGAATCGGCGCAAGGCCTGGATCGACTTCGTCTTCCACGTCGCCCTCTTCCTGCCCTTCCTGATCATGGGGATCAGGGCCCTGATCCCCTACTCGGCCATCAACCTCGGCCGGCGCTTCGACGGCACCTGGCCCAGTGGATGGAAGGTATGGCAGTCGTGGGTCGAGGCCACCGACGCTGATCAGCTACCGACGGGACCCATCCGGGCCTTCATCCTCGTTGGCTTCATCCTGTGGGCAATGCAGATCGTGGCTGAGATCATCAAGACGGGTTTCGTGATCATCGGACGCGATGATCTCGGCGAGGTCAAGGAATCCGACGTCCCCTTGCGGGTCGAGTAGGGGGCGCTGGTGTTCGGTTTGGATCTTGGAGTCTTCTTGTCGTTGGTGATGTTCGTGGTCTTCATGGCCATGATCCTCACGGGCTACAACGTTGCCTTTTCCTTCGCTTCGACGTCGCTGTTCTTCGCCTTCGTCGGTGACCTCACCGACACATTCAACCCGAAGACACTCGGCGGTCAGTTGCCGTCGAATTGGGCGTCGAGTATCGAGAGTGCAGAATTGCTCGCGGTTCCCCTGTTCGTGCTGATGGGGGCCATCCTGGAGCGGTCGGGACTGGCCGAGCGGCTTCTCAACGCCTTCGGTCTTCTGATGGGATCCTTGCGGGGTGGTGTTGCCGCCGCCGTCATCGTCGTCGGCACCCTATTGGCGGCCGCAACCGGGGTGGTAGCAGCCACCGTCATCGTGATGGGCCTGCTCTCCTTGCCGGCAATGATACGCCTCGGCTATGACCACCGGCTCGCCACCGGGGTCATCACCGCGTCAGGGACATTGGCCCAGCTCCTACCCCCGAGCATCGTCTTGATCCTGCTGGCCCAACAGCTCGGGGTTGGGATCCTCGGGCTCTTCGCCGGGGCCCTGATACCAGGACTTCTGCTCAGCGGAATCTATATCGTCTACACCCTCGGAATCTCCTATCTGCGGCCCGAAATGGGGCCAGCCATGCCCCCCGAAGAACGGCGTCTCGTTGGGAATCCGGGAGCCAGGGCTGCCCTGATCATTGCCAGCGCGCTCAGCGGGGTCGTGTTCCTCGTCACCCTGTTGATCGGGCTGAATGTAGCCCTGACCTCGATCCCCATTGTCTTTGTCGTCTGCTTTGCCATTGTCTACTTCGGGAAGATGCTGGCGGCTGAGGTCCTGGTCTCGATCGTGCCAGTGCTGGTCTTGATCGCTGGGGTGTTGATCTCGATCTTCCAGGGGGTTGCAAC
>JAAETV010000539.1 GCA_024227975.1 Actinomycetes bacterium
GATCAAGATCAAGATCCGGCACCCGCTTCTCCGGCCGATTCGAGCCGAGCCTGGAGTTTGCGCATCCCAGCCAGCCACTTCTCCGGAAGGTTCGTCTTGAACTCCATCCAGTCCTGGGCCACCGGGTTGGTCAGGATCAGGAACCTCTCCTCGGCGAAGGCATCCGTAACTTGGCGGGCCACCTCTTCCGGCTCGGCAATGGGCCCGGCTGCGGCCCGGGCCCACTCCGAGTCAGCCGAGCCGCCCAGCATCGGGGTTCGAACCCCGAGCGGTGCCAGCAGGTAGGAGCGGATGCCGCTTCCGTGGTAGGTGATGGACATCCACTCGGCCAGGCCGACGACGGCATGTTTGGAGACGGCGTAGGGAGCGTTGCCGTGCGAGGTCAAGATGCCGGCCATTGATGCCGTGTGCTGGATGTGGCCCTCGCCCCTGGCCAACATGGCCGGCAAGACGGCCCTGATGGCATAGACGTGGGACATGACGTTGATGTCCCACTGGCGCTGCCACTCCTCGATGGGGGTAGTCAGAGGATCACCCCCCGAGGCGATACCAGCGTTGTTGCACAACACGTCGATCGGCCCCAGATCCTCTTCGACAGAGCGGAGCATGGCCGTGATGTCAGTTTCAGATCCGACATCGACCACCTCGGCTCGACCCCCGATGGCGGTCGCGACCTTGGCCGCCGCCTCGCCCTGACGATCGACGACAACGACCATCCGGGCCCCGTCGGCGGCAAAGCGCTCACACAGGGCCTTTCCGATCCCGCTTCCACCGCCGGTAACGACACACACCCGATCTCGAACTTCCATGGTTCCCCCATCTGGGCCGACGTCTGCCATGTTCCGCCTACTACTGCTTGTGACGCAAGCCTGCTCCGAAACGCCGACTCCTACGAGGAGAAATCAGCCCCAAACCTCTGAGATTCGCAATGGTGCGACCGAAAGGAGCTAACCTGGTCTTCTGAGTCACCTTGCAGTGTCTCAGTTCCTACGAGTTGTGCTGCCTTGTGGGACATCACCCTTTCTGCCTCGCGGCAGTCAGAGTGAGCGGGCCATCCGCGGAACCACAGCGAGGATTCGCGTAGCACAGGCGATCGAACACGACATCGGACTGTCAGATTGCAGTCAGCTTCCGTCGATAGCCACAAGCAAGAAACCGGAGAGACACGATTACCACTTCGACCATTGCGCTGAAGTCGCTGTCGTCCAGCGAGTTCAGTGATCTCGTCCAAGCTCACCTTGATGGCGTCGCCAGCGAAGCCGACGTCGAATTCTTGACCGCGAACCAGCGGTCTTGGGTCGCCGCCCTTCTGCGCCTCTACGACGATGCCCAAATGGCCCTCGACGACATCAGCCGAGAGGTCCGCGGACCTGAGCGCGCCATTGTTCTTGCTGATTTTGAGTCCGAGCTACACCTCATCGATGGGATGCTGACCAAGCTGGTCGGGGCGGCACCCGGAGCCAGCGGCAAGAAGGCGAGCTCCAACTCCCAGGTGGGGGAGTCTGGGGATCCTCAGCTCCAGCTGTCATGGATCCCGGGCCGGGTCGTTGCCTGGTCCGCTGGCCACGACGCCTCCCCAGAAACCAGCGATGAGCTACTGGAACGCCTTTCGGCGGCAGGGGCCGGAGCGGTCGGTTGGGAAGAGCATGCCTCGGTCAGACTGCCCCAAGGCGGACGGGCCGACGCTGTCTCTGTCCCCATCGGAGCCAGCCTCGGCTGGCTGGTCGCCCTCGGCCAGACAGCTGACGACGATGCAACCGGGGCCAGCGTTGCCTGGCTAGGTTTGGTGACCGCACTGGCTGTGCGGCTAGTGGCTCAGGGGCGGATGGTGCCCCAACTGAAGAAGGCCCGCCGAGCCTCGCGTCAAGGAGCCAAGCAGGACGACAACGCCAAGGCGAGCAAGGCCCAGGGTGCCAGCGGCACCTTCGGTGTCCGTTGGGTTCCCGCTCTGGTCGACACCGAGGAGTTCCGCCTCCTGTCGGCCTCTCTCCCAGGAGCAGTTTCGGCCCTGGAGAACCGGCCGGATGCCAAGGCCATGACCAACGCCGTGCTCGGCGACCTGGTCACCGCCATCTGCTCAGAAGCAGCCAGCCGGCTCGACTTCCCGGCCGGGCCGCCAAAGCCAAACTCCAAGAGCGACGTTGCCGAGGCCTTCCTGGCTGAGCTCGCAGGAACCCCGTTCCAGGCTCCACCCCGGCTCGCTTCCGAGCTCGGACGCCGGGTCGACCAGTGGGCCCGGTCGGTGTCGGGCACGGTGAAGTCCCATCTCGTGCTCCAGCTCGACCCGCCGGACGACATCAACGCCTGGTACCTGGCTGTACTAGCTCTCAACAATGAGAACCAGCTCCTTCCGGTCGAGCAGGTCATCGTCAACTCGTCGAACACCCGGCGCAAGGAAGTCGAAGAGGAACTGTCACGTCTGGAGCGGCTCTATCCCGAGTTGTTGCGCCCTGGGGCCCGGCGTCGGGGTGAGGTCGTGCTCAGCCAGGACGAGGCGTGGCGGCTCATGACCCATGACGGCAATGTGTTGTTGGCCGCCGGATTCGACGTCAGAGCCCCGGCTCTGTCGCGCAAGAAACCCTCTCCGGCCCTCCGTCTCACCTCCGAGGAGGCCCAGGAATCGGTGGTCGGAGCCCAACAGCTGACCAATGTGCGCTGGTCGGTCATGTTCGACGATATCGAGCTCACAGCCGACGAGATCACCGCCCTCGCTTCCGAAGCTCGGCCCCTGGTCAAGTCCCGTGGCCGCTGGATCGAGCTCGATCAGACCGATCTAGCCGAGGCGGCGGCGGCGCTGGCCGAACGCTCTGACCAAACCCGCCTCAGCGGCGCTGACATGCTGCGGCATGCCCTCGGCCTGGAGGGGACCCCATTTTCGGGTGGTGTCTCCATCGCCGGTGAGGGTTGGGCATCGGAGCTGCTCAAGAGTGCAGCCGACCTGCCCGAGGACCCCCCGGTCAGCCCCGAAGGGTTTGAAGGCGAGCTGAGGTCGTACCAAGCCGATGCCCGGATGTGGCTCAGCTTCCTCGATGGTGCCGGCCTCGGGGGCTGTCTGGCTCTCGACATGGGACTGGGCAAAACCCCGACGATGCTGGCCCACCTCCGTGTCACCAGAGACAGTGGACCGGCTCTGGTTGTCGCCCCACCGGCCGTGGTCGGCAACTGGGCCGCTGAGTCCGGTCGCTTCGTTCCCGACCTGAAAGTAGTGGTCCATCACGGCCCGAACCGGGCGGCTCCTGGATCGATCCCAGCCATGGTCCGCAACGCCGACCTGGTGATTACTACCTACGGGACGGCAGTGCGTGATGTCGAAGCTCTGGAGAAGATCGAGTGGGGCAAGGTCGTGCTCGACGAAGCCCAAGCCATCAAGAACCCGGTCTCCGAAACGGCTCAGCAACTCCGTCGCATCTCGGCCCGGACCAGGGTCGCCCTGACTGGTACCCCAATCGAGAACGGCCTCGGCGACCTGTGGGCCATCATGGACTATACGAATCCCGGTCTGGTCGGGGCCCGAGCCCCCTTCATAGCCCAGCTATCACAGAACGGTGACTCCAAAGGTGGGGCCGAACGAGCCCTTCATGCCCTCAACGGCATCCTGGTCTTCCGCCGCACCAAAGCGGAACCGGCCATTGCGGCAGAGCTGCCGGACCGGATCGACGAGCTCGACCTCTGCTCCATGACCCCCGAACAGATCGGTCTCTACCAGGCCGTCCTCGACGAGCTCCTGGTCACGACCAGCACCGAAGAAGGGGCCAAGAAGAAGGGGGCAGTGCTAGCCGCCATCACCGCCCTCAAGCAGATCTGCAACCATCCGTCCGCCTACCAGAAAGACTATGAGGAGCCCCTCGACGGGCGGTCGGGCAAGCTGGCCCGTCTCAACGAAATCGTCGACAATGTCTTCGCTGCCAACGAGCGGGTCCTCATCTTCACCCACTTTGCCTCCTGGGGCGAGCAATTGGCTACGTATCTGAGCGAACGAACCGGGGTCCCTATCTCGTGCTATCACGGTGGCCTCAGCCGCGGCGCCCGAGACAAGATGATCGAGAGCTTCCAGGCAACGACCACAGCCGGGGCCATGGTGTTGTCACTCAAGGCCGGTGGTACCGGGCTCAACCTGACGGCGGCCAGCCATGTCGTGTTGTACGACCGCTGGTGGAATCCGGCGGTCGAGGATCAGGCCCGAGACCGGGTGTGGCGAATCGGCCAGACCAGCACCGTGATCTGCCATCGCCTCGTCTGCCCCGGCACGGTCGATGAAAGAGTCGAGGAAGTGGTGGCGGGGAAGCGCCAGATTGCAGACATGGTGCTGCCAAAATCGAGCTCGGTCGGCGACCTGGACGCCGAACAGCTCCAGAAGGCACTGGGGATCGATCCCAACCTGGTATTGGCCGAGCTCGACACCGACCTGGTCTCCGAAGCGGTGCCTCTCATTGCCGAACCCGATTCAGAGTCGGCCCCAGCGACCGCTGAACAAGTACCGGCCGAGGTGGTCGAACCGGATCCCGATGATGAGACCGCCGGGGATGCCGCCAACCGGGTGGTCGAATCTGTGGAGACGCCGGCATGAGCGGCAACAACAAGAACTCCAATGGAGGTCGCCGCCAGGGAAACCGGCGCCGCAAGGGCCCGAAGAAGGCGGTCGTCAAGCCCGAGGACTTCTGGGGTGATCCTGCCAAGTTGCCTGCTGGTGACGTCCACGTTCGCATCACATCCGACCCCGCGGCCGTCGTGCGCTCCCTTGGTCGCCCCCCCCTCTCGGGTCACTACAACGTTGCCGAGCACTACTTCACCGCCGTCTACGAGCGGTCGGTCAATCTGGCCAGCGCTCTGGCCGCGGCCGGTGACCTCCTGGATGAAACCAGCGACAGCTGAAGTCGTCGTTTCCTCACGCTCTGATCCGGAGCGGTAGCATCTGCTCGGTTGAAGGGAGACGGCATGAAGATTGGTGTACACCTACCACAACTGGGCCGCTCGGCCGACCGTCAGAACCTGATCACGTGGGCCGAGGAAGCGGACCGGCTCGGCCTGCACTCGGGCTGGGTCAGTGATCATGTGGCCTGGCCCCGTGACATCGAGTCCAAATACCCCTATACCGCCGATGGCAGCTTCCCCGGCGGATTCGACATGCCCTGGCTCGATCCCCTCGGGACTCTCATGTTCGTGGCCGCCAGAACCGAGTCGATCCGGCTGGGCATAACCGTGCTGATCCTCGGCTACCGCCCACCGGTGCTGACAGCCAAGTGGATGTCGACCCTCGACGTCTTGTCCCAGGGGCGAGCAATCCTCGGCGTCGGGGTCGGCTGGATGCGTGAGGAATTCGAAGTCCTCGGCATGCCTTTCGATCATCGAGGGGCCAGAGCCGACGAGCAGCTAGAGATCTTCGAGACCCTCTTCACCCAAGAGACACCAAGCTTCGACGGAACCTACTATCAGTTCCCCGAAGTCGGCTTCAGCCCGAAACCACCCCAAGCTCCGATCCCAGTCTGGGTCGGAGGAGCGACAACGCCCGCCTTCCGTCGCACTGCCCGGTTCGGGGAGGCATTCCACGCTGCTTTCGAGCCGATCGAGACCGTAGCCAGGGAGTGGCAGGAGGTTGGCGACGAATGTGAGAAGATCGGGCGCGATCGGGGTGAGATCGAGCTGTCCGTCCGGCTCTATCTCGACCCCGAGGGACGGATGGCGGAGAATGTGTCGCTGCAGGGATCGAGCGAGCAGATGATCGACACCGCCGGCCGCTGGGCCGACATCGGGACCAACCACATCCTGCTTGACGTCGTGGCCGGTGGGGGAGCCGACGGACGCCTCGATGCTCTGCGAGCATTCATGGCGGAGGTTGCCCCCGCTAGCTCGTAGGAGATAGGGCCAGCGAACCACTAACAGCCGGCCCGAAAGGGCCGATGGAACTACGATGACGAACGGCCGCCGCAGTTCCTCGCTCCGCACCCAACTCCTGACCCGCACCCTGCTCGCCGGGCTCGTACCGCTGGTTGTGCTGGCCGTTGTGGCGGTGTTCGGGCTGGTCAAGCTCAACAACACAGCCGACGAAGTGGCGACGAGTCGCCACCAACTAGCCGAGGAGTCAGCGACAGCCAGAATGTCTTCGGAGGCAACTTCGGCCGGCCGGGAGATAGGCCAGGCGCTCGATGCCTACATCGATCAGTTGGCCACCCTGGCCTCCGAGTCGGCGGTGGTGGCCGCGGCCAGTGACGGGACCCCAGCCGCCGTCTCCCTGCTCATCGAGTTGGCCGAAACCGAGCCGGCCATTAC
>JAAETV010000540.1 GCA_024227975.1 Actinomycetes bacterium
CGAGATGCTCTCCCGCGGTGGGGGAGACGATGTCTTGTTCGGTGATGTCGTACGGCCGATCCTGGACATGGCCGAAGCGGCGGGAGAGGCCCCGGTTCGGATCCGGCTGGTTGGTGAGGGGCCAGTCGTCTCGACTACGACCGCGAGCTCACTCGCCGTCGTGGTGAACGAACTGGTGCAGAATGCCGTCGAACACGGCTTTCCCACCGGTTCAGCCGGAGGAACGGTCAGCGTTGAGCTCGTCTACTCCTCGACAGAACTCACCATCCGGGTCCATGATGATGGTCAGGGCCTTCCGTCAGGGTTCGATCTCGACAATCAGACCGGCCTGGGTCTGACCATCATCAACACCCTGGTCAAGGGCGAGCTGGGGGGCAGGTTGACGGTACGACCCGCGTCCCTAGCTCAGTCGGGAACGGTGGCCGAACTCACGGTGGAGTTGGCCAAGCCCTAGTTGGGGGCAAACCCCCGTTTCGAGTGTGTGAACCGATGTTGACGACTCAGCGGCGGCGACTGAGATAGGTCCGACGTAAATGACGTCGATCTTCCTCAGACGTTGCCCCCCAGACGCCAGAGTCCTGGTTGGTGCTCAGGGCGAATTCCAAGCATGAGATTCGCGCTGGGCATCCCATGCACACCATCTTGGCTGCCTCGATCTGATCGATGGCCTGGCCAGTGGTGCCAATGGGGAAGAACAACTCCGGACTGGTGTCACGGCACGACGCTTCGCGTCTCCACGACAAATCAGGATCAGGGTCCGGTGCCTGGTTGGCCAATCGCTGAGCGATCGACTCGAACTCAGCGAAATCAGGCTTCGCAACTTCCGTCAAGTGGGCTAGAGCCACGCTTCCTCCCTATGAGGCGTGTTAATGGTCCAAATCTGTAGTTACGTGTCCTTCATTGCACAACGGCTACGCTTTCAAGACGCGTCCAACGGGGGCTTCGCGGCCACATCGGCGGCACCACGTTCCATAGACCCTGGTCAACACGACCCTTGGGGACATCCTAGACGAATGGTTAGAAGCTCGTAAAGAGTTTGTGTTGGCCAATGTCATATCAACTTCATGTTTGGCAGTGCAGTCCTCGAGTTTTGGCGCCTTTGCGTAGTGGTGTCCCGCCTGTTGACGTGTGAGAGACTGAGCGGATCGGGCGGCCCCGAGGGGAGCAGTGTGGTACGAGTCATTGGGCACCGGGGGGCTTCGGCCACCCATCTCGAGAATACCTTGGATGCCTTCCGAGCCGCTGCTGACCAGGGCGCCCATGGGATCGAGCTCGATGTTCGCCGTACCGCCGACGATGTGCTCGTCGTCTTCCATGACGCTCACCTCGCCAGTGGGAAGATCGTCCGCGAGGTCCAGGCAGCTGAGCTTCCTTCTTTCGTTCCGACCCTGGCCGAAGCGCTCGAAGCCTGCGCCGACATCTGGATAAATATCGAGATCAAGAATCTTCCCGAGGACCCCGACTATGACGCCGAACACGGTCTGTCGATAGCGGTTGCCGGCCTGGTCGTCGCCTTCGATGCTGCCGATCGGGTGATCGTCTCGTCGTTCGACATTGGCAGCGTCGACCGGATCCGTGACATGGACCCGGCCATCCCGCTCGGGTGGCTGGTGTGGGGGCAGGCTGATCCCCTGTCACTCATCCAGAGGGCGGTCGCCCACGAGGTACAAGCCATCCACCCTCATGATCTCCAGGTCGATGCCGGTTTCGTGGCCAAAGCGAAGGGGGCCGGGCTCGAGATCAACGTCTGGACCGTCGATGATCCAGAAAGGGCCATAGAGCTCGCCGAGCTTGGGGTCGATGGGATCATCACCAACGCTCCTGGCCCAATCGTGGCCGCTCTGGGCTGAACTCCTTCAGTCGTCGACCCCGTTGGTGGGGGCAACCAGGTGGATAGCCCGGGGTCGATGCTCCAGGTACAGCTCGGTCACCGGGTCGAGGGCCTCGCCATCGAGTTGGTAGGGAAACGGGGTTTCGCTGGTGATCACGGCCGACTCGACATCGGCCCAATGGGTGGCCCCGGAGCGGGAGGCAAGCCCCGCAGGGCGCCGAACAGAGTAGAGGAGGTTCGGCAGCACCCATGGTGAGAGCGAGGTCAGGGTGGCCATGGACAAGGGTGTGTCGAGACCGGCCTCGGGAGCCAGATGGAGGGGCTTGGTACCCAGGTAGGTGTAGGGGGTGGTGTTCATGGCAATCGCCAGCCGGGCTCTGGAGACCACCCTGCCGTCGGCAGTTCGTACTGTGAATGAGGATCGATCATTGATCTGCTGGAACCAGGTGGCCAACGTGGTTGCGAGGAAGAAGGGGTGGCCGACATAGCGTTTGAGCTGTCCCCGCCGCTCCACTCGGGCGACCACTGAGGCATCGAACCCCGCCCCGACGTGGAACAAGAAAGCTCTCTTGTTTGCCATGCCGACACTGGCCTCGATCACCGAGTCAGCGGCCAAGGCTTCCAGCAGGGTGCCGGTGGCCTCTACGGCATCGTTGGGGTAGCCGACAGCCCTGGCGAACACATTGGTCGACCCGCCAGGAAGCGGTGCCACTCGACAGGACTCACCGAGCAAGCCGTTCACTACCTCGTTGATCGTTCCGTCGCCGCCAAGGGCAACCACGACATCGGTTCCTGATCGGGCCGCCCCATGAGCCAGCCGGATGGCCTGACCCTTTCTGGTGGTCTCGACCAGGGTCACCTCGTGGTCGGCAGCCAGGGCTTTTTGGATGACAATCCGAGCCCGGCGCGTCACCGAGGAGGCAATTGGGTTGACGATAAGCATCAGACGCACCCACCAAGTGTGCCGTTGTCCGCTGCGTCGCCTACTATCCTCGCCCATGAATGTGGTCGTCTGTGTGAAGCAAATCCCCGATCCTGCGGATCCCGGGGCCCTAGATCCAGAAACCAAGACCCTGAAGCGAGACGTCAAGCTGATTCTTGACGAATCCGACTCCTATGGGGTCGAGATGGCGCTTCAGCTCGTCGATACGGCGGGTGAGGGCGAGGTCCGACTGGTTTCGATGGCTCCCAACTCGGAGCGGAGCGGTCTTGCTACTGCTCTGGCCATGGGGGCGGCCTCGGCCACCCTCATCTCCGATCCAGCCCTCCTGGGCTCCGATGCCTTGACGACAGCCAAGATGTTGGCTGCCGCCATCAAGGACCAGGACATCAAACTCGTCATCGTTGGCTCTGAGAGCTCCGATGGCTATACGGGTACGGTCCCGACCCAGATCGCCGCCGTGCTCGACCTGCCGTGTATCACAGCGGCAAAGGCCATCGAGGTCGACGGCGACGAGGTCAAGATCCAACGCCAGACCGACGCCGGCTACGACGATGTGACCTGCCCCCTTCCTTGCGTGGTCAGTGTGACGGCCGGTGTGGTCGAGCCTCGGTACCCTTCGTTCAAGGGCATCATGGCTGCCAAGTCGAAGCCGGTCGACGAGAAGACGGTGGCTGACCTCGGTTTCGATGCTGACCAGGTTGGCTGGGCCGGTGCGGGTCAGGAGATCGTCGATATCAGCGAGGCCCCCCAGCGCGAAGCCGGCGAGGTCATCGAAGACGAGGGTGAGGCGTATCTGAAGATCGTCGAGTTCCTCGAGAACCTGAAAGTCGTCTGAGGCGAGCTAGGAGAACCAGGCAAATGACTGTTTCAAAGATTTGGATTGTTGCCGAGGCCGCCGACGGAGAGGTGACATCCACCACTCTGGAATTGCTGACCAAGGCCCGTGAACTGGCTGACACCGTCGAGTGTGTCTACGCCGGCGATGATGCTGACGACCTGGCCGAGACCCTCGGTGAGTACGGATGCGAGACCGTGTACCAGACGGGTGACCTCGATGGCGCCCTGGTCGGTGTCCCCTTATCGGCCGCCATTGTCGAGGTCGTGGAGGCTGGTGATGGTCCTGATGCCATCCTGGCTCCGACCACCTATGACGGGCGCGACACTGCGGCCAGGCTGTCGGTGAAGCTGGATCGGACCGTGATCACCAACGTGGTGGACATCACCCTCGACGGTGACGCCTTCATTGGTAGCGAGCCCGTGTTCGGTGGTAACACCGATGTCCAGACCCGATTCACCGGCGAAGGCCCCCAGCTCATGCTGGTACGGCCCAAGTCGTTCGCCGCTGAGCCATCAGGCGACGGGGCGGCCGATGTCGAAGACCTCGATGTCCCTGATCTGGGTGCATCCGGCGGTGCGATCATCACCCAGCGCCATGTTGAGGAATCTGAGGGACCGAAGCTCGACGAGGCTGCCATCGTGGTCTCCGGCGGACGTGGCCTCGGTGAGCAGGAGAAGTACTCCATGGTCGAGTCCCTGGCCAAGTCTCTGGGCGGAGCCGCTGGTGCCTCCCGGGCCATCGTCGACGCCGGCTGGGTGCCATACTCGTTCCAGGTCGGCCAGACAGGCAAGGTCGTCAAGCCCGACGTGTACGTCGCCTGTGGCATCTCCGGCGCCACCCAGCACCTGGTGGGGATGAAGGGCTCCAAGAACATCATCGCCATCAACAAGGATCCCGAAGCCCCGATTTTCGCCGTCGCCGATCTGGGCGTCGTTGGTGACGTCCACAAGGTCATGCCTCAGCTGATCGAGGCACTGCAAAACCGCTAGCGGCTTCGTTCGGGTCGTTCCCGTCGGTGTCTCAGCGCCTGGCGGGAGCGAATCCGACGCGTCCGTCGACGTTCAATAGGGTTCGCTCGCCCTCGATGTTCGGCACCGCATGGGTGCTCACCCTGGCATCGAGAAAGAACGGGCTTCGCAGGTAGACCCAGTGGTCGGTAGGGTCCCCGATCCGGGGGCGGGGTTCAATGTCGAAGGTTGGGCTTGGCAATGCGGCCCGGAGTGTCTTCGCCAGGTCTTGGGGCGCCAAGTCTTCATAGGCAATGGCGAGGGAGTAGTGGAGGCTATTGCGGCCGACGGAGCTGGTCTGGATGCCGGCTCCCGTGATCTGCCCCCCGGTCGGTAAGGGCAAGCCGGCGGCCCAGCCGACGAAGCGGTCAAGGACCGTACCGTCGGAGATCTCGGCCAGCTCGACATGACGAAGCCTGACCTCGGTGCGGATATCGGCTGGGCCCTGAGGTCGAACCTGTAGCTCGAAGTCGTCGAGCTGATACTTGGATCCAGGAATCTCGAACGTGAGCTGGGTAGCCAGCATCCCATCTACCATCTGCTCCGTCTGGCTCGACGGAATCCAGCCCAGTTCCGACGCACTCGACTGATACAGCTCGATGATCACCTCGACCGATTCCGCTGCGGTGAGGGTGATCTCCGAGGTGATGGAGTGGTAGTTGCCGTCCACCGTGGTGCGGACATCGGCTCGCAATTCTGTCAGCTCGGCGCGGTCGGGGGTCGGGACGGCGGGAAAGGCCACGAAACGGTTCATCTCGCCGGCAACGTCGTTGGTCCGGCCGTGCGCCTCTTCGACCGCAGCCTTGATCTGCTCAGCCGTGGACAGGGCCAGCAGGGGTTCTCCAATAGGATCATCCACCACCCATTCGGCCACTTCGACGGCTTGGGAGGACGTTGGCCCAGCAGGGAACGCAACCTCGCTCCTGAGCACCGGCTGTCCAGCACGACCAGCACCGGCGCTGGCGCAGCTGGCGACTCCAATGGACAGTGACCCGAGAAGCACGATGGGGGCAAGGTTCGCCAGAATCCCACGCCCACTAAGAAGCTGGGTGTGGGAGCGCTCAGACCCCGTTGTATGGCACTCCTTGTTGTCCGTCACCTGTTCGGGTCGCTCTCCACCCTCATCCACCTGGCTGCCCCGCAGGCCTCTACGGTATAGCCGTCGGAGCATTCGAAGGTGCTTCCGAGGTGGTTCTTTGCCCATGGGCGCACCGCTGGCCCCTGCGCTGGATAGTGGCGGTGCCGGGTGCGATGATAGGCGCCATGGCTGCCTACTTCATCGTGAGCTACCCAGTCGCAGATGCGGGTAGTTGTGTCCTCTCGATTCGACAGGGGGCCACGATGAAGCACATTGCCGTACTGGCCAATGGTTCCGTGATGCCGTCATGAGCGATTCTTCGGTGATCGATCGGCTCACCAACGAGACGGTGGAGCTCCTCCAGGCTCTGATCCGCAACCAGTGCGTCAACGATGGGACCCCTGAATCCGGAAACGAAGAGGTCAGCGCCCGCCTCCTGCGCGACGAGCTGGAGGGCACTGGAGTCGATCTCCAGACCTACGAGGTGGCTCCCGGGAGAACGTCGCTCATCGCCCGCTGGCCGGGGACCGATCCGTCGGCCCCAGCCCTGTGCCTCATGGGCCACACCGACGTGGTCCCGGTATCAGCCGACGGCTGGACCCATGACCCATTCGGGGGAGAGCTGATCGACGGCGAGGTCTGGGGTCGTGGCGCTGTCGACATGTTGAATCTCACGGCGTCGATGACGGTCGTTTTTCGTCATCTAGTCAACGGCGGCAAGCGCTATGCCGGCGACATCGTCTATTTCGCCGTTGCCGATGAGGAGGCTGGAGGTCGTCTTGGGGCCGGGCCCCTCGTCGAGGGCGAATGGGATGCCCTGCGTTGTGACTATGTCCTCACCGAATTCGGTGGGATCCCCCTCAACACCCCCAAGGGCTCGAGCATCCTGGTCACCACGGCGGAGAAGGGAATCGGGTGGCGTCGTCTCACCGTCAAGGGCTCTCCGGGTCACGGCTCGATGCCCTATGGGAGCGACAATGCTCTGGTCAAGGCGGCCGAGGTCGTTCGCCGGCTCGCCGAGTACGCCCCCGCCCCCCAGCTCGACGAATTGTGGGCGGCCAGAGTCAATGCCCTCGGCCTGCCCGACGAGCTCAGTCGCAAGCTACTCGATCCCGGTCGCCTTGACGAAGCCTTGGCCGAGCTGCCAAAGGAGCTCAGGGCCAACGCCCACTCCTGTAGCCACACCAGCTTCAGTCCCAATGTCATCAGTGGCGGGGTCAAGACCAATGTCATCCCCGACAAGGTCGTCATCGAGGTCGATATCAGGACCCTCCCCGGTGAAACCCGGGAAGATGTCAACACCCACATGAGAGCGGCCCTGGGCGACCTGATCGATACCGTCGATGTCGAGGTGCTCCAGGAGGACCCGTCGACTGCCTCCCCCATCGGCAATCCGCTGTGGGACGCACTGGTGGCGTCGATGGCCACCCCCTATCCCGCCGCCAAGGTCATCCCCAGCCTGGTGACCGGTGGTACCGACTCTCGCTTCTTCCGAGATCGGGGCGCCATAGCCTACGGGGCCGGCCTGCTCAGCCCCAGCGTTGACGCCAGCGAGTTCTTCCGTCGTTTCCATGGCCATGATGAGCGGATCGACATCGACTCGCTGCGCCTGACCGTTGGCTTGTGGCTGGAGGTCGTCGAGCGCCTCTGGGATTGAGTGTTCGGTCCGAGCTGAACATCCCGAGCTGAACTTCGACAAAGTGTCAATCGCGTTCGGGCCAGCCCCTAGCCTTGATGCCGATGGTCTCGGCTACCACCAGCGGGTTCGGCGCCGCCGCAATCGATGCCCTGGGACGAATGTTGGACGAGTCTCGACCGGAGGCCCTGGCCCCGGCCGTTGTCGTCTGCACCACCCAGCTGGTGTCGGTCGGGGTCAGGCGATCTCTGGGCCGACGACCGGGGGGTATTGCCGGAATCCAGTTCACCACCTTGGAGTCGTTGGCCCTCGATCTGTCGGGCTTGGCCATGGTCGGGTCCGGGGCCCACCTGTCGTCCGAGGTCGAGGTCCAGGCCGCTATCCGGGCTGAGCTGGCGGCCAACCCCGGCCTGTTCGGTCGGGTAGCAGGGCACCACACGACCGAGGAGCGCCTCGTTGGGCTCCATCGCCAGGTCGGTGGGGTCAATGACCAGACCCTGGCTCGGCTCCAAGCGGCAGGTGATGGCTTGGCCGGTGACACCATCCGAGTCTTGAGGGGAGCGATGGGGCGGATGGGTCAGGCTTGGACCCACGATCGGCTGCTGGAGGCCACCCTCGACGAGTTGGCCCATCTGGCCCCCGGTGCTCGGGGACCGATCGTGATCTACCTGCCCGAGCCCGACGGGCCGTTCGAAGGCCAACTCCTCTCGGCCCTGGCCCGCCGCCCCGATTGCCACCTGCTGGTCGGGCTCACCGGCGATCCCCTCGTCGACCGCCGTCATGTTGGCCGCCTGGCCGGCTGGAGCGTCCAGGTCGAAGGGCCCCGTCCATCCCTGAACCAGGCCAAGCGACTGGAAGTTGCCGACCCTGACGACGAGGTGAGGGCCGCTCTGCGAGCAATCTCGGCCCATGCCACCCTTGGGATTCCCTTGAGTCAGTTGGCAATCCTGTACCCGACCGCTGACCCCTACGCCACCCTGCTGGCCGAACAACTCGATGGGGCTGGGTTGCCCTGGTGTGGGCCAGGTCACCGGACCCTGGCCAATTCCCTGGCCGGGCGTTTCCTGCTCCGTCTCCTGCGCTTGGCCATCACTGGATTCGAGCGTTCGGCCGTGCTGACTGTTGCCTCGTCGGCTCCCCTCGACCATGAGGGCGAACCTCTCCCGGTCTCACTGTGGGATCGATTGTCCCGCCAGGCCGGGGTCATCGACGGTGACCATTGGGAGCCCCGTTTGGTGGCCCTCGACGGACTTGGCCCCGCGGATCAAGCTGGGGTCAAGTCCCTGCTGGGGTTCATCGCCAACCTGCGTCGCCTTCTGGCCCCCGAGCCGGAACCGACGACCTGGATGGGCTGGGTCTCGTGGATGGAGGGGCTACTCGAGGTGCTGGGAAGCGACGACGAGTGGCCCCCAGAGGAGCGCCAGGCCAGGACCCAACTGTCGAGCGAGCTCCAGGAGCTCCGCCTGCTCGACGCCCATGGGGATCAGCCAGACCTGGCCACCGTGGAATCGATCGTTGGCTCCCAGCTGGAGCGACTACACCTCCCGGGATCAGCTTTTGGCACTGGCCTGCTCGTGGCTCCGATCTCGGCCGTTCCCGGACTGGATCTCGAACGGGTAGTGATCGTTGGCTTGGCCGAGGGGACCTTTCCTCGCACCCCCCGCGATGATGCCCTGCTCCCTGATCGGGTGCGGGCTGAGTCGAGAGGCCTGATCGGGGCGAACGAGAGCGCAACCGATCTCGACGTCCGAGCCGTCGCCGCCGCACTGGCCGGCACCCGTCAGGTGCCCCTGATCATCACCTCTCGCGGCGATCTGCGCAGCATCCGCTCCCGGTCCTGGCCTCGCTTGCTCGAATCCCTGGCCGAGCCACCGACGATCATCGAGTCCCACCACGAGGCACTGGCCGACCATGGGCGGCCGGCCTCGGCTGCCGACCTCGGCCTGCGGGCTCTGCTGACTCACGTCGATGGGGGAGACCCTGTCCACACCCATGAACTGGCCCACCGAGACCCCGTCCTCGCCACCAACCTGCGTCGGGTTCTCGACCGCCAACGCCCGGAGCTGACCCGCCATGTCGGCCGAGTCCCGGCCGGGGCTCTCGACCCGACCGAGCGGCTCCTGTCGGCAACCGCCCTGGAGGCCTACGCCAGCTGTCCGCGCAGCTATCTGCTAGGTCGGGTCCTCCGCCTCGGCGACGATGATCGGCCGGAACGGATCGAGGAGATCACGCCCGCCGACCGGGGAAAGCTCCTTCATGCCGTGCTCGAGTGCTTCATCGCCGCCTCGTTGGATGAAGGCACGGTTCCCGCTCCCAGTGAGCCATGGCCAGCGTCGGCCCGTCAGGCCCTGCTCCAGGTCCTAGACGACGAGGTGACGGCTGCTCAGGCTCGGGGGATCACCGGGGGTCGGGTCAGCACAATGATCCTGCATCGTCGGTTGACGACCGAGATGGATCTCTTCATCGAGACCGACAATGCCTTGCGGGCCGAGCGCCGCTCGACCCCCGTTCAAGTCGAGCTGGGCTTTGGCTTCGATGACGACCCGAGCGAACTGAGCTTGCCCGACGGAAGGACTCTACGCCTGCGGGGTCGGGTCGATCGGGTCGACGCCACCGATGACGGGGGCGTGCTCGTCATCGACTACAAGGGAGGGTCGGGTCGGGCCTTCTCCACCATGGCCGCCGATCCTCTGGACCGGGGCCGGCGCCTCCAACTGCCCCTCTACGCCAGGGTCGTTGCCGACAAGCTCGGTCGTACCGGGCCTCGTACTGCCCTCTACTGGTTGACCCGCAATGGCGAGGTTCGACCCATGGAACTGGAGGAGGAACTGGAATCCGACCTCGACCAGACGGTGACGGCGGCCCTCGACGGGATCTCGGGCGGGCTGTTTCCTGGGGTGCCGGGGGAGGCGATCGGCTGGCCTCGCCTTACTTTTGAGAACTGCCGCTACTGCGAGTTCGACCGGATCTGCCCTACAGACCGTCAAAGGGAGTGGGACACGGTCCGCCATGACCCTCTCCTAGAGCCGATAGCCCTCCTGCTAGACGGGTCGGCGGACGGGACTGGCGATCAGTGACACTCCAGAAGCCGCTGGCCGACGCTGATGCCCGACATACGGTCACCAGGGAGCTCGACCGGACCCTGTTCGTAGAGGCCGGAGCCGGAAGTGGGAAGACGACCTCACTGGTTCGCCGCATCGTCAATCTCGTCGCCTCGGGTGTGCCCATCAGCCAGATAGCCGCCATCACTTTCACGGAGGCGGCAGCAGCCGAGCTGCGCCATCGGATCCGCGATGAGCTGGAGAGCGAGGGCTTGGAACGAGCGGATCAGGTCCTGGTCGGGGCGGCCGGCCAGGTCGAGAGCGCGCCCATCACCACCCTCCATGGGTTCGCCCTGCGGCTCCTGACCGACCATCCGGTCGAAGCCGGTCTTCCTCCCGGTTTCGGAGTGGTCGACGAGATCACTTCGATGCTGGCCTTCGATGAGAGCTGGCGCCTGTTCACCGGTCAGATCGGCGACGACCTGGACCTGCTCGATCTCCAGGAACGAGCAGCCCTGTTGGGGGTCGAGCTGCGCCGATTCGTTGACATTGCCCGCCGTTTCGACGCCAACTGGGACCTCCTCGAGTCGGTGGAGCGTCAACCCGCACCCCTGTCACCCCTCGATCTGGGCACTGTGGTCGGGACCATCGTGGCCCTGGGCGGTCTCGCCGACCATTGTCTCGATCCGGGTGACCGTCTGGCTGAAGAGCTGATTCGGTTGTCAGCCGAGGCCGAAGGCAGGGTCGACCATGACCCTCTCCAGCAGCTCGAGTGGGTGACGAGCTTGAAGTTGCCGGGGCGGATCGGGCGCAAGGGGAACTGGGTTCGGATGGACGTCGACGAGGCCCGTCACCAGGTCCAGGAGGTCAAGGCGGCGGTGGCTGAGGTGGTGAACAGTTACCAGGTCGAGGTGATGAACCATATCGTGGCCCGAATCGCCACCTATGTTGATGGCCAGGTCAGCCAACGTCGGGAGAAGGGCGAGCTCGCCTTCCATGACCTGCTCGTGTTGGCTCGCCAGCTACTCCGATCACACCCCCAGGTTCGTGAGCAGCTCCATCAACGCTACCGCTACCTCCTGCTCGACGAGTTCCAGGACACCGACCCCATCCAGATCGAGCTGGCCGTGCTGCTGGCCGCAGACGGAGAGGTTGGTGCTCGCCCCTGGCCCGAGCTTGCGGTTGAGCTTGGTGGGGGGCGGGTTGTTGTCGTCGGTGATCCCAAGCAGTCGATCTACCGCTTCCGCCGGGCCGACATCGGGGTGTACGCCGAGGCCGAAGCATCGCTGGTGACCGAGCCGACTCACCTCGTCTCGAACTTCCGATCGGTCCCCGCCGTCGTCGATTTCGTCAACCAGTTCTTCGCTCACGTCATCGGTGGTGGCCAACCAGGAGCCCAACCTGCGTACACCAATCTGGTGGCCGTCCGTGAATCGGAGCCCGGGGTAGGGGTAG
>JAAETV010000541.1 GCA_024227975.1 Actinomycetes bacterium
ACCTCACCTCCAGCCTCCCGCAGCCTCTGAGCGTCCCCGGCTGAAATCGGGACGATCTGAAAGGTGTGATCCGTGGTCATGTCTCCACGCTCTCATCGACATAGGGACAAGGCTGGCGGCAATCGGACAGCCAAGTAGCAGACCGGCGAAACCTTGGCCGAGCGGCGCCTTGGATTCTGTGAGACGGTTCTGCTGGGTGAGGGTCTTAGGTGGGTGATGGCTGAAATCGTGCACCACAGTGGTGTCGTTGACCTGGTAGAGGTTGAGACCCGGCTCAAACGGGCTTTCGTAGCCCGCTACGGGCTCGACCCAGGCCTCGACGTTGCTGCCGATGCGTTGGCGTGGGCTTGGGCCAACCAAGAACAGGTTGCCGCCGCCGACAACCCAACTGGTCTCTTGTATCGGGTCGGACAGAGCCGAGCCCGCCGCTATCTGCGGTGGAAGCGGCGCAGTAGCGGGTCGGGCTATCCACCCGAGCGAGACTCCGAGCGATCCGTCTGGGTCGAACCAGGTCTCGAAGCCGCACTGACAGATCTCGACATCGAGCAGCGCACCGCGGTGGTCCTGGTGCATTGCTTCCAATGGACCTATCAGGAAGTCGCCGATCTTCTGGGCGTGCCGCTTCACACCGTCCGCAATCGAGTACACCGGGGCCTGGATCGGCTCCGTGTTCACCTTGGAGCCCAACGATGACAACGCCCAGCGACACTTCGATCGAAGATCGGCTGCGAGACTACGGCCAGCTCCTGGACCATCACATCGACAACGCACCAGCGGGTCACACCGATTCGATACCGCCCCGACAGCAGCGAGCTTGGCTCGCGGTCGCGGCAGCCTGCGTCATCATTGCCCTGGGCGGAATCGCCATCGGCGTCGCCCCCAATCGATCAGAGGTCACGACTGCAGGGCCGGTCGATTCGGTTGCCGCCGACCTGAGCACAACATCGATCCCGGACCGAGCCCCGGGCGCCGAGCCCGCGCCTGCGGTCGGCATCGAACCAGCCCCGGACCCCGAAGGCTTCGCTGGCGTCGATAGCTGTGTCGCCTGGATCGAGAAGACCCCCATCGAACTTGCCTTTCCCGCTCTCTTCGAGCCTCGCACCGAGACCGAGCAAACGATCGTGCTCCCGCTGCCCCAATCACCAGCCGCGGTGCAAGTACTGCTCATCGGTCCCGGAGGCTCATATCGCTGTCAAGTATCTCGAGACGGGGCCACCGTCACCGACTTGAGGGTTGGGCAGGTCGATCCCAACCAGCCTCTCGGTGATAGCGAAATCCTGCTGGTCAACATGGGCTGGACGTCGTCCTCGACTGGGGACGCAATGACCGGGCCCAGGACGCTCCAGACGGTCGGTCGAGTTGGCGCCGACGTGGTGACCGTCTGGGCGGTACTCGACGATGGCACGACCCTGCCCGCCATCGTGACTGACAACGGATGGTTCTCGATCGACGGCCACATCCCTGTTGACATGCTCCTGTTCGTAGAGACCTACCACTGGCGCTTGAGTGACGGCACCGTCCGCTCGGCCCCCCTCGCCACACTCCGCGAGGAGACGGCAGAGCAGCAATGTGCCGCCGTCCCCGGCTGTGTCGAGCAGCGAGTTGCTGAACTGCAGGCAACGGCTCAATCAGCTGGCCTGGACCAGCAAGCCAGTGCGTTGGCCGATGGGACAATCACTGAGTCGGAGCTTCGACAAGCCAACCAAGATGTCGTGGACTGCCTGAACGAGGCCGGGATCCAGTCAAGCGTCAAAGGCGACGGGACCACCTACACCATCGACATTCGGCCAGACGACGACCCCGAGCAGTCCCGGATCGGTAACGCGACCTGCAACCGAGAGCACCTAGAACTCATCAGCGAGCTCTACTTTCTGAGAGAGGCCGAAGCGCAACTCAACGACAGCGAGTAGCAACACTCAAGGCGGCAACGACAACCGAGGTGGTGTGCAGGCCTCCTACGTGACGAGTCCGGGAGCGTGTGTCTTCACACGAGTCGAAGCCACAGGCACTTGGCCGACGGTCCCTTCCAGCAAGGCGGCCCTGCTGTGATCCTTCCCGTCGAATCCACCCTCTCGGAGCGGGCTTCGTTGGGGAAAGCGTCGAGCGAGCGAGCAAGCTCCCCGCGAGCCTGGAGGAGGCGATTCGCGTCGAGTGTTGTGAGCGACTCTCCTCGGGCGACGGCCGGGTGACCACTCCAGGCCACCAGAAGAGGGTTGCGATAGGCCACCAACTCTCCGCTCCCTCACCCCTAGGAACAACCCTGGCAGAAGAGACTCGTCCTACCATCGTCCAGAACAACGCTTGGGCTGCCTTGACTCCGTGAACCAGCCCGCTGAAGGTAACACGCCGACGCTCCCTGAGCGTTGGGGACAGGGGGATCATGCACTCGGTTCCGCGCCTGCGACCCCGAAGCCAACAGCGACCGTTCGCCAAGTGGGATTACCGTTCGGGGGCCGAGAGCGTCAGCACGCAGTGCCGTAGAACAGGATCACGTCCATCCTTGCGTTCGCGCTCGCTCCGAGGCTGACAGCTCCGAAGATGCACTTGTACTTCTCGCTGACCATTGCTCCACCGTGGTCGGGAAGACCGACGGTGTCATTGTGTTGACGCCCTGACGCCGAGCGTCTGGCCACTTCGTGGGGTGACCAGAGATCGTCGTCATCGTCGTCGGCCGTCGGGCTGTGGCTGGGTTCGCCTACGAGGAGCGTCCCTCCGTGCTGCTCGGCTGTTGCGCCGCCCACGATGTCGCCGCGGGTTCCGAAACCTCCGTGCGAGGTATTGATCCCAAGCACCGTCGTCTGCATCTCGACCATCTGCTCAGCGGTGTACATCTCGAGGGGTTGCAAGCCTCGCGCCTGCCGCTCGCAGTTCGCGTACAGCATGAGGTAAAAGGAAACTTCCCACATGGTGTCGCCGTCGACGTGCTCGCTTCCGAGCGTCTCGCCGACGAAGCCGGGGTTGGTTGGTGCCTCGACCGTGTGGAGATCGACAAACTTGCACTTTGCTTCACCCGGATTCGTGGCTTCGGCCAGAAAGGCCACCGGGACAGCGATCGGGTTGGAGCCGTCACCGGTTGTGATCGAAGGCGCTGAGGGAGTGATCGGGGCCGTGGTGGTGGATGGGGCCGTGCTCGAAGCGGCTGTCGTGCTGCTCGTTGTCGCTGACGAGGGCGCGGTTGTCGAGCTGGACGTAAACGAACTCGAGCCAGCGGTGCCATGGTCGCTAGTTGTTGGTGGCGCGGGGGCAGCCGTCGTGGTCGTGCTCCCGCTCGATCTGTCGCTCAAAGCCGACCCGGAAACCGCGACCAGAGGGGACCTGCTCGATGATGTCTGTCCGCCACTGATCTCAGCGGCGACGGGGTCTCCGGATTCGTCGTTGCTGCAACCGAACAACAGGATCAGCACGAGCAACAGGGGCAGTCTCTTCACGAGGGGACCTCAGCGTCGTGGGGTGGGTTCTTGCAGACACCTGCCCCTCCTCGCCGACGCGGCAACGAGAGTGCCAACTCCTAGCCGAAGAGCGGACTCGATCAGTTGCCCTCACGCTATCCGACAGACAAGGGGCCGTCCATTGATGACCCTTGCCCACGCACCCAGCTCAGCTGACCACGTCGCAGGACCGTCACTATCGAGGACTCCGAAGGGAACGGACTCTGGTCCGACAGCGACCGCCGGGAGGACGCCCATGACTCGGCTGGTCCGGCACGACACGCGATCCGCGTGCCCAAGACCCTGTCTGTCAGGGACGATGAGCAACAATCAATGCCTGCTCCATCCAAACCTGAACGACTCCGTGAGGACGGCATCACTTTCTCCGCTGTGAGTATCGTCGGCGATCTGAGTGCCTCCACCACTGACCGTGACAGCCAGGCCGGCCGTTTGGACAGAGACGCTCATCGCACCCTGCGTGGTCGCGCCCGCGACCGCCTGGGTCACTCTCCAACGCCGGTAGTGCGTGGCGATCAGGCGAGCCTCGAACATCTGCCTGACGCCTGCCGACAGTCAAGGAATGAATCGGAAGGCCGTCCTCGTCGGGCTGATCGGGGCCGTAGGACTGCTGCTAGGGGTCGCTTTCGGTATTGCTGTCACCTGGGGCCCAAGCGAGGAGTTCTGCGCCGCGTATGCCGTTGCCCTTCCACTTGACGAGCATCCTGTCACGTACGGTGAGCTGGTGATCCTCGACCACTCCTACCGGGAACGGGATCCATGCCGAGGCCATGATCTCTGGCACTACATGGATCAGCATCTTGACGGAGTGGATGGCGTACTCTTCGAGGATTGCACGATCTCGTGGGTCGCTGGCGGTCGCACATCAGCAGAGGATGCTGGCGTTCCCTGCCAATCCAGCTAGCCCGACAGTGACGCCAGTCGACCGCACCCCAGTCCGGCACTGCTGGCCCGCCAGGAAGTCTTCAACCCGGTCCTCGCCAACCTGGGTGCTCACCGCCCCCTGTTGTACGCGAGCGGACCACCCGTCCGAGGACGATGCCGGTTGCCGAGCATGGGTATCCGTTCGTTCTGAGCAGCGTTGTCGGGTGCTCGGGTCGGGCCGAAGCGTGACGCCTTGCGTGATGTGAGGATCGGGAATACGAGGGTCGATATCGCAGCACGCCGTGTCCCCCTTACCCCCCGAACTGCCAAGCTGTGCGAGTGGCAGTTCTGTACAACACAACCTTCTCTTCATTGGATCCGGTCTCACTCGCCGCGTTCTGGGCCCAGGCTCTCGGGTACTCGACCAAGGAAGCAAGCCATTCGCTGGTCCGACTCAGACCTCCCCCGGATGCGAGCGGAGCTCCGGACCTGCTGTTTCTCAAGGTCAACACTCGAACGCAGCCTGGTGGAGCGATTCACTTCGACCTCGCAGCGCCGAGCGTCGACGACGAAGTGCGCCGATTGGTTGGGCTTGGTGCAAGCCTCGTCGACGGATCGGACATCACCCAACCGGAGTTTCGCGAAGCGAACGGGATCAAATGGGTCGTCCTCACCGACCCTGAAGGGAACGAGTTCTGTGTTGGTGGCCTCCCGACCGACCCACCATAATCCCGACTGCTAGCGACCAAGCGGGCACTGCATACCCGGCAAAGTCGCCCAGGTCGCCACGAACCGGGCCACCACACAATCAAGAATCTCACTCCCATAGAGCCGTCCGAGATCGGCACGACCATCATGCCCCACAATGCCGGGTGGACCAGTGGGAACGCGTCAGGACGGCCTGCTGCTGCACGCATCTCCGGGCAGTTCGACGGGGTGCGAGCGCCCTGGGAGGCGTTCACGCAGGGCCGGAACGGCGCCCCTGAAACGGGCAGCGGTGTCTGCCGCGCGAAGCTG
>JAAETV010000542.1 GCA_024227975.1 Actinomycetes bacterium
AACTGCTCTGCGCCCCAACGGTCGGCCATCTCGTCGGTGCTGAGCAACCTCCCAGTCGATTGCTCCAGCGGCAGGTTCGTCCCTTGCTGTGGGCTCCCACGGTCCCTCACTCGGCTACCGTGGTGTCGCGGCACCTACCGACGCTCTCGATCGGTGGAGCCGACGGACCCCCTGACCGGACGGCCTCCCTCTGCCCGGGGCCAAACGGTGGTGTGGCGGAGCGAACCAGAGCGGCGATCGAAGCAAAGACCGCTGCCAGATGAAGCAGCGCGCTCGCATCGACCGCTGTGACCAGCGCCACCACGACCAAGGCCAGGGATGCGACCGTGGCGCCAGACGGGTGGCTCGTTGCCTTGAGTTCGAACTTCATACTTCAATCGTGGGTGAATGCTGCGCCGGCAGGAATGCGCCGATTGCAGAATCGTCCAACTCAGCCTCAGCTACCGCAGACCTGAGGAGTTCAACCCTTCGCTCCAGCACGGCGGTGTCGTCGTCTGGGGGATCTGCGTGGACTTCGATGGCCGCGGCGACGCGATCTTTCGAGCTCGTTCCAGCTGGTCCCTACCATCGCCTGGGTTCGACGACAGCAAAGCGTCTGCACCGCGGACACATATCCCTGACCGCACCTGGAATATCGGCCTCAGCTTGTGAGCTCGTTTCTCGCCGGTCACGAAACTGGTGCCGGGCGGCTGGCGCCTCTCTCGACTGGGCGGGAGCCAAGCGGCCCGAGTGCTACATGCTCATGGTCACGCTCACCCATCCGGGTGACTGGCGCTCGTGCGCTCCGACGCCTGATCACGTGCTTCGGCATCGGCGGGCGCTCGAGATGCGCTTCCTGTGGGCAACCGGGTACCCGGTGGCAGCGATGTGGAAGCGAGAATTCCAGGAACGGGGAGCACCGCACCTCCACCTGTTCGGCTGGTTCCCGTGGCGGATGGGCGACATCTCCCTGACGCAGTGGCTCTCGACGAACTGGTTCCAGGTCGTGAAGTCCGGCGACGCTCGCCACCTCCTGGCAGGGACCGGCGTCGATCACGAGCAGAGCCTCAAGATGAGCGACCCCAGCCGGGTCGGGAACTACTTCGCCAGCTACGCCACAGCTAAAGGCTACAAGGACTACCAGAACCACGCCCCGGTTGACTGGGTCAACCGCAACGGTTCCGTCGGCCGGTGCTGGGGCTACGTCGGTCTCGAACGGCTCGGTGTCGAGGTTGCCATCACCGAGGCCGACATGATCTAGATCGAGCGCATCCTGCGAGGTGTTCTCGCTTCACAGAAGCGCACCCACCGGACCCGGTTCTCAACGAAGGGCTCCCGCCCGGACGGGATGCGCAAACGCATGGTCACGAAGAGATACCGGCTCCCATCCCTCAAGGGCACTGGGAGCGGGTTCATGTTCCTTACCAACGATGGGGCGGCCCTGGCGGTCAAGGTCGCACAGGTGCTCCAAAAGGGAGCCGCATGACTGCCCCTCAAGCGGTCGAGCGCCCTACGTACTCTGTCGACGAGGTGGCCGAGATTCTCGGTATCTCTCGGTCACTGGCCTACGAATGCGTCAAGACTGGTGAGATCCCATCCGTCCGATTCCGCCGCCTCATCGTGGTTCCCGCCAGCTGTGTCGAGGCTCTCCTTCAGGGGCCCAACGGCCAACCCGCTGACGTCGACGCCAGCGACGCACTCGACGATCTGAATGGAGAACGAAGATGACGAGAAGAGACCGGGCCGACTACTGCTCGCTCGAAGAGCACTCGGGCCAAATACCGTGCCGTTGAGGCTGAGCTTCTCGCCCAGCTGGCCGAGTGCACCAGACCGGATGACATCCCGACGATGACCTTCGCCGAACTGGCCGAGCTGGCCCGGGTTGAACTCGATCGGTGGGGGGCCGAGCATGAGCACGACGGAGCTGCTCGCTTCTTCGACCTCGACTGGATGCCCGACCCTGGGTTTCTCGTTGGCTTCATGTAGCAGATCGCCGCCTCTCGCATCGTGGAACGGATCGAGCCACGGCTCGACTTGAGCGGGATGCCGAAGAAGAAGGTCGACGAGGTGCTGACTGTCTGGCTGCGACGGCTGATCGAGGATGCCTGGCCGTCGTTCGCAGCCATGGCCGCAGACCCTGATGCTGCGACCGATCGGTGGCACCAGGAAGCCGGCGATCCGTTCTCGGCAAGCGTTGCTGCGTGGGTTGCTCAGCAGGAGTTGGCGCAACCGGGCCACCAGCCCAGCTCAGACCTCTCGGCGCTCGTTCCGAATCAGAACTGAGCCTCTTTCAGGCCAGCCGACGGGCGATTGCGGGCGCTCCCGGTAGTGTGCTTCGGCCTCGACGGAGGTGTACAACGACTGCCAGAACTGGCCCACTCCGTCGAGCGTGAACCGGTGTCATCTTCGTGGGACTACTGATTGCTGACGGCCAACGTCGATCGAGGGTGGGAGGTCTCGGCCACCACCGAAACGTTGACATGGCGGCCTGAACAAGCGTGGTCACTTGTGTGTGGGCCCGCATCCAGCCCAAGCTTGGCGGCTTCGTCGACTGTCATGCCGGACAACGGGAGGGTACTGGTGACAACCTCGACGGCATCGAGTGCTGCCGGTCGCTCGCGGCTCGTGATAATGGTCAGTCCGCTTGAGCCAAGCGCGAGGACTCGGATTGCGGCCTCATATCCCAAGTGATCTGCGCGGAGCGATCCTCGAGAGGTGCCTGCTGGCTCCATGAGGCTCTCGAAGTTGTCGAGAACTACTAGGCATCGAGTCGAGGAGACAGTGTCGTGGAGAATACGGAGCAGTTCGCTTGGAGAACCAGTGTCGGCTACGGCTGCTGTATCGACTGAACGGAGGATGCTTCGGACTGTCTCCTGCCAGCACGACTCGTCTCCGCCGTGGCGATGCAACTCCGACAACCGCTCCGGCGAGACCCTCACCGTGGCCCCAGCTTTGGAAAAGCACCCGGTAACGCTCAACCTACAACCAAACCAGAGGCACAACTCACCGGCACGACTGCTGTGCTCGAGAACGCTCAGGACAAGTGGCCGCCAGCCTCGGACGCACGATAGAGGTCTCTGAGCAGGCCGGTCTCAGCCCCGTGATGGACGAGCTCGTTGCTTGCGTGCATCGCCATGTCGGCAACCGAGTGGTTGGCCCACGGTCCCCAGTCCCTGCCGAGCTGATCCCACCAATCCCTGCTGGCGATTTCCTCGCGGTACGAACTCCACTTTTGCCGGAGTGTCTCGATGGCCACACCGGCCTCCAGAGTCCACTCGGCAGGTGCGTCGCTCGGGTCACCGTGGAATCGCCTTGTGTAGTCGTCGAGGCAGTCCATAGCGACGTGCCAGAGTCGCCAGGCGATGGTCGTCGCTGGGGCCGGGTCGAGGTCACGGATTCCTGCGCCGTCGACGGCCGTTGTCTGACCGATCGTTCGAACTGTCCACATAGTGGTGACTGGTTCCCAGAGGTACTCGTCGTTCGTCAGCCCATCGAGGCGGTTGGCGAGTTGGTCAAACATGCGGTCCATGGAGTCGAGAATCACATCTCGAACTTCGGTCGTCGGGCGGGGAGACGGTTGCATCATCGCCCTATCCAAGCATGTTCTTGGCAGTCCCACGGTCCAGTCCACAGCACTTGATTCCGCTCATACGATGCCCCGATCTGCCGTCCGAGTCCGGCACAACCAGGGTGCTGCTAAACGCCGGGGTCGTGATCGCCGTTCTCTGGAGTGGTGAGTTGGTCGGCGATCGCTTGAGCGGCCTTGTCGTCGCTTCGTTGTCCTTTGTGGGCGTAGACCTTGGCGAGGGTTTCTACGTTGTCGCCGATTCGTGCGGCTACGGCTGGTAGAGGCTCACCGGAGTCCAGTTGGGTGCTCGCAAACCAGTGTCGAAGATCGTGTAGCCGGACGCTGGTTGCTTCCGGAACTCGGTCGGTGATCCGTCGAAACGCTTGTGTCAACCGGTTCGGCGGGATCGGTGTGGCTCCGCTCGGGTCTTTGAGTAGGTCGGCCAGGACGAAGGCGTTGTGCGTCATGCGGGATCGGACCTCTGCGATGTAGTCGTTCTGATCGGCCCGATGCTCTCGTAGCTGGTCGACTGTTTCCTGATCGATGGCGTTCCATCGGAGTCCGCAGATCTCGCCTCTCCTGGCCCCGGTGGTCGCCAGCAGGCGGAAGGCGAGATAGTTCTCGGGGTTCCGGCTCGCTTCGGCTTCTCGAAGGATGGCGGCCACTGTCTCTGACGTAGGGATCTTGCGAGGCATCCTGGGCACCGATGGGGGAGTGGCCAGTCGAACGGTGTTGGTTGGCGCCCAACTCCAGGCCATGGCTTGCTGGTAGGCGGCGCCCATGAGGGCGTGGTAGCGCTGGATGGTGGCGGGGGAGAGGCCACGCTTCGCTAGTCGGTCGTAGAAGTCGTCAACGGTCTTGACCGTCACTTTCTTGAGTGGCTGGTTTCCGAGTGGGTCTTTGGCGATGGCTCGGGCGATGGAGCGGTAGCCGTCGATGGTGCGTTGTTGCCGTCCTCTGGTGGCAAGGTGGTCGATGTGGGTGTTCAAGAGACGGCTGATGGTGGCTTCGGTCCGGATGCCTTCTCGGTCGACCTCGGCGACGAGCTGAGCCAGGGCGTTGTTGGCCTCTCGCTTGCCGCCTCTGAACCCCCGGCTGACGTACCGGCGTTTGTTCGTAACGGGGTCTCGGCCTGCGTAGACCCGTAGCTCCCAGTAGTCCGGTTCCCGCTTGAGTCGGATGCTCCCCTTCGCCATCCCAAGATTCCAACTCAAGAAGATGGGACAAGTATGGGACAGTGCTATCGGTCCAACTCAGGTTGGCAGGTTCGCAGGCGTCTGACCTGCTGTTATGTGGCGCCC
>JAAETV010000543.1 GCA_024227975.1 Actinomycetes bacterium
ACTGGCTGGTGGGGTCGTAGGAATCGGATCGAACGGCGTCGTCCCATGGCCTCGCGTAGTTCCATGTCTGGTGTCCCTCCTGTGGGTTCAGAGATTTGCGCCGCCGACGATGCTCAGCATCTCGTTGCAGCCGTCCTCGATCATCGACGCCCTGGCGTCTCGGAGCAACTTCTCGATCGGATATTCGCGAGCGAGCCCATTCCCCCCGAAGATCTGCAGGGCGTCGCTCGCGACCTCGAATCCAATCCTGGTGCAGAAGGTCTTGGAGGCAATGGAGTAGCGGATCGGAGGTAGACCCCCGGCCGTCATGGCCGCAACCCTCCTGGCCAGGGAACGAGCTGCTTCGAAGTCGGTGAACATCTTGAACAGCCGGGCTCGCACCGCCGGGTGATCAGCAATCGGTACCCCACCTTGCACCCTCTCACGAGCGTATTCGAGGGCTAGCTCGTATGCCGCTCGGGCGACCCCGGTGAAGGTCGTTCCCATGAATGCGTTGGCCGAAGCCAACACCCCCTCGACCATCGGGGTATAGGCGTCGGGGTCGATGACCATCCACCGAGCGGGGATGCGGACATTGTCGAAGTGGATCTCGCCCTGGGGGAGAGCACGCTGGCCCAACTTGTCGAGGGGGCGACCTCGTGAGACCCCGTCCAGGTCGAGGGGGACTACACAGACCCCACCTTTGGCGAATCCCCCGTCACCGTCGATCGAGCAGAACAGGTTTGCAACGTCGGCGATCGTTCCGTTGGAGACCCATGCTGCCTTGGTGCCGTTGATCACATAGTCGTCGCCATCTCGGCGGGCAATACAGTTCGCCTTCACCGCCGGGTCGGCGAAGGATGGCTCGGTGTAGCAGAGGGTGTCGCTGCCATGGTCGGGCTCGGTGATGGCCCAGCAGGCGATCGAAGTGCTGTTGGGGCTGGCATAGCGCTCGATGAGCTCGGTATCACCGGTGAGGGGCGCAAAGCGCCGGGTGAAGGTGGCGACTGAGAGGCTGATGGCGAGGCCGCTGTCACCCCAGCCAAGCTCCTCACTGATCATCGCCATCACCAACGCCACCTCCTCGGCGCTGAACTCGTCGATATGGCTCACCTGGTTGACACCGAGTTGGCGGTACTTGTCGTGAACGTCCCACAGGATCGAGTCGGGGGCGATTACGTCGGCCGGATCGGCCATCTGGTCGAGCTCGATTCCGGCCGGACGCATCACGTCTCGGGCGAAGCGATGGGTTGTGTCGATTATGGCCTGACCCTCGGGGGAGAGCCCCGCTTCGACCACCTGATCACTCATCTGACATCCCTCCGACTGGGCGCCGGGTGGCGCCTCGCCAATGCTACTCAGGCGTATCGTGGCATAGCCAGACCGGCGCCGCACCGCTACGAGAGACGGCTCAGTGGATTGGTGTCCGCCCCTAGCGAAGGGCGGAAATGCCGGTCAGGGCCCGGGCGATGATGAGCTTCTGGATCTCCGTCGTGCCGTCAGGAATCGGGGCGATGATTCCTTCCCTGGCCAGCCTCTCGACGATGAACTCCCTAGTGACCCCGTTGCCCCCATGGATCTGGACGGCGTCGCGTCCGGCCCGAACGGCCAGCTCGGTGCCGTACCACTTGGCCATGGAGCACTCCTTGTCGCAGCGCTCCCCGGCGTCGATGAGCCCGGCGGCCCGCAGAGCCAGCAGGCGGGCAGCATCGACCTCGGTGGCCATGGTTGCGATCTTCTCCGCCACCAGCTGGTGGCCGGCAATCGGCTTGCCGTGCTGGACCCGCTCCTGGCTGTACTTGATCGACTCGGCCAGCGCTCGCCTGGCGATTCCGTATCCCCAGGCCGCCATGTGTATGCGGGCGCGCTCGAAGCCGACGAGATTGCTCCTCAGGCCCGAGCCCTTCCCGCCGAGCATGTTGGTGGCGGGCACCCTGACATCATCGAGGAAGATCTGAGCGGTCGACTGGCTGTTCATGGCGATCTTGGGGATGCCACGGACCTCGTAGCCGTGTTCCTTGCGGTCGACCAGGAACTGGGACAGGCCCCCGGATCCCTCACCGGTTCTGGCCGTACAGATCAAGACGTCGCTGTACTCACCATTGGAGATCCAGGTCTTCTCGCCATTGATGATGTAGTGGTCACCATCCTTGACTGCCCGGGTCTGGATGGCGGCAACATCGGACCCCACGTCGGGCTCGGAGATGCCAGCTGAGATGATCAGCTCACCTTTCAGGATCCCTGACAGATAGCGCTCCCTCAGCTCATCCGAAGCACCAAGCAAGCTGCTGGCGCCGACAACATTGATGAGTATCGGAACTGCCAGATCGACGGAGGTGTATGCGACCTCCTCGAACAGGAGGAGGTGGGTTGTCCAGTCCGACCCGAGCCCCCCGTACTCCTCCGGATAGGGCCCACTGACGAGGCCAAAGCTCGACAACGCTTGAAGGAATTCCTTCATTTGCTCGGTCGGGATGAACTTCCCTTCGTCGATGTATTCGCGGGCCTTCGGTTCGATCTCGTTGTCGAGAAACCGACGCAACACATCGACACCGGCCTGCTGCTCATCACTCATCCTGAAGTTCACGCTCGTGCCCTCCTACAAGGTCTCTCGCTATGACTACCATGTATCGGGCCAAGGTCCCCAAGGACCGGTGGGGTGAGCGATGTCAGATCGGCCGCCGGTCAGTCGTTGGCCTTGACATCAGGCGTCGACGAGGGCCAGAACTTCGCCAAGCGGGCGATGGCTCCTCCGATGGTCATGACCAGTCCGACGTGAGCCACTACGCTCACCGCGGCAATGACCCACCAGATGGAGATACCTGACAGGAATCGGAGTGCGACGGCCGCGCCGATGAACATCGCCGCCCCCACGATGAGTAGATGGTTTCGGACACTGGGGGACACCAGGATGGTTTTCACTGCCCGACTCCTGGCGGTCTGGCTGTCTCGCCCGGTCATGTGTGCATGGATACTGCGAGCAGGATCACCACACCCACGATGACGAGGGTGGTGATGATTCCGAGGCTTGCTCGGAGTTGTTGGGATCGCTTGGCCATATTGGCTTCCTTTCGTGGTGGCAGGCCTACTGGTAGGCCAACGCCTGGTTGACTGGGGTCTCGGTGGTTTCGAGGGCGGGTATGGCGCTGGCGGCCACGGCGAGGATGACGACGATGGCCAGCCATATGCCGATACCGGTGGCGGAGAAGCTCGTTGGCAGCGGGGCCTGGGTGAAGAGGTTCCCGGTTGTGGACTCCACTGCGATCGTCAGCGGTATGGAGATGACGACGGCCAGGGCCCAACTGAGAACGGCGATGAGGACCCCTTCGATGATCACGACCTGGAGCACCTTGGCCGTTGTGGCCCCGACGGCGCGGATCACACCGAGCTCGCGCCGCCGCTCGAGGACGCTGATGCTCATCGTCTCGATCAGGCCGAGCCCGCCGACGATCGAGATGAGGATGGCCATGATCAGCAGGAGGCCGACGATGATCAGAAGGTGGTCGTCGAGAGCCTGGCGACCATCGGCCGCGGTCGAGATGTTGGCGACGCCAATCCCGTTGTCGGCCAGACTCTGCTCAACGGCGCTGAGAAGCTGGGGCGACTCAGAGCCGTCGATGCGGACATGGTTGGCCGATCCATCGGTCCCGATACCGGCTGGCCGGTTGCTGGCATAGGCAACACCGGTCCGACCACCACTCATCTGGCGGACGACCCCAACGACGGTCCAGGAGGTGGTGGTGCCGTCGACATCCATGGAGACGATCTCGCCAACGGTCGGAGCTGGGTCGTTGAGAACCTGGGCTACTACGAGCGCATTCTCCTCTCCGGGGCGAAGCCAGCGACCTTCGAGGACCGGGTAGTCGATCATCTCGGTCCTCGGCGGCGGGACGAGCAACCGGAAGGTGTCGCCGCGGCCCCCGTCGCTGAGCTGGATCGCGGCCTGGTACTGGTTCCAGGGTTCGACTGCGGTGACCGGGGGGACGTCGGCCAGGGCCTGGCTCAACTCTTGGACCGGGTAGGCCCCGTCGAGTTGGACTTCGAGCTCGTACTGGCGAGCATCGAACTCGGCATCCACCGCTCGGTCCCAGGCAACACCGGTGTTGAGGGCCACCATGAAGGCGGCACCGCCAAGGGAGATGGCGAGAACGGTCAGCACAGTGCGGGACCGGGCACGGAAGGCGTTGCGCAGCCCGAAGGCGGAGGTGCGACCAACCCACTCCATTGGTCTGCGTAGCCACCCCTTCGACTCGGACCCACTGGAAGGGGTTGCGCTGCCATGGTCGGCCAGCACCTCATGGACTGGCGTCCGGCTGCTTCTGGCTACCGGGTAGGCGACCGCCAACAAGGCAATGGCCAGGGCAGCTCCTATCTGTACCGGAATGACCCAAGCATCGGGACGGTAGGTCTCGACTTCGAAGTTCAGGAGCCCGAAGGTGAAGGCGACCAGGCCCCTTCCCCCCAGGATCCCAACGGGTATCCCGACGGCGAGGGCGGCGATGCTGAGCAGGGCAACCGTTCCCAGGTAGATGCCGGCGATCTGGCCCGTCTTGGCCCCTACGGCCTTCATGACTCCGATCTCTCGGCTCTGCTGGTTCAGCTGCGCCGTGATCAGGGTTGCAACCAGACCGCCACTGGTGATCAGAGCAAGGACCCCGAAGGCCTGTAGTAGGAATAGCAGTGTCCTCATCACCCCTCGGGCTGGATGCTCACCGGGAGTCGACACGTCGACCCGATTGATCTCGAGACCGTCGGCGCGGAGATCGTCGACGAGGGCGTCTACCAGCTCTCGATTGGCGGCCCGATCAGGCTCACCGACGGCTACGACCTGCAACTGGTCGAGCACGGGTTCGATGCCGAGGGGGCCGAGGGCATCAACGGTGACATAGCCCACGACATGGCCGACCATCCAGGCTGGGGTGCGCCCTGGATCATGGACCAAGCCTGCCACCGACAAGGTCCGGGGGGATTGGCCGGTGGCAGCAACGGTGATGTCGTCACCGATGCTCATGTCGACTTCGGTCAGCGACGACCGCTCGATCAGGATCTCATCGGAACCTGGATTCCAGGCGCCCTCTTCGGGATAGAAGCGGCTCACCGCGATGTCGTCGAAATCGTCGACCACAACCAGTCGCAGATTGATCCACTCGTCAGAGCCACGTATCAGCCGGGTCGTGACCTCGCGGCGTGCCTCAGCCGTCGCGATCTCTGGTCGGGCCTCGACCGAAGCCACCAGCTCCTCGTCGACGGAATCCAGATAGAGGACGCCGGACGGGGGATTCGTTTCCCCATAGTTGCGATCCATTTCCCGGGTGATCACCGAATAGGCGGTGAGAATCGATCCGGCGGCGACAACGCCAACCGTGATGGCCGTGATCACGAGCAGGGTTCGTCCCTTGTTCAGGGAGAGGTCTCTCAGGACCTTGCGCCATCGTGGACTAACCATGAGTTGCCGCCTGCTCAGCCTCGGGCAGGTGTTCGGGAGCTGTCGTGCCTCCCAGGACGCGGCCGTCGACGACGGTAATCACCCGGTCTACCCGGGCCGCGATATCTCTTTCGTGGGTGACCATCACGACCGTCCTCCCGGCCGCGGTCAGGTCGCGAAAGAGGCTGAGAACCCGATCGGCGGTGTATGAGTCGAGGTTGCCGGTCGGCTCGTCGGCGGCGATCATCGGCGGGTCATTGGCCAGTGAACGGGCGATGGCAGCACGCTGTTGCTGACCGCCCGAGAGCTTTGCCGGGAACTTGTCGGCCTGGTCGGCGATGCCGACCAGTTCCAGTAGGGCCAGGGCCCGGTCGGTCCGCTCCCGCCTCGGTATCGACCCGATGAAGTCCATTGGCATCATCACGTTCTCGGCGATCGTCAGGGTCGGTAGCAGTTGTTGGAATTGGAAGACCAGCCCGACGTTGTGGCCGCGCCACCGGGCGATCTCGTTCTCGCTGAGGTCGTTGAGGACGACCCCATTGGCACTGACCACGCCCGATGTCGGTCTATCGATACCGGTGAGCAGGTTGAGCAAGGTCGACTTGCCGCTTCCCGACTTGCCAACGATGGCCACGAACTGGCCCGCCTCGATCGTTAGGTCGACATCGGACAGGGCAGCGAAATCTCCGGCGCCGGTGTCGTAGAGCTTGCTGACACCGTCGAGATCGACAATAGATCCGGGCGGCCGGGGGGCGTCGACACTCTGGCGACAACCATGATTCCGAACGTTGTATGTTAAATCATACATCATGTTCGGTATCGTACGGAGGGACACCCAACCCATCAACAGTCAATCCGGCCCCGTTGTCTGGTTCTGAACACCTTCGACGGATTGCGCGGAACGGAGACAGTGCTATGGCAAGCAATGACCGCAGAGTGCGCCGCACCAGGCAGCGACTCCATGAGGCTCTCATGTCCCTGATCATCGAAAAGGGCTACGACAAGATCACGGTGCAGGACCTCATTGACCGGGCCGACGTTGGTCGCTCAACGTTCTACGCCCACTTCGAGACCAAGGACGATCTGTTGTTGAGCGGCCTCGAGCGGCTCACGGCCGACATCGAGGTTCACTTGGTTGACGACCCGTCGGGCGCCGAGGCCATACTCCCGAGCCTTGGAGTCTTTCGTCATGTCGCCGACCAGCACGAGCTGTTCAAGGCCATGATCGGTAGCCGAGGAATCGATCTCGTCCACCGAAGGGCTCAGGAGGCTCTCACTGATAGAGCGAGGTCGACCATCGAGAGCCGGGCTGCAGCGGGAGAGCGATCCGACATCCCGACCGAGGCCCGGGCGGCCTTCCTGGCCGGCTCACTCATGACTTTCCTCGCCTGGTGGGTCGACAACGATATGCCCCACACACCGGAGAAGATGGCCGACATGTACCGCCGACTGACGGCTTCGGCCTAGCCAGAGTTGCTGCCTTGCTACCCGTGGCTTGGGTTGTAGGCTCGCCGAAATCGATCACGGAGGATCGAAGGAGCGTGTGACGGCCACGGCCTCGCTGGCCATCGGCAAGCGGATCATCGACCCGGCGATCACACATCTTTCGCAGAGCCGGCGCGACATCGCAAGCCGGATGGAGATCAGCCGGCGGTGAGATCTGCTTCGGTCAGGAGTCGGTCGCCTTCATCGGTATAGCTGAAGCCGCCACCTTCGGTACACCAGCTGTCGTCATCCCGTGGTTCGCCGGCCCCCCGAAGATCGAAGACGCCACCGTCGCTGATGTAGACATCGAACCGATCGAACGAGTCGTCGACCCCATCCACGATGACCGTCCTATCGACGGTCACGATCCAGCACATCCCTACCTGTGATGCGGCCGGATGAATCAAGGTTCCCAGATGGGATTGGGACATTGGCCCCTGTCGCTTGATCCCGCGGGCCCACGACAGTCAGATGATGGACAAGTTGACTGCACGGCTCCTCGGTGGCATCGCACTTGCTGTCCTGGCAGCAGGGCTGATGGTATTCACCGAGGCCCCAAGCACTGGTCCGATCACGCTGTTGATCGCCGGAATCGCGTTGATCGCAACCTCGCGTCGAGCTCGGCGCGCTGCTGACAGCTGACATTTGCATTGGCAGACGGCTTCGTAGCCTTCTCACCCGATTGGTCGAAGCCGAGCTTCACGCCCGACTGTCACGGATCGACGATGCTCAATCGACCACGTCTGCTCCAAGATCCGCGCCGGCGCCGTTGCCATGCAGGATGCCACCGAGGACCTCCTCACCGCTTGGCCAGCAGGTGAAGACATCGCTCGCCACTGCATCCGGAGGTCTTCCAGCGCTCAGAGAGGTCCATCAGGGACATCGGTGCCGAGTATCAGACTCGGAGTTCGTACAGCTCCGACCGGACCGCCTCGAGCACCGTCTCACCGTTCTGCGTCCGTGTGATGTCCCTCAGGCGTGCGACGCAGCGCCTCGGGTCTCCTGTAGGCCGCGCCTCGACAACCTCGCTCTGAACGGTAATCGTGTCTCCTGGGTACACGGGGCCTGTGAATCGCACATCCTCGAACCCGAGCAGGGCCACGAGGTAGAAGCCCTTCTCGGCCATCAGACCGCGAACGTCGCTCGAATTGGCGAGACCAATCGACGTGCTGAGGACACAGACTCCGGGCAGGATCCGCTCACCGAACTGGGTCGACTGCATCTGGACCGTATCCGTGTGAACCGGGCCGATGGTCCAATTGAGATTGACCAGAAGGCTGAAGTCGCCCTCCGTGATGGTTCGCCCGATACTCGTGCGCTTCTCCCCGTAGGAGATTTCCTTCAGAAGCTGTTCCACCACGCCCCCTCGCTGGATACTCGGACCGTGGGCCCGTGAGGACCGCTGTGTCACCCCCACCAACTCAGCCTCATACCCGAGGAGTCGACCGTACCAGCGAGTGATCGAGCCAGCACGGCGGACGAGGTGCCGGCCTTTGGCGAGGGCTACGGCTGGTGCTTGTGTTGTTGGAGCTGGTACCAGATTTGTTCCGATGTCATCGGAGTGCGGTGCATTCGCACGCCGACTGCGTCGTGGATGGCGTTCGCCACACAAGCGGGGACGGGGATGAGTGGGGGCTCACCGATGGTCTTGGCTCCCCGGGGTCCGGCGGGATCGTGAGTGTCGACGAAGATCGCTTCGATAGGAACGGCGTCGGCGAAGGTCGCCACACGATTGTCGAGGAACCCAGGATTGAGCACCCGTCCTTGGGGATCGAGGGTCAGCTCCTCGGTGAGAGCCATCCCCAGACCCTGGGTGACACCCCCGATCACCTGACCCTCCGCCCCGTTCGGATTGAAGATATGCCCCAAGTCATGGGCGGCCCAGTATTGGAGGACAATGGCCTTGCCGGTCCAGGTGTCGACGCTGACACAGCAGCCGTGGGCCGAGAAGTTGTAGGCGGCGGAGACGTTTCCGTATCCGGATGGGTCGGGGATCACCACATTGTCAGGCTCGAACGTGCCTGAGACAGCCAGCTCATCGATTCGGCCGGCAGAGGCCGCGGCTGCCATGACGGCGATCGGCGTGACGTCGACTGCCAGATCCAGGTCGATGGCCATCTCACCGCAGCGGACCCGAAGTCGCTGACAGGCGTCGATGGCGGCGCGTCCCGCGAATAGGGTTGTTCGGCTGGCGAAGTTGCCGAGCCCGTATGGGCTGCGATTGCCATCGCCGAGCACGATCGACAGGATGCTCCGGTCGACCCCTAGCTCATCGGCAACGATGGTGGCCAGGACGTCGTTGGTACCGCAGCCGATCTCGACCTCACCCGACGCGACCGTGATCGTGCCGTCGGGGTGAGGCGTCAGCGTCACCTCATCACGGTCGAAACGGGGGTCATAGGCCCGACTGCTGATGCCATGTATGCATGTGGCCAGGCCATAGCCGATCCGGTAGCGCCGATCCGAGTCGGCGTTGGCCGGGCGGGCGAGCTTGTCGAACTCGATCCGAGTCTCGATCTCATCGAGGCAGACCTCCAGGCCAGAGCTTGCGATCTCCCACCCGTGCAGGGTGGTCTCACCGGCCGTGACGGTGTTGCGCCGCCTCATCTCGGCCGGCCCGATCCCGAGCCGGATCGCCAGCTCGTCGACCAGCTGCTCCTGGGCGAACACGGCTTGGGGAAGACCGAAGCCCCGGAAGCACTCCGACGGCATGGTGTTGGTGTAGATGAGCTCGGTCGAGACCGAGACGGCGTCGTAGCGGTAGAGGTTGTCGGCCCGTATTGCGGCCGACACGGTGACCGAGGGGCCGTGCCCGGAGTAGGCGCCATTGTCGGCCTCGACGAACGTCTTCTTGGCGATGAGACGGCCCTCGGTGTCGGCACCGAGGGCCATGGTCATTCGCATTCCCAGGCGGCTTCGGCCCGCGATCATGTCGTCACGACGGGGGGTGATCATGGCTACGTCTCGCCCGAGCCGGTTGGCGAAGGCCAGGCAGATCAGGTGGGTCGGGTGCTCCCACTTGGCGCCGAATGACCCACCGATCTCCGGGGTCACGATGCGGACCTCGGCCCCCCATTCTCTGACGATCTGGCCATAGTCCTCTTGTAGGGCGACGGGGAAGTGGGTGCCGGTCACCAGTTCGAGGTGATCATCCATCACCCGGACGTAGGTGGCCCGGGGCTCCAGATAGGCATGGGGCACCGGAGCAGTATCGAACGTCGCTTCGGCCCACTCGACAACCCGGTTGACCGCGGATTCCCAGTCTCCCCGGTCACAGCTGAACCGGGAGGCGACATTGCCGGGGCAGTCGCCGTGGATGTCAGGTTGAAGGGATCGGGCTTCATCTATGGTTGTAGCGGCCGGGAGCGGCGAGTACTCGATATCGAGGGCGGCCATCCCAGCCAAGAGAGCCTCTCGATCCACTGCGGCTATGGCGGCAACACCGTCACCGACATGACGGGCCGTCGAGGTGAGTACCGGCTCGTCGGAGATCAGCCGCCCCAGGGTGACATCTGCGAAGTCCTCAGCGGTGAGGACGCCCACCACACCCGGCACCTTCAAGGTGTCGGTTGGGTCAATACGGAGGACACGGGCGTGAGCATGGGGGCTGCGGGCAACATCGACGACCAAGGCGTCGGTCGGGGCGAGGTCGGCCGCATACCGGGCCTGCCCGGTGGCCCGCTGGCGAATCGATGCAGAAGTCCACTCGGTCATGTCTGACCAGCCGTTCGCTCTGTCTCGCTCGTTGCTCCCAACCCCGCTATGACCTCGGCCAACTGCTGGTAGCCCGTGCACCGGCAGATATTCCCCTCCAGCAGCTTGGCCTCGGATTCGCCCCCGGTCTCGGTACCCCCTTGCACCAGCCAGGCACTCATCACTGCGAATCCTGGGCTGCAGAAGCCACACTGCACCCCACCCGTACTCTCACACCCGTTGGCAAAGCGATCGAGGTGATCCGCCCCCAGTCCTTCGACTGTCGTGATCGACCGGGAGGCGACAACCCCGCACAAGGTCAGGCACGAACAGATCGGCTCACCGTCGACCAACACCGTGCAAGCGCCACAATCACCCTCACTACAACCTTCCTTGGTACCGACGAGACGGAGCTCCGTGCGCAGGTAGTCGATGAGGCGCCGCCCCCGCCATTGGTCTGGAATAGCACAGGCCTTGCCGTTGACGGTGATGGTCTCGTCGTTCGTCGCGGAGGCCTGGGCCCTCTCTGCGCTGCTACCGGTCAATGGCCTACCCCAAGCTCTGAGTCGAGACCCCGGGCCCTGGCCGATGCCCGATCGATCGCTTCGACAACAAGGACCCGAATGAGCTGACGCCGATAATCGGCAGAACAGCGATGGTCGGAGATGGGGGAGCACACTTCACTGGCCGCGTCGGCGACAGCTTCGACCCGATCGGTGATCGGAGCATGGCCCAGGAGCGAGTCGGCAACCGCCGAGGCGTCGATGACCGTCGGGCCAACGGCCCCAAGGGCCAGATCTACCGAGCGTATGGTTTCGCCGTCGGCCTCCAGCATCACTCGGGCTGCAACGGAGGCGAAGGCGAGGTCGATGGCGTTTCGCTCGGTGAAGCGACGATAGGCCGAGCCTTCACCCTGACCCAACCGTTCGACTCTCACCCCGGTCACGATCTCGCTATCAACCAGAGCCGTCTGGCCTGGCCCCAGCAGGAAGTCCCTGACCCCAATCGCTCGTCGTGTCCCCGATGAGTCGACGGTGTCGACAATGGCGTTGTGAACGAAGAGGCCCGCGATCGTGTCGCCGGCCGGTGATGCCGTACACAGATTGCCGATGAGGGTCGCGCTATTGCGAAGCTGCACCGAGCCCACCTTCTGGGCTGCCTCGGCAATGGCCGCGATCCCGGATCGGAGCTCGGGATGGCGTACCAGGCGGGCCAGGGTGACAGCCCCGCCGATGGTGATCTCCCGATCGCCAATGTCGAGACGGCCGAGCTCAGCCACCCGTAGTGTTGACACCAGGTGGCGAGGCTCGCCCCGCTGGAGCGCAGCCAGCAGAACATCGCTGCCCCCGCCCATCGGACAGAAGCCGTCGGCTACCAACCGGGTGAGCTCCTCCACCGATGTCGGAGTACACAGCTCGAGTTCGGGGAGGTGGCTCGGGCGCAGGGCGGATGCGGTCATTGTCGGTCCGATGATCGGAGGAACTGGTAGCGCCCAAAGCTACACCAGCCTCCTCTGGGTACCCGCAGACGCCGGTCTGGTACGTTTGCAGCGGATCGCCGGGACGAGCCTGGCGAATTTCTGGGAGAGTTCTCGCATGCCGATCGTCGGATCGCCTCTTGGTTCGCTGGAGCCATACCCCGAGTTGTCGGTTTCCGAGCTCTTCGACCGTTCTGTCTCCCGGTGGGGGAATCGTGTCGCCCTCGTCGATGGTGTGTCGGGGGCCGAGTACACCTATTCCGTGCTCGGCCAGGCCGTTGCCGGGGTCGGACGATCACTTCAAGACGAAGGGGTCGAGCCCGGCGACTGCATCGCCATCATTGCCGCCAATTCCCCTGAGTGGATTGTCGCCTTCTTTGGGGCTCAGGCCGCGGGGGCATCGGTCACCACTCTCAACCCGCTCTACACCAAGCGTGAAATCGAACATCAGCTCGACGACTCCGGGGCCACTCTGGTCATGGCTGGGGCGGAGGGGGCAGAGGAAGTCAGAGCAGCATGGGCCAAGCCTGACCACTTCCACCTCGTATCCGACGTCTGGGAACTGGCGGCGCGGGCTGGCGGCGCCCCACACCCGATCACCATCGACCCCAGGACCGACGTCGCCGCCCTTCCCTACTCATCGGGCACGACCGGGATGCCGAAAGGGGTGATGCTGAGCCACTTCAACCTCGTTGCCAACGCCCACCAGCTGTTGGCCCCAGGACCAGTTGTGGAGTCCTCGGTGATGATCGACTTCCTCCCTTTCTTCCACATCTACGGGATGGTCGGGCTGATGACCATCGGTCTGGTCGCCGGGGCCAAGCAGGTCGTGATGCCGGGGTTCGATCGGGAGCTGTTCACCCGGCTGGTCGCCGAGCACCGGGCAACGAACCTCTTCGTCGTACCACCGGTAATGCTCGAACTGGCCGGGGGAATGGACGCCGACTGGTCGAGCGTCGGCCATATCCAGACCGCAGCCGCACCGGTGGCGACCCACATCATCGAAGCGGTCGAGGAGATCTGTGGCGCAGAGGTGTACGAGGGGTACGGGCTGACCGAGGCCAGTCCGGCCACGAACTCGACGAGATCGGGGCCGATCAAGCGGGGCACGGTCGGCCAAGCCCTCCCCGACACACGCTTGAAGGTTGTCGACCTAGAGACCCGCCAGGAGGTGGCCCCGGGTGTTCTCGGCGAACTGTTGGTCCAGGGTCCTCAGGTCATGCTCGGCTATCTGGGCCAGCCTGAAGCGACTGCCAACACGATCGTCGAGGACTCAACTGGCCGCTGGCTGTGTACCGGCGACATCGTCACGATGGACGAGGAGGGCTATGTCACCCTGCGGGATCGGGCCAAGGAGATGATCAAGTACCGGGCCTACCAGGTGGCCCCAGCCGAGCTCGAATCGGTCCTGCTGGAGCACCCCGACATAACCGATGCCGCCGTCGTCCCCCGCCTGGTCGGCGGTGCGGACGGAGAGATACCGAAGGCGTTCGTGGTGAGAGCAGAGGGAGCGGAGCTGGCGGCAGACGAAGTCATGGCTCATGTGAGCGAGCGGGTCGCCCCATATAAGAAGGTACGCGAGGTCGAGTTCATCGACTCGGTTCCCAAGAGTCCCACCGGCAAGATCCTTCGTCGCGAACTCAAAGAGAGTGCTTCATGACCCGTCACGAGCTCGGCGACATCAGCGTCAACTATCACCGGCAGGGCTCGGGGCCGGCCGTGGTTTTGCTCCACGGCTTGGCCGAAGACCATTCCTCGTGGGATCCCGTCCTGGACCACCTGGCCGGTCATACCGTCTACGCCGTTGATCTCCGCGGCCATGGAACCACCACTGCCGGCGATGGCCAGGGAACCCTTGCCCAGCTGAGCGCTGATCTCAGCCGATTCGTCGGCGAGTTGTCCGGTCCCGCCGTCGTGGTCGGCTACTCGCTGGGGGGAACCATTGCCCTCAGAGCCGCCGTCCAAGCCGACGCCCCCATCGAGAGCCTCATAGTGGTCGCTGCCTCCTCCGTCGTCGGAGGGGCTGCCGCCGAGTTCTTTGCCGGCAGGATTGCCCAGATCGAGGCCGGTGATTGGGAGGGCTTTCGTGCCGGCCTGCGCGACGACACGGCTCAGCAGGTTGTCGGCGGTGCTGATATCGAGCTGCTGACGGCGGCTCGCCTCCAAGCCGTCGGGACCGGAGAAGGCTATGTCAACGCAGCCCGGGCCATGATCGGGGTTCGATCGGCCCCCCTGACTCCCGAGTTGGCAAAGGTCACCGTTCCGGTCGAGGTCATAGGTGGTGATCAGGATGTCTTCTGTCCCCGCAAGGCGGCCGACATGATCGTCGATGCCCTGACCGACAGCCGCTACCACGAGATTCCCGATGCGGGTCACCTGATCTCGGTCGATCAACCCGAGCGCTACGGGCAACTGATCGCCGACCTCGTTCGGGGCCGGGCCCGATGAGCGGTCGCTACGGCATCTCCATGGGTGTGAGTGCTCGTGAGCCGCTGACCCGCACCTCCGCGCTGGCCCGAGCGGTAGACGAGCAAGGATTCGAAGCCCTCTGGTACATCGATTTCCAGCTGGGGATGAAGGACGTCTACGCCGTCATGAACCTGGCGGCGATGGCAACCGATTCGGTACAGATCGGCGCCGCCGTCACCAATATCGTGACCCGACACCCAACCATCACCGCCAACGCAACCGCTGCCCTCGATGAGCTGTCGGATGGCCGGGCCATGCTCGGACTGGGCGCAGGGTGGTCAGCTGTTCTGGCCGCCGGGGGTCGGCCGTCGAAGTTGTCGGAGTTGAGAGCAGGTATCGACGAGTTCCACCAGCTCTTCACCGGCGAGACGGTCGCCCTCTATGGCAGCGATATCCGCCTCGCAACCGCCACCCGTCAGATACCTATATATGTTGCGGTCTCTCAACCGGGCATGTTGAGAATGGCCGGTGAGGTCTGTGACGGTGCCATAGTGATGGGGGCGGCCGACCCCGAGTTCTGCGCCTGGCAGCTCGACTACTTGTACCAAGGCCTCGAAGCCGCCGGTCGCCGCCGCCAGGACCTCACCATCGATCTGATGGTCACGATGTCGGTTGACGACGATGAGCAGCAGGCGCTCTCGGATGTCCGGGCTTGGGCAACGAGCCAGGCCGCCACCTTCCACCCGTGGAAGCGCATGCCCGAGGCCTGGGAGAAGTACCGAGACGAATTCGCTCGTGCCGCCGACGCATACCATCTCGTCGACCACCTCTCCCTACAGGCCGGCCACAAGGAATTGATCTCCGACGAGTTCGTGCGATCGGTTGCCCTGGTCGGTGACGTCGACACGTGTGTGGCCCGCCTGCGTGAGCTCTGGGAGCTCGACATCGACCGCATCACCTTCGCCCTCCTGTCGGGAGGTCGCGAGCGGAGGCTGGCCGAGCTGGCCGACATCATCATTCCCGCAGTGGAAGCCAATGGAGGCAAACCGTGAGTCGAGACCGTGCCGTTGCCCTGATCACGGCAGCTGCTGGCGCCGGGATAGGCGCCAGCGTTGCCCGCCAGCTGGCAGCCGACGGGATGGATGTCGTGGTGACCGACGCCCACGGGCGTCGGTGCGGCGAGTTCGCAGCGACCCTGAGTGAGGAGTTCGGTCGACCCTTCTCCTCTCACGAGCTTGATGTCACCGATCATGATCAGGTCGAATCCGCCGTTGCCGACATCATCAAGGCCAAGGGCGGCGTCGACGTCCTCGTCAACAACGCAGGCTGGTCAAAGATCGAGCCGGTGGCCGAGATGTCGGTCGAGACATGGCAGCGATGCCTCGACGTCGACCTGACCGGAACCTTCGTGTGTATGCGCCATGTGCTGCCTGCCATGATCGCCGATGGAGGCGGATCGATCGTCAACATCTCATCGATCGCGGCCTGGGAGATGTCGACCGAGCACGGAGCAGCCTATTCGGCAGCAAAGGCTGGCGTGCTGGCCCTCACCCGGGTGGCGGCGGCGGAGAACGGCAAGCACGGAATCAGGATCAATGCGGTCGCCCCCGGGCTCATCTACAACGAATTCCTCCGCAGGGTCTATCCGGAGGAGTTCTTCGATGGTTACGTCGACAACAAGGCGTTCCTCGGTCGCATTGGACAGCCCGACGACGTCGCCAACCTCGTCTCGTTCCTCGCCTCTGATCGCGCCGACTACATAACGGGGGAGGTTCTCACCGTCTCCGGTGGTGTCTCAGCCCGCGGCTAGGTACCCCAGGACGTCCTGCCTATCACCCTCCCCCTCATTGCCGATGGTGTCATCAGCTAGCGCCCAGGAGCGATGTCATGGTGGGATGTAGGTATGAGAATTGCTGGTTGCGATCTGGGCAAAGTATCGGTTGGCTTCGTCACGGCCACTGTGAACGACGATGGCACGCTGGAGGTGGACAGCGCTACCCACCGGCTACACGACGGCGATCCGTTGGGCTTGTTCCTGCAGTGGTACCGGGATAACGACATCGAGTCCTACGCCGCGCTGGCTGCGACCGGCGTCCATGCCGACGAGTTGTCGGCTCCCGTTTTGGTGTTGCCCGAGGACTCCTGCCAGGAAGCGGCGTTGGAGACAATCGTGGGGCTGGAGGACGCCATCAACCTGGTTTCCATCGGAGCCAGGGGCTATGGGGTTCTGAGCCGGAGGCTGGCCGGTGTGAGTGGGCAAGAGGGCGGCCCGAAGTACACCTATCAGTATCTGGAGAACGACAAGTGCTCATCAGGGAGCGGTGAGAACATCCAGAAGATTGCCGACCGCTTCGGCCTGACCATCGAGGATGCCGATCGGACAGCGCTCGAGGCTGGTGAGGACATCCCCATCACCGCCCGGTGCTCTGTGTTCGCCAAGAGCGAGATGACCCACTTCGCCAACCAGGGCAAGGCCACAGGTGAGCTGTTCAGCGGCTACTTCGGCTCGGTGGCCCGCAACACCCACTCGCTGCTAGCCCGCAATCGGGCTGAGGGCCCTGTCTACCTGATTGGGGGACCGGCCAGAATCGAGTCATTCCGCCAATCGTTCGAGGAACTGGTTGGCGAACCGGTCAAGACGCCACCTTGGGCCGACTGCTTCGAAGCCATCGGGGCCGCCGCCATCGCCGCCGAGCAAGCCAGGGCGTCCAAGCCGGTACCCCTACCCGCCGATCCCGCCGGACTGATTGTGGCGGCCGCAAGCCGCTTCGCGGTGAACGAGCCGGCCGGGCGCTGGCAGGACAAGGTCACCATGATGGCCGAACCCGAGATCCCGGCCGGTGCAGCCGAGGGACCCTCGATCCTGGGGCTCGATCTCGGCTCGACTGGAGCCAAGGCGGTACTGACCTCAATCGAGACGGGCGAGGTCGTACTCGACGTCTACGACCGCACCCGGGGCAACCCGGTCGATGCCGCTCACCGGTTGGTCGGCACCATCATGAAGCGGGCCCGGACTGATGTTCGCGCCATCGGTGTGACCGGATCGGGGCGAGAGGCTGTCGCCGTCCTGTTGAGGGCGGTCTACCCCGACATCGACAGGGTCATCGTCTTGAACGAGATCGTG